>NZ_JACBXA010000049.1 GCF_013870515.1 Streptomyces albidus (ex Kaewkla and Franco 2022) | reverse complement strand
CGGTCCTGGACGCAGGAACATGTAGCCGTCCATGCCGGACTTGCGGAGCGAAGCGCGCAGCAGCTCGGTCTTGCCGATCCCGCCGGGACCGTGCACGAGCAACACGTTGCGGTCGAGCGTCCCGGCCAGGACCCGGCCGAACAACGCCAGTTCACGGCTCCGCCCCACCAACCGGTCGGCCTGCCCGGCCACGCGGTCCCCGATCGTGACACCGTCCATCCCCACCGTCCCCCTGTTGTCCGGTCCCGGAAGAACGGTACAAAGAGATCGCCGGAAAGCACCGCCGCAAGAGCGGGCTACCGAGCTGGCTGCGGGGCTGCGAGGCTGAGCGTCCCTGCCCGGCTTCGGTACGCATCCGGCACGTCGTCACGCCGTCAGGTCACGCCTCACGCCGTCACGTAACGCCGTCACGTCACGCCGCCTCGTTCCGAAGCCCGGGCGGAGGGCCGGCGTCAGTGCTCGGCCGCCACCCTGATGATCGAGCGGACCTGGTCGATGATGTCCTGCCGGTTCTTGAGGAACTCCGGGTCGGTGATCTTGCCCGTGGCCGGATCGGTGTTGTCCGAGCCGAACTCGAGGACCGGGGTGTGCACATGGCCACCGGGGATGCTCAGACCGAGACGGTCGCGCAGCAGCGTCGCACGGTAGGCGATCTCGTTGGACAGGTAGTCCCCGCCACCGCCCTCACGTGCGGTGGAGCCCTCTGTCGGACCGTCCGGCCGCGTCACCGGCTCACTCTCGCCCGCCGGGATCTCGACCACCTCCGTGTTGTCCTTCACCGGGAACCGGCCCGTCGGGGTGGACACGATGTCCTGGTACGGAAGCGTGGTGGTCGTCCACTGAGGCTGCGTCGAGGGGTCGGACACCGGCACGGTCCCGGGGGCCGAGACGTTGTCGTTGTCGGGGAAGGTCCCCCGCCAGGCCCCGTTGTTGCGCTCGACGTCGAACCGTCCTGGCCGGCCCTGGCTGACGGTGGTGAACAGGTCCACCTTCGGCAGGTGCGGCCGCAGCGTCTGCTCGACCGTGCCGCGGGCGAAGTCCGCCCAGCGCACGGGGAACATGGCCGTCTCGATCCTGACCCGGCCCGCCTTGGTGCGCACGACCGTGCCGTCGAGCGCCAGCGCGTTGGCCCCGGACGGGTTGCTGATCCGGATGTCCTCGTCCAGCGTGAACGGGTCGAAGCCGGTGACCAGCATTCGCTTCAGGTGCTTGTCCTTCCCGCCCGGGAAGCCGATGGCGTCCTGACCGCGCGAGCTGCGCTCCAGCCGGTCGAGCAGTGCCGTGCGCCGGTCGTCGGAGAGCTCGAAGCGGGGCTGCCATTGCCGCAACGCCCCTGTCATCCCGAGCCGCGCCCAGTACAAGGGGCGGTCATCCGCTCGACTCAGGTCCCCGCCCTCCGGGCCGCGCCCCTGGGCCCGGTCCACGGCGCGCTGCCACAGCCGCTGCCCGTGCCGCACCACCAACTGCTGCGCCTGACGGTACGAATCCGCACCGCAGAGGGCCTTGGTGAAGCCCGGAGCCACCGAGTCGAAGCCGGAACGCTGCAGGATCTCCTGGGGTACGGACTTGGCCAAGCGCTGCTCCTCCACCGTCAGTTGCACCGAGGCGTCGGTGCACCCGGCGGGCTGCTCGGCCAGCGCAGGCGTTACGGGCAGAGCCATGCTCACGACGACGACTGCCGCCAGCTGTACACGCGGTCCGCGCATCCGGGAATCCTCCGTTTGGCATCGGCAATTGGGATGACGGCGAGAGTCTCCGGTATTCGGCAGCGCTCGAACACCCCTGTCACTCGATGATCAAAGCATGTGACGCCCGTCCCGCACGTTCAGCCGCCTTCGACGCAGCGACCTCCGGGCCGGCCGGACTCACGGCACGGCCGCCGAGCAGCGTCGGAACAGAGAGGGCACTGCTCCGGCGGGCGGCAGGCCGGCGCCGGGCCAGTTGGTCCGCCCCTAGGGCCTGGATGCCGATGGCCGATGCGTCGGGTGCTCCATCGCGTGCCCTTCCCGTCTGCAACCTCGCCGCCGGTAACGTCCAGGTCCAGCAGCACCGCACCATCTCAGACGGGTTTGCGGAGGCGGAGGACGCACGATGACGAGCAGGGCTGACAGACTGCGCGACGGCGTTGCACGCCTTGCCGCCAGGATCCTCGGCCGACGAGCCGAGCAGTCGGCCGAGGAAGAGGCGACCAGCGACGGTGGGGCCGAGGCGCCCGTCACTGGGGCAGCTGAGCCGTCACCCTCGCCGGGCACCGAGCCGCCTCCCGGCCGTCCGGCGGGCGCCGGACGGCCCGTGCCCTCGGTGGCACTTCCCTGGGGCCTGCGGGTCGCGGCCGAGGCGGCATGGCGGCTGCTGCTGCTGGCCGCACTCATCTGGGTGCTGGGCCGGATCATCGGCGCGATCAGCCTGCTCGTCCTCGCCTTCGCCGCCGGACTGCTGGTCACGGCACTGCTGCAGCCAACGGTCGCCTGGCTCAAGCGACACCGCGTGAGCCGGGGGCTGGCCACCGCGATCACGTTCGTCGCCGGCTTCGTGGCCATCGGCCTGATCGGCTGGTTCGTGGCCTGGCAGGTGACGGACAACCTGCCGACGCTCACCAACCGGGTGCAGGAAGCCATCGACGAGATGCAACGCTGGGCGATCGACGGCCCGTTCCACGTTCCCGAGGAGCAGGTCGACAACATCGGCAAGAGCCTGAGCAAGTGGCTCGGCGACCACAGCGAGACAGCGACCTCAGCCGGGCTCGCGGGCATCACCGTCCTGGTGGGGTTCCTCTCGGGGGTGGCGCTGACGATGTTCATCAGCCTCTTCCTGCTCTACGACGGCGCCCGGATCTGGAACTGGGTGCTCAAGCTGGTGCCGAGTGCGGCCCGCGAGGGTGTCGCCGGAGCCGGCCCGCTCGCCTGGGCCACCCTGACCGGATACGTACGCGGCACCGTGCTGATCGCCCTCATCGATGCCGTCTTCATCGGCCTGGGGCTGCTGATCCTCGGCGTGCCGCTGGCGGTGCCCCTGGCCGTCGTCATCTTCATCGCCGCCTTCGTGCCGATCGTCGGCGCCGCCATCTCGGGTGCGCTGGCCGTACTGGTGGCGCTCGTGACCAACGGCCTCCTCACCGCCGTGCTCGCTGCGGCCGTCGTCGCGCTGGTCAATGAACTCGAGGGCCACGTGCTGCAGCCGTTCATCCTCGGCCGGATGGTGCGCGTACATCCGCTCGCGGTGGTCCTCGCGGTGGTCGCCGGGAGCCTCATCGCCGGAATCCCCGGCGCCGTGGTCGCCGTACCGCTGATGGCGGTGATCAACACGGCGGCCGGCTATCTGAAGGCCTACTCCGAGGACCGACGAGCGCCCGCCCTGCCGACGACAGCAGGACCGACCACATCGAAGAGGCCGGTTCCCTGACCGGAACCGGTCTCTGACCTGCGCACCCTCTCTCAGGCCCGAACCGGCGGCCTACTGTCTCCGCCGTGATCCGGCCTGCGCTGCGCCTCGGCCCGCGAGCGTGCTCACTGACGAGGAGTAGCCTCGCTAGTGAGGTGTTATAAGCGGTTTCGACGTGTTTGCGAGGGGTGACGAAGAGGCCTGATGTAGGAGCAGCCCGTACGAGTGGAGCAGTCGGATCGTCATCTGCGGTGACAGACCTGACGACCTCAGCTGTCGCGACCGACCGAGGTTGCGTCAGCCCCGACCGCTTCTTCACCGCCTGCAGCGACGCGTACGGGCAGCTGACGGCACGGACCCTGCGCTTCTGACTGGAAAGCTTATGAACGCTACCGCCGAGCTGAACCATTCGGTCCGCGGACTGCCCATGCGGCGTGTGTTCAAGACCAGTGACCTCGACCTGGGCCGCAAGTTCCTCAGCGACGCCTATGGGAGCGATCTGCACCTGAGAGGCACCGAGCACGATCAGTTCATCAGCCACACACGCTACGACTGCGGCTCGTTCGCGCTGGACGACCTGGCTCTGGGCATGGACGCCACCTTCGACGTGGGACCTCTGGAGAATCTGGCGGTCTTCCAGGTGATGACGGGCTGGATGGAGCACCAGTGGAGCGGAGGAGCCCGACGCACCGGGCCCGGTGACACGGCCGCCAATCCACCGCCGCACAAGCCCTACACCGTCCACGTGCACAACACCGAGTACTGCTCGGTCAATCTGAGCCAGGCCCTGCTGAAGCGGACCGCGGGCTTCACCGAGGACCAGCCGGGCAGCGCGGTCCACTTCACCGGCATGGAGCCCGCGTCCGCCGGTCTGGCCGACCACTGGCGCAGGGCCGTCGCACGTGCGCGCCGCCTCCTCGACGCCCGGCAGGGCGCGATGTACGAGCCGCTGGTGAGCGGCAACATCGCCCGCAGCCTCGCCGAGAGCGCGCTGATCACTTTTCCCAACACCGGGGGGCCGCAGCCCACTTCGGCAGACGGCGGCGATGCCACGCCGAGCGCCGTACGCAGAGCCATCGCGTTCATGGAGGAGAACGCCGACAACGACATCGGCCTGACCGACATGGCCGCCGCGGCCCGCATCAGTCCCGCGGCGCTGCAGATCGCCTTCGCCCGGCACCACACCACCACCCCCTTGGGCAGCCTGCGCGGTGTCCGCCTGGACCGCGCGCACTTCGACCTCCTGGCCGCGGGAAAAGGTGAGGGTGCCGACGACGGAGTGACGGTGGATGACATCGGCGCGCGCTGGGGTTTCTCCACACCGGCCGACTTCGCGACCTCCTACCGCCACGTGTACGGCGTCAGCCCCGACGAGATCCTCAGCACGTGACGCCCGACCGGTGACGTCCGGCGCTCGGGCCGGATCATCTCGCTGCGTACGGGTGTCCAGGTTCGGGGTGCGTCCAGGTGTCTCTACGGCGAGGGGGGCGACGTGCCGTGGGGGGACTGTCCAGGGCGGGGCCAGTCCAGGCAGAGCACTGTGGCGTCGTCTCGGGGATTGCGGTCGCTGGCATGCAGAACGGACTGCGTGAAGAGGCGCGTTGCTTCACGCGGGTGCTGGGTGGCCGTCTCTTTGATCAGGCGATGCAGCACGCTCTCGTGACCGTGCGGCTCGAGCATGCCGTCGGTGATCATCACTAGGCGGTCACCGGGGCGCAGGTCGATGCTTTGGACGCGGTACTCGGTGTTCGGTGCGATACCGAACGGCAGGTCGACGACCGGGGCGAGCTCTTCCACGTGGCCGTCGCGCAGGAGCAGGGGCCAGACGTGGCCTGCGTTGATGAACTCGGTGCGCCCGGTGTCGAATTCGACCCACAGCAGCTGCCCCGTGACCATCGCCTGGGCACCGTGCTCGGCCAGCGCCTGGCTCACCTGAGCCGTCCTGTCGAGAACCGCCCGGTGCTCGCGCACCGCGTGATCGAACACGGCGCTGTTGGCGGCTTCCGCCTGCGCCACGAGATCCAGACCGGCGCGGCGCGCGTTGCGCATGGCGGCCAGGACGACGGTGGCGAGCTGCGCGGCCCGCACGTCGTGGCCCATGGCGTCCGTCAGGGACATGCTGAGGCCGTGACCGTTGAGGGTGTAGTCGAAGGTGTCCCCGCCCACATCGGCTGCCGGCTCCAGCGACCCGGCGATGATGAAGGGCCCGGCCTCACAGGTGAAGGACTCGGGCAGCAGACGGTGCTGGATCTCCGAGGCCAGGGACATCCGGGTCGTCCGCCTCCCCCACTCGTACAGATCGGTGAAGCGCCTGTTGACGACCACGGCGTACGCCAGCACACGCGTGGCCTCCGAGATGTGTTCCAGCGACTCGCCGTCGGGGGGAGTGGGAAGAGTCAGCGCCAGGAGCCCGATCGCGTCCCCCCTGTCGGTCACCGGAGCGACGATCCGGGTACTGCGCCGCCCGGCCTCGTCCTCCGTACGCCCCTCGGCGTTCACCCACATCTGCTGGGAACGGATCACCCGCTCGTAGACCGTGCCGGGCAGGGCGATCGGCTCGGGCGCGACGGTGCCGCCCTGCTCTTTCGACCCTGTCAACCGGACCACGGAGTCGCCCGCGAAGTCCGTGATGAGGAAGGAGACTTCTTCGGCGGAGAGCTGCTCCCGCAGAACCCTCGCCAGCACCGCGACCGACTTCGCCGGCTGTGCCGTCTGCACAGCCGCGAGCAGGTCACTCACCCAACCCATGCTGTCCGCCACGCGCTGTGCCCTTCCCGTCGACGTCGAGGCGTCGGCCCTCCAGGTGGACCTGCCGGGGGGGGCAGAACGGCCAGGAAAGCTTCCATTCCCAGCCAGGATGTGCCGCTCCAGGCTCTCGCCGCCAACATTGATGACCCGTCGGGGTGAGCCGAGGGGGACGGGCCGCTGCCGCTCAGGGCCGGCGGAGCCTCCAGGGGCGTCGAGCCCGCAGCGATCTTGCGGCGACGAAGGGGCGGCTCCTGGTCATCTGGGTGCGGACGGTGTCCTGATCGGTGGCTCAGGTCAGTTCGTTCGACGGGGTCAGCTCACGCAGATCAGTGTCTGCTGGCCGGTGGCGACGAGCTTCCGCCGGCCGTCCTTGACGCCGAAGACCTCCAGCCGGCACACGGTCAGGGTCCGGCCGGGCTTCAGGACCGTCCCCACAGCTTCGACGTATTCGCCGACGGCGGGTGACAGGAGATTGACCTTGTACTCCACGGTGAGCACCGATGTGTCCTCCGGGAAGAGAGTGAAGGCCGCATAGCCGCCCGCGGTGTCGGCGATGGCGCTGGTGGCGCCCGCGTGGAAGTAGCCGTCCTGCTGGGTGACTTCGGGCCGAGCGGGCAGGACGATGCGAACGCATCCCGGTCCGATGTGGGATATGCGGGCGCCGAGATGGCCCATCAGCCCTTGGCGGTCGAAGCTTTCCTGGATGCGCTTCCGCACCTCGGGGCTTGCCTGTTCTTGCTGCGTGGGGTCTTCCACGGGCTCTCCTTGAACGGTGTTGGCGGCCGGTCTCGCAGGCGGGGCGTGGTGCTGCCCCCGGGCGCGAGTGCGGCGGGGGCGCTGCCCGGCCAGACGTTCCAGCAGGAGGAACCCGCCGATGGCGATCATCATGGCACCGCTGTCACGGGTGCCAGAACGGGCGGCAGGGACGGGCGGGCCACCGATCAAGTCACCGTTCGGACAACAGCACTTGGGACGGATCGGGCGCGCGACCGTCCGGCGAACTGGAGCAGTCGCACGACGAACAAGCCCCGGGCGCGTGGGCCTTCGTCCATCGCCGTCCAGTCGAAGCCGCCGTCCGGCCCGACGATGTAACCGTCGAGTGAGACGGCCATCGAACAGGTCACTCTGCGCATCAGAAGTCCTCCTCGGCGACGACGCGTTCGGAAGTCTCGACCGCCGGACGCCGCAGGACTCATCGCGGCTCGCGGGAGCCCCCGGGCCGAGACTGCGCCCTCTGAGCCCGGACGTCCCGACGTGCCCCGGCGGCGTGCCGGTGGGCCTTCACCGCGAACTCCTGGCCTTGTGGGGGCCGAGGTCGTGGAGGACGCGGCCGAGTTGGTCGGGCGCGAGGGGCGGCGCGGGCAGCGGCCGGGCAGCTTGGGTGCGAAGACCGTCGAGGAGGAGAGCGAGGTAGCGCCGCCATGAATCGGGAACGACGGAGGCGGAGGCCGGCACGACCCTGCCGAGTGCGGCCAGAAGGAACAGCAGGTCCTCGGCCACGACGTCATCGCGCACGATGCCCTGCTCCTGGGCGCGAGAGACGAGGATGTCGATCGTCTCGCGGTTGTGGACATTGAGGGCATCGAGGGAGGCGACGCCCTGGATGCCCGTGGTCATCAGGTCGTTGGCGGCCCGGTTGGCTGCCAGGCCCGCGAATATCCCTTCCAGGTAGCCGGTCAGACCGGTCCACGCATCGGTGCTGGTGCGCGCCTCTTCGCCCAGGCGCCGGCTCTCGGCCAACAGGTCGTGGAAGACCGCCTCCACCAGCGCGGCCCGGTCCGGGAAGTGCCGGTACAACGTCGCATTGCCGACTTCGGCACGGCGGGCGATCACGTCGAGCGGGGCGTCGAGGCCCGACGCGGCGAACACCTCGCGCGCGGCGGCAAGTAGAGCCTCCCGATTGCGCTGTGCGTCGCGGCGCAGGGTCATCGGGGTTCCTTGCCGACCGTCATCTCATGCACCCAACTCTTCGGATCCCATGCAAGCGTGGACCACTCCCCGGTTGTGATGCTAGCGTCCCGCTAACCGGGGAGTAGTCCCCGGTTAGCGGGGAGGTGGGCGTGGCGGATGCGGCACTGGCGCTGGGAGGGGGCGGCCTGACCGCGTACGCGTGGCAGGCCGGTGTGCTGGCAGGGCTGGCACAGGCCGGTGTGGATCTCAGCGACGCCCACCTGCTCGCCGGCACATCTGCCGGTGCGCTACTCGCAGTCGAGCTGGCCGCGGGAACGGCGCCGGCCGACCTCTACCAGGGGCAGGTCAGCGGGGAGCGCGTCGTGCTGGACGTGGACTTCACGTTCGCCATGACCGCCAAGTACCTGTGGGCGGCGCTCGGTTCGCGTGATCCGGAGACCGTCCTCAAGCGCCTGTGCAGGCTGGCACTGTCCGTGCGCGACGTGCCGGAGACCGAGGTCCTCGACGCGATCGGTTCTCAACTCCCGGTCACCGTCTGGCCGGAGAGGCCGCTGCGGCTGTTCGCGGTGGAGGCGGTCACCTGCGAGCCCACTGGTTTCACCGCCCGCAGCGGGGTCGATCTGGTGAGGGCGGTGGCGGCCAGTTGCGCGCTGCCCCCGCTGTTCCCGCCGATCACGGTCGGAAAGCGGCGCTGGGTGGACGGGGGCGTGCGCTCGACGACCAACGCCGACTTGGTGCACGGCCACCGAAGGGCCGTCGTGCTGGCGCCGATACCGAAGGGGCCCGGGGCAAGCCCGAGCGCTACGGACCAGGTGGCCTCACTGGCAGCCGACGGTACGCAGGTCGCCTTGCTGGTCCCGGACAGAGCAGCCCGCCGTGCGTTCGGCCCCAACCCCCTGGACGCGACTCGCATTCCGGGTGCGGCGCGGGCCGGTCGGCGACAAGCCGCCGCAGAGGCCGAGCGCGTCCACGCGATCTGGCACAGCTGAGCGTCCGGCGCCGTGGCTGCCGTACGACGGAACTACGAGACGCCGCGCACTGCTCCTCCGTACTGACGCCACAGGCGACGGCGTGGACCTTCCGGCCTCGCAGGGCGCCTGCTCGGCCGGGGATCGGTGGCCGCCGGCCGGTCAGCGGGCAGCCTCCGCGTCGGGCAGACGCTGGGCTCGCAGCGCGGAGCGCCTCAGCTTGCCTGCCGCGCTGCGCAGCGGGGTGTCGACCACCTCGATCGACCTGGGCCGCTTGTGGGACGACAGCCGGGCGGCGAGGAAGGAGCTGATCTCCTCCGCCGTGGTCGTGCGCCCCTGGTCGACCTGGACGATGGCGTGGATCCGGTTCCCACGGTCGGCGTCCGGCAGTCCGATGACCGCGCTGGACAGGACGTCCGGGTGCTCGGCGAGTGCGCTCTCGATCTCGGCGGGATAGACGTTGACACCGCCGACCAGCAGCATGTCCGAGCGGCGGTCGCGAAGGTAGAGGTAACCCTCCGCGTCGAACTCACCGATGTCGCCGAGGGTCGACCATCCGTCGGTCTCTTTCAATTCGGCGCCGATGTAGCGGAACGTGGGCGGGTTGCCCGGAACGACCCGCATGAAGACCTCACCGGTGACCCCGGGCTCGGTGACCGGCGTGCCGTCGAGCGCCACGACCTTGATCTCACCCCAGGTCACACGGCCCACCGAGCCGCGGTGCCGGAGCCACTCCGTACCCGAGACGGTGCATCCGGCCTGGGCCTCGGTTCCGGCGTAGAGCTCCCAGATCCTCTCCGCCCCCAGCCAGTCGATCCACGCCTGCTTGATCGCGGGCGGGCACGGTTCCGCGCAGTGCCACACCGACACCAGGGAGGAGAGGTCGTACCGTTCGCGGGTCTGCTCGGGCAGCGCCAGGATGCGCCGCATCATCGTCGGCACCAGATACACCCAGGTGATCGCATGCCGATCCACCTCGGCCAGTACCCGCTCGGCGTCGAACTTGCCCAGGAGAGTGACGGTGCCGCCGTTGAACAGGGTCGTCATGGTCGTCGAGAAGGGCGCGTTGTGGTGGACGGGCGCTGTGACGAGTGCCTGCTCACCGGTCCTCAGCCCCCAGATCTCCGTATCGAAGCCTTTGAACGTTCCCGGCGAGCCCGAGAGGATGATCTTCGGCCTGCCGGTGGATCCTCCCGAGGTCGGCGCCTTCCACGACGGAGCGATCTCCGTCGCGAGGTCGGCGTCCGCTCCGCCGAGCCGGCGCAGCTCTGCGACGGTGGTGGACCGGAATCGGCCGTCGCCCAGGAGCACACCGTCCTCGACGCCGACGACGGCTCCCGGATCGGACAGCTCGAGAATCGCCTGCTCCTCGGCGGGCGCGAGTCCCGTCGAGAGGGGCTGAGGGACGGCGCCGATCTTGAGACAGGCGAAGGCCGCCACCACGACGTCCAGGCCGTTCGGCAGCATCAGGGCGACGATGCGCCCCCGCTCGACACCGGACACCCTCAGGCCGCGCGCGGCGGAGTTGCTCGCCCGGTGCAGCTGCTCCCAGGTCAGCTCCTCGCCGTCTGCGCGCACCGCGACGGCGTCCGGACGCTCCGCCGCATGCGCTCCGGGGATGTCACCGAGGGGGAAACCGACTCCGGGCGTGAACATGTGCAGTCTCTCTTCGTCGTACGTGGAGTGGGCGGGCCGACCGGCCAGTCGTAGATCAGCCGCAGGTCAGCGGTAGAGGTGCTCTCCGGGGAGCGCGTCGGGGTCCGCGCGCACCTCCGCCGGGTTCGTCTCGGGCAGGAACCAGGCGCTGGCGAAGGTAATGAGTCCCATCAGAGCGATGTAGGCAGCGACCAGGGTGGTCGCCCCCGTCTCCGCGATCACGGCGGTCATGAGGATCGGTGTGCCGCCGCTGATGACGATGGCGGAGAGCTGGTAGGCGAGGGAGGCGCCGGAGTAGCGGACGTTCGGCGCGAAGAGCTCCCCGAGGAACGCGGCGGCCGGACCGTAGGTCAGTCCCTGGAAGAGGAAGCCGACGGCGACCGCGACGAAGATCAACGGCGCCGACCTCGTCCCCACCAGCGCGAAGTAGGGGAAGGCCCAGGCCGCCACCCCCAGTCCGCCGACGAGGATCAGGATCCGCCGCCCGAACCGGTCCGACAGGTGCCCCGCGAAGGGAAGGACCACCGTCATCAGCGCCGAGCTCAGCAGGGTGACCGTCAGCAGCGAGTTCCGCTCCATGTGGAGCGTGGTCGTGCCGTAGCTCAGCAGGCCGGTGATGCTGACGTAGAAGAGGCTGTTCGTGGCGGAGAGGGTGCCGCAGCCGAGGAGGATGAGGCGCCAGTTGCGGCGTACGGCCTCGCTCAGGGGCGCCCGCACCACGGTCGCCTGCTGCTTCTGTGCCGCCTCGTCCTGCAGTTTCCGGAAGTCGGGGGTGTCCTCGACCTTCTTCTGGATGAACAGGACCACGGGGAACATCACGATGCTGAGCAGGAAGGGGATGCGCCAGCCCCAGCTCAGGAAGGCGTCGCTCGGCACGAGGGTGCTGGCCGCGATGAGGATCAGGTTGGCGATGATGACCGCTACCGGGACGCTCGTCTGACCGAAGGTGCCTGCGAACCCGCGACGTTTCGGAGCGGCCGACTCCGTGAGGAGGAGCGCGATTCCGCCCCACTGGCCTCCCGCCGCGATCCCCTGGAGGAAGCGCAGCGCCACCAGCAGGGTCGGAGCGAGTACGCCGACGCTCGCGGCGCTCGGCAGACACCCGATGAGGAAGGTCGCGGCCGTCATTCCGACCAGGCAGACCACGACCGTGGGCTTGCGGCCGTACTTGTCACCGAAGTGGCCGGCGAGGAGCCCGCCGAGGGGCCGGGCCACGAAACCGGCCCAGAACGTGCTGAAGGACAGCAGCGTCCCCATGAGAGGGGACGAGTCGGGAAAGAAGACGTGCGGGAAGACCAGCGCCGCCGCCATGCCGTACAGGAAGAAGTCGTACCACTCGATCGAGCTGCCGATCAGCCCGGCCGCGAGCAGCTTCCAAGAGCTGCGACTCTCGGCCGCCGGAGCGGGAGCGGAGCCGCGGACGTGCGCCTGCGCAGAGGAAGTCATGCGGGATCCCTAGGGGTTGGGAGGAAGATGTCGGCGGACGTCGGCCGGGAGGCCTCTCCGGGTTCTCAGCGGCCCGCTACCGGCTCGGGCCGGGCAGCGCACCACACGGCGGCGAAGCGGTCGGGCTCGCGTCTTCGAGAGCACCAGGCAAGGACGTGCCCGGGTCTGTGACGACCACAAGCGCTCCGCGAGCAGCCAGAGCAAGGACGAGGGACCGCCCGAGTCCACCTCGGGCCCCGGTGACATGCGCGACCTCGCCGCGGGAATCGAACTCCACCTGGCTCCCCTCTCCCTCGAGCTTCCTCACGGCCTGCGTGACGGGCGACTGCGACGTGCATCACGGCCGTGTGGCGTGTGGTGAGACTAGAGCCGCGCAAGCGCTCCATCAGATGGAAAGTAGATACACTCCTGACGACCTCAAGGTGTGTGAAATCTCCACCCTGGTCCGTCGTAGGGGTACTGATGGCACACATGGATTCCGGTACGCAGCGCGCCGCTGACAACGACGAGCTGGCCTCCTACCGGCTGCGGCGCGAGCGCGAGCTCAGCAGCTTGTACGCGACGGCCCGGTCGATGGCGGCGCTCGGCGAGGTCGACGAGGTCCTCCCCTCGATCGTCAGGCACGCCCACGAGCTGATCGGCAGCGACTTCGCCTACCTGTCGCTCCTGGACGCGGAGGGGAACCTCACCCTCAGAGCCTCGGCGGGCACCATCTCGCCGGAGTTCTCATCGGCGCGCATGCCTCCGGGGGACGGTCTGGGCGGCCGGGTGATCGAGTCCAGAGCCCCGTTCTGGGTCAGCAACTACGGCGAGGCCCGCGCCCTCAGCCACAACCCCACCTTCGACCTGCTCGTGGCCGGCGAGGGGCTCATGGCCCTCCTCGGCGTACCGCTCCTGGTGGGCGAGCGGGCGGTCGGCGTCCTCTTCGCCGCCGACCGCACCGAACGGCCCTTCGAGAACGACGAGGTGGCTCTCTTCAGCGCCTTCGCCGACCACGCCGCGATCGCCCTCAACAACGCGCGGCTCTACGAGGAGAGCCGCATCTCGGTGCAGCGGCTTCAAGAGGCGTACCGCACGATCGAGGACCAGGTCACCACGGTGGAGCGGGCGGCGGCAGTTCACGAGGCGCTCACTCACGTGGTGCTGACCGGCGGCGGGCCGGGCGACCTCGCGCAGGTTCTGGTCGAGCACCTGCGGGGCATGGTGACCGTCCTGGACCGGGACGACAAAGTCGTCGCAAGCCGCTCCTTCGGCGGAGACGCCGCGGACACCGGCTGGGAACCGGCACCGGAGCTGCTCGAAGCGGCGCGGCGGACCGGGCGGTGCGCCACCGCAGAGGGTGAGGACGGCGCTGTCCACAGCGTGGCGGTCATCCAGGCCGGCGGCAGCCACCTCGGTTCGCTGTCCCTGACGCGCCATGCCGCGCCGGAGCCGCCGGACATCCGCATGCTTGAGCGCTCGGCCCAGATCATGGGCCTGTTGATCCTCATGCGTGACGCTCGGGTCGAAGCAGAGGAACGGGTCTGCGGAGAGCTGCTGATGGAACTGCTGTCACGTCCCCCCGTCCACCCTGCACAGCGCGACAGGGCACTCACCCGTGGGGTCGACGTCGATCACCTCGACGTCCTCGTCGTGGCCGACTGCCCCGGGAAGTCGCCGGGCGACGTCGTGCGTCAGCTGAACGCCGTCTCGCCCGAGTGGTCCGGGCTGGCCGGCGAGTACCTCGGCCAGGCAACGATGCTGCTGCGCGCCGACGATGTGCAGGAGGCGGCAGGCGCCCTCCACCACCGGCTGCGCCGCACGCTCGGGGAGCCGGTACTCGTGGTCGCCGATCGCATCACGGGGCAGGAACGGTCACGCTCGTTCACCCTGACACGGCGCTGCCTCGAGGTGATGCGCTCCCTGGGAGAGACCGACCGGGGCTCGACCACACAGCAGTACGCGATGTACGCGCTCGTCTTCGACCCCGAACGCGCCCACGACCTCGACCAGTTCCTCGACGAAGTCCTCGGCCCGCTTCTGGCGTACGACCGGCGACGCTCGACCGACCTCGTCACCACGACTGCCGCCTACTTCGCCCACGCGGGGAACCTGAGCCAGACCGCTCGCTCCCTGCACGTGCACATGAACACCCTGCTGAAGCGCCTGGACCGGATCGGGACCCTGCTCGGCGACGACTGGCGCTCGCCGGACTCCGCCCTGCGCCTCCACCTGGCGGTCCGTCTCCACGAGTTGCGGGGGGCGCTCGAAGGGAGGAGCTCCGGCGCCCGGAGTTGAGTCGGCTCGTGGGCCGTCAACCGGACGGCGGGTACTGCGCGAAGACGGGGCGGATGCTGTCGAGCGCGGCAGCACGCTCGGCGGCCGCCAGGTTGTCCCCTTCGTCGCGGTAGTAGTAGTGGTCGAGGTAGGACTCCGGGGTGAAGTCCCGGTCGAGGACGTACGGGCTCAGGTCGAGCCCCGACTCGAAGTCGAGGTCGATGCCCTCCTCCGCGCAGTGCTCCAACAGGCCGTCGGCGACGTGCCAGTGAGCACCGTCGTACCAGCACACCCCGGTCGCCGTCAGGAGTGTCGCACCGGTCTCGGGGTCGGTCAGGGTGAGGTTCTCGTACGCCGGTGTGCGGTCCGCGGCGTACCGCAGCAGATCGTCGGGGACGCCCCGGTAGTAGGTCAGTTGGAGCGCGAAGTCGTCGACCGGTCCGGGGACGTTCAGCTCGCCCTCGTGCTCGAACGCGAGCAGCAGCGCCCGGCCGTCGTCGGTGAAGTACCAGTGGACGGACTGACCGCCGCTGTCGTTCCACGCGAACCGCGTCGCGCCGTCCACCCGGTAGGAGACGGAGGGTTGCGAGAAGGACGCGGGGCCACCCGACAGCGCCGTGACGATCGCGGCGCGCCGCCGCAGCTCGGCAAGCGGCGTCGCATCCAACTCCGCGAGCAGATACGCCCCGGCCTGCTCGTCCTGTTGCACCATGGCGGCAGTCGACCGGCACCTCGGTGGCCACGCAATCGGAATCCCTCGGGACGGCGTGAACGTCCAAGACGCTTCCTGCCTGCCGGTAGCGAACTCGGGTCGGTGTTCTCGGAAAGGCCCGCGGGGTGGTTGCCGCAACCAGCGTGCTGAGCTGCGTACTTGGCTGCCGAATTCCCTGCTCGAGGAGCCTCGGTCTGACCGGTGTCGACCGAGGCCCTCTGCCTGTTCGGGCACTTGGCCGGCACGAGAAGGGCCAGCTCGTCGATGTCCGCGTCGCGGTCTCGGGCGCCGGCAACATCGAGGATCCCGCCCGCCGACCGTGAACCCGGCGCCAACCCCCGGTGAACTCCGTACAACCAGCTCCGCCCTTCGACGGTCACACCAGATGACTCGTACCCCGTCGACCGGTTGGAGCCCCCGTGCCACACAGCTGCCGCATCCTGACGTGCGCCGTCGCAGCCGCCGCTGTGGCCACCGCCGGGTTCGCCTTCCCGCCCGGCGCCACCGCTGCCGCACCCCGTGCCGCCACGAGCGATTTCAACGGCGACGGTTACGCGGACGTCGCCGTCGGCGTCCCGGACGGGACCGTCGGCGGCCAGGCCAAGGCCGGGTACGTCAACGTCGTCTGGGGCGGCCCGAAGGGCGTCGGCGCCCACGGGAGCATCCGCGTCACCCAGGCCACTCCCGAGGTCCCCGGCACCCCGGAGGCCGGCGACCGCTTCGGCGCATCCGTGACCCTGGTGGACCTCAACGGCGACGGCATCGCGGAACTGCTCGCAGGTGTCCCCGGCGAGGACGTCATCGACCGCGGTACGGACGCGGGCATGGTCATCGCCGTAGGCGGATCGACGGGCGGGCCGGGGCCGGGGTCGTCCGTCCTCAGCGGGCCGTCGCCGTCGGCCGCGTACGGCAAGTCGGTCGCCGCAGCCGAGATGACCGGCGACGACAACAAGGAGATCCTGATCGGCGGCACGGACAAGGTCGTCGCTCGTGTCATCGTGGGCGAGGACAGCATGGTCACCACCGTCGTCGCCGACCACATGGGCGGCCGTGCCCCCGTCCTGGCCACCGGCGACTTCGACAGCGACGGCACGGCGGACCTGGCCGTGGCGTACTGGACCGCGGGCGACCCCTGGACGCAGTCCCACGTGCGCCTGTGGAAGTGGGACGCCGACCAGTCCGAGATGGCCAACATCTGGAACACGGACAACGCCGGCGTGACCGCCCTCGCCGCCGGCGACTTCGACGGCAACGGCCACGACGACCTGGCGCTCGGCGAATGCCGTGAGATCGCCGACGAGAACATCGACGACCCGTGCGGCCCCGAAGAGCTCGCCAAGGGCGGCGGCATCCACATCCACTACGGAAGCCCCACGGGCGGCCCGCTCGGCGGCCCCGACGAGACCCTCAACCAGGACACGGTGGGCGTCCCGGGCGTGGCCGAGAACGGCGACCGCTTCGGCGCCGCCCTCGCCGCCGCCGACGTCAACCGCGACGGCCGGGACGACCTGATCGCGGGCGCTCCCGGCGAGGCCATCGGAAGCAAGGCGGGGGCGGGCGCCGCCTGGCTGCTGCGCGGCGGCGCTCAGGGCCTGCTCGACGCCAACGGCGCTGCCAAGTCCGTCACCTGGAACCAGGACACGGCCGGCGTCCCGGGCGTCGCCGAGGCGGGCGACACCTTCGGCGGGGCGGTCGCCTCGGCTGACGGCAACGCCAACGGCGTCCCGGATGTCACGGTCGGATCCCCCGGTGAGAACGCCTCTCTGGGCGCCGCATGGTTCCTCCCCAGCGGCTCCGCCGCCGGCTCGGCGGCCTTCTCGCCCCGCACGCTCGGCCTCCCGTACCTGTCCACGGCTCAGAAGTACGGCAAGCCGCTGAGCAGCCGCTGAGCGCGGCCGCGAACGCTCGGCCCACCGTCGGGAGCTCTCGATGTGTGCCTCGACAGCTGCGCAACGCAGAGCGGTGGCAGGCCGGGCCCCGCGGCACTGGTGAGTTCGGGCACCCGGTGACGGTCGCTGTGGTAGCTGTACTTCGCTGCTGTACAGCCATGGCCCGGGACGGATCGCTTCTCAGGCATAGGGGATCCCCGCCTACCGGCCTCGCGCTAAGGCCAAGTGCTGGTAGGCCGGGAGGCCTCGACAGCCGGGGCAAATGCTCGACGTGTGGCGTGATGCGTGTGCGGCCGGCGTCAGTGCGGAGACCAGGACGGTCTCTGGGGTGCGGGAGATCTTGAGGTGAAGGATCCTCGCCTCACCTGAGCTGACCACGGGCCGGCGGCCAAGCGTTCTGGGCACGGATCCGGCACGGCAATATCCGCAGACGCCTCATGACTCCCGCCCCATGAGAGCGGAATCCCGAATCATTCCTCCCGAAGCCCGGATAGCCATCGTGGAACCATCGGCTCTAAGACCTGTCACGTGACCGTCTTCTCTGGGGAGCCGTCAAACCGACCGGCCCGGGGTGCGGTTGAAGTGAGAATCACGACTCAGGCAGTCATTCTCCATTCGGTTTCGCCAGGATCTTGATCTGATCGGGGGAGAGCGCCTTGTTGAAGACTTGGACGTCTTTGATGCTGCCGGGAAACCAGTCGGTGGCTTTGTCGTCTTGTTGGGCACGGCCGATGAACAGCTTGTCGGTAGGGGTTCCGACGGCGGGAGTCGCCGACTTATGGGACCGCTGCTCGACTCCGTTGACGTAGAGGTGCAGCTCACCGCCTGTACGCACGCCGACGAGGTGGGTCCAGGTCGAGATCTCGGGATGTTCGGGCGACGTCGCACCGCCATCCCGGTCTGCGAAGGCCCAGCGGCCATCCGTGGACGAGTACCGCAGGAAGAAGTTGCTGGTGTCGCCGGCGGACTGGCTGACAGCGGTTGCGTGCGAGCTGGGCGTCCTGCTGAGGTACACCCACGCGGAGACGGTGAAATTCCTGCCCGGCCCGGTACTGACAACCCGGTTAGGAATGACAATGTCACTCCGGCCCCCGAACAGGGCGGCCCCGCCGTCTCCTTCTCCCCAGCGCACCCTGTGCCTTGCTCCGTCATTGTCGCCGACGGTGTCGGCGGTTTTCGATCTTTCGCCGAGTGGCCAGGCACCGATTGGATCGGGCAAGTGGGGCGGGGAATGGGAATCCCCGTTTCCGGTGCCCTTTTCCTCGCCTGTGAGGTATAGGCCGGTCGGTACACCCGCGGCGATGACGGCGGCGGCGAATACGGAAAGCACCACGGTACGCCGAGTGGGGCGGCGTGGTGACTCGGAATCTGACTGGAGCGAGGGTGCTGTATCCGCCGGAATGTCGAGGAACTCAGCGGTGTTCCGCGTGACGGTGTCGGCGTTGGCGAACGCCTGCTCGGAACTGCGGACGCGGTTGGCGGCGGGCAGCCATGCGTCGTTGTCGAGGAGGGTGGTGGGTCCGCGGTCGAAGCCCGCCCCTACGAGGATTTCCCCGGGGGCGGGGCGCTCTTCGGGGGTCTTGGCCAGGCAGGCGGAGATGAGAATGCGCAAGGCGGGAGACTTGACGGCATCGAGGTCGGGTTCTGTGTGGACGGCTCGGTAGCCCAGTGCGTGGGCCGGGCCTTCGCCGAACGGATTGATGCCGGTCGCCGCGTAGGCCAGAACCGTGCCCAGGGAGAAGACGTCGCTGGCCGGAGTAATCTCTGCGCCGTTGACCTGTTCGGGAGACATGAACCCCGGGGAGCCGATCATCATGCCCGTTGTGGTGATCGTGCTGGCCTCACTGATACGCGCGACGCCGAAGTCGATGACCCGCGGTCCGTCCTCGGCGAGCAGCACGTTGGAGGGCTTGAGATCGCGGTGTACAAGGCCCGCGTCGTGGATCGAGATCAGGGCTTCAGCCAATGCCGCCGCAAGGGCGAGCACCGTCGCCGGAGGCAGCGGCCCCCGCTCGGTAAGAGCTTGCTGTAGTGACGGTCCGGGAACATACCTGGTCACCAGCCACGGAGTGGGCGCGTAGGCGTCCGCGTCGATCACCGGGGCGGTGTAGGCCCCGCTCACCAGCCGGTTGGCCAGAACCTCCCGGCGGAACCGGGAGCGGAACTCCGGCTGTTGCACCAGCTCGGCATGCACCACCTTGACCGCGACCCGTAGCCCACCTGGGGACACCCCGAGGAAGACCTGGCCCATGCCACCCGCGCCCAGACGGCTCAATAACCGGTAATCCCCTACGGAACGTGGGTCCCCCGGCTCCAACGCCCTCACCACTAGCAACCTCCTGGCATCCAGCGCCCCTGATGCCGGGCGCTTGTATCCACGTCCTGACCGTGTGAGTAGCCTAACGCTGGCTGATTTGGCCGCTCCTGACCCGCAGGGGTTCTGACGGGGGCAAGAGCTGACGGATCGACTTGTTGCGGCCTGCATCGCCACGTACGCGTCACCGAGTGGTGCGATCGCCCCTGTTCTCGGGGCGCGGCTCGTTCCACCTGCGTGGATGTTGCAGCCGCCCAACCCTGAGCTGCGCGATTCGGGACACTCGGACCACCGGGAGAGGGAGAAGCACAGAGAAGCCCCGCAAGATCACTCAGATGGTGCGGAGGTGGTGCGCGACTCTGAGTCGGTCTAGGCAACAAACAAGCCCCGGGCCGCTGGCCTGGGGCTTTGCGTTGGAGCGGGTGACGGGAATCGAACCCGCGCTCTGAGCTTGGAAATCACCGGAGCTTTGCCGCAGAAATCTGCTCTGACCTGACCAAACGAACCTCGTCGGAGGGGCGGCGCCTGGTGTACCTGAACGCACTGCATTCCTGAGGGAGTTGTGGGTGCGACCTGCGCGCCTCCCAACCGTGACGTTCGTCAACGGCCCGGTATCTGAACGACGTTGACAGGGCCATACTGGTGCGGTGAACAGCTATCTGCTCGACAACCGTCGCCCGGAGGCCGGTGAGCGGTTCGCAGCGCTCGCCGAGCTGTTCGACCCGTGGACCTTTCGTCACCTCGACGACCTGGGGCTCGGTGAAGGATGGCGGTGCTGGGAAGTCGGCGCCGGCGGCGTCTCCGTGCCTCACGGTCTGGCGGAGCGTGTGGGGACCAGCGGCCGGGTGCTGGCCACAGACATCGACGTGTCGTGGGCCGAGCCTGCGGCCGGCGGCGCGCTCGAGGTGCGCCGGCACGACGTGATCCGCGACCCACCGCAGGCGGAGACGTTCGACCTCGTCCACGCCCGGCTGGTCCTGGTTCACCTGAAGGATCGCGCGACCGCGATGCGAGTCATGATCGATGCGCTTCGGCCGGGCGGATGGCTGGTGATCGAGGACGGGGACCCAGCCCTGCAGCCACTCGCCTGCCCGGACGAACGCGGCCCCGACGAAGCACTGGCGAATCGGCTGCGCGCCCGGATGCGAACGCTGATGGCCGAGCGCGGGGCAGACCTCGCATACGGTCGCACGCTGCCCCGGCTACTGCGTGAGTCGGGCCTGACGGACGTCGGCGCCGAGGCCTACTTCCCCATCGCGTCACGCGCGTGCACGTTGCTGGAGGCGGCCACGGTCCAGCACGTCCGCGACCAGCTCCTGGCCGCAGAACTGGCGACGCCCGAGGAGATCGAGACGCATCTCGCGAACCTCGCGCACGGCGACCTGGATCTCATGCTCGCACCCATGATCACCGCATGGGGTCGCAAGCCGGCCTGATGCGCGCGGCACCTGAGAGTCGACACTTCGGGCGCGTGATCAAATCTAATCGTCACCACCCCGTCATTTGAGCATATTCGGCAAGGCGGTCCCCGCCCTACCTCGGGCAAACATGTCGGGCGCACTGGACTTGTTATCGAACTTCGGAACAACCAAATACGACTCAGACCAGCAGATTCGCCCAGTAGCAGTCGAGACCCATGGAGCATTGAATGCCACGCCATGACACGTCAAACGCGCCGGTCTTCAGTCTGTACTACATAGCCATCGATACCGAGGCCGGCGTGACGCCGGAGCAATTCGAAGCCTTTGTTCGCCATAAAGGCGTGCACATTCCCTGCTACCCCGGATGGCGCTGGACGCTGCTGCGCGGCCTGCGTGGCGAACGAGCCGGCCAATACATGATGCTGTTCGAAATCGATGACGCCGGGCAGCGCGACCGCTACCTGGCGGCTGACGGCAATCAGACAGAATCGGCACGCCAGTTCTGGCGCGATCGCCGCGAGGCCCGGGAGCTTATTCGCGAATGGCGGAAATACGGCACATTCAGCGAATTGCCCACGATCTATACCGACTACCGCTTGCTGGCGGAGAACAAAAAAAGCACCGTCGCCGATGGGCCGCGTTATCAGGAGCGCCTCCCAGGAGAAGAACCTCTCGCCCGGGTGATCGGCATCCACAATCTCGCGCTGCGCCCCGACGTCCGGGCGAATACCTTCGAAAGCTTCATCGCTGAAAATCATCATCGCATCGAGGACTATCCCGACTGGAAATTCCGCCTGCTGAAAGGCGAGCGCGGAAACCGGCTGGATCAGTATGTAGTGATGATGGAGATTGCCAGCCTCTCGGCACTCCATGCGTTCTATCCCGATGCGGACATCGCGACTGCTGAGGCTGCTGCATTCGCCAAGGCCTATCGGGACACGAAGCAGATGTACGAGGAATGGAAGCAGCTGGCTTCGTTCTCCGGCTCACCGCAGATCTACACCGATTACCTGTCGGTGGCGGAAAGCCTGAACTGACGCAAGTGAGGTGATCTCACCAACTTTCAGTTGGGTTGCCGTGTTCGAAATGGGTGAGTACAAGTACGGCTTTGACGATGTGGCTGATCTTGGCACGCGCCGCCTAGAACCATTGGAACAGTCCCCACCACAGACAAGGCCCAAGTCTTCGACCTTGGGCCTTTTGTGGTGGAGCGGGTGACGGGGATCGAACCCGCGCTCTGAGCCTTGGGTCACCGTAAATAGGCGGCAAATTGGGCTGCTGATCAGCACGAACGGCATCTGGGCAGGCCACCTGCGTACCTCCACGCTGACCGCTGTAAACCGGTGTGTACTGCCTGTTCTGGTGCGCATCTGGTGCTCAATGTGGTGCGACCCTCGTGGGACTACCTCAGGGGGCCTGCATACAGTGACCGGCCCGACCAGGCCAGGCCTGGATGGGAAGGGGGCATTCATCGCCGGACCGGTGGCTTTTTCCCTTGATCTCCTGACCTACCGTCAGCCGGTCGATATCGTCCGCTTCATGGAAACGGTGGGGGAGTGGGCCGAGCGGTTGGCGCGCCGAGCGGTGCCTGCGGAGGCGGAGTTCGCCGCGGAGGTGGCCGAGGCGTACGTAGCGGGTGGAGAACAGGCGCGGCGGTTGGCCGGTCCGCAGGGCGCGATGCCGGGAGCGTTCGGGTCGGCGGGCGGCGCCGTCGACCTGGTGCAGATTCTTGAGGTGCTGTCGGCGTCCGGAGACGCCCTGTTGGCCCTCCTGCGCAGCGACTACCTGGCCAACTTCCTGTCCGGCGGGAGCCTCGCGATCGCCCTGCACTCGTTCCGGCGGGAGCCGCCCGCTGCCCCTCCCGCTCCCGCTGCCGCGGTTCAACAGGAGCCGCGGGGCGGCGAGTTCGCCGCGCTGCGCGACTCCTACCAGGTGCTCCGGGAGCGCCTGGACGCGCTGGGGCTGCCCGAGGGCCGCGCGGACGAGCTGGCGGGCGAGTTGCTGCTCGAACTGCTGCAGAGTCCGCCTCAGGCGGCGCACTTCATCGAGCAGTTGCCCGCCCCGCTGCCCGCCAGGACGAGGCTCGCGGTCCGAACCAGGGGGATGTGGCGCCGGATGCGGAGTCGATGATGGCCGACGACCGGCCGCAGGACCGACTCCTGGGCGGGGCACTCGCACCGCCGTGGTTGCTGGTGGTGGGACTGGTGTGCACCTTGGTCCCGGCCGCCGTCGTCTCCTCGGTCGGGGCAGCCACCCAGGTGTACGAGTTCTCGCGCGCCTGGTCCTGGCTCACCGGCTGGGCGAGCTACGTGCTGGGGCCGCTCAGCCTGCTGTTTGCCGCGCTGGTGTCTGCCATCGGCGTGTCCGGTCTCGTGGTCATCGCCGTACCGCAGTTGCGGTGTTGGTGGATCGAGTGGCGCTTCGCCGTCCGCGTCGACGAGCGTCGCGTACTGCTGGAGATACAGGAGTTCGTGCACGCCCAGGACGCCTCGCTGGACGTGCGGTTCTCGCTCAGCTCCGGGCAGGTCGCACGGGTCTACCCGGTGAGTTGGAGGCGGGCCCGGTTGCTCGTCTTCCGGCCATTGGCGACGTTGTGGCGTACGGATGTGGAGGCGGCAAGGCTGGTGCTGCTGCACGAGATCGCGCACCGTCGGCAGGGCGACCACCTCCTGATGGGCCTGGGCAGCCCGTTCACCGCGCTGGCCCGGATCGGCATCCCGGCGGCGCTGCTGATGGTGGGGGTGCCGGCTGCGGTGTACGTGATCGTCGGCGACGAGCAGGGCGTGCTGTCCGACGTCCGGGGCGGCCTGGCCTGGCTGCAGTTGATGAACTCGTCCGTCACGGCGACGGTGCTACCGCTCATG
This sequence comes from Streptomyces albidus (ex Kaewkla and Franco 2022), assembly GCF_013870515.1. Classification (GTDB taxonomy): domain Bacteria; phylum Actinomycetota; class Actinomycetes; order Streptomycetales; family Streptomycetaceae; genus Streptomyces; species Streptomyces albidus. The sequence goes on along the minus strand of NZ_JACBXA010000049.1, from coordinate 7,611 downwards.
CTGATCGGCGCCGTATTCCTGCTCTGGCTGGCCGAGTTGAACGCCGACCGCCTCGCCGTGCACCAGGCCGGCACCGCCCCACTGCAGCGGGTACTCGAGAGCGCCGCCCGGCCGCCCCGGCTGCTGCACCGGATCTTCGCCGGGTTCTCCCATCCACCGCGTAGGTTACGGCTGTTCGCTGCGGTCCGCCCCGCGCTGGTGTCGCGGATCCTGGTGTACTTCCCTGCGGTCGTCGTGCTGGGGTTGCTGGGGTTCCTCGCGGCGTCGCTGCTGACGGCGCGGCTGATGTTCGGGGCCTTGGCGGACTCGGTGCTTCCGGCGGCGGCACACGCGCAGCTGGAGACGTGGATGCTCCCGATGGCGCTGGTCGGCTTGGTGTTGCTGTGCTGGCCGGCGGCCGCGGCACGGTACGAGCGGCTGTGGATCTCCGGGGCGTCGGCCGGCGCTCGCCCTGCCTGGCCGCCCTTCCTGGCTGCTGCGGCTCCGCCGCTGGCCGTCGCGGCACTGGCGTTCGTACCGGTCGCCCCGGCGCCGTTCGGTATCTCCGAGATCCTGGAGAATCCGGAGAAGGCGATCGAGGACCCCCGGTTGAAGCCCGACCTGCCCGGCGAGCCGAAGGGCATCTGCCCGGACACCTTGGAGTGGACATCCGGAAGCTCCGTCGACGGCGCTCCGATGCGCCGAGTGCACCAGCTGCAGTACGAGCTGACCATGGCCGTCCGCACGGCAGACATCGGGGCGGGAACGAACGAGGCGCAACTGGGCAGTATCCGGACCAAGATCCACGCGGTGGGGCGGAACTTGCCGCCGAGTTCTCCCGGCAAGTACTACAAGACGGCCCTGGCCAGTGCCACACGTACGGAGCGGCTGCTGCGCAGCGAGAAGATCTCTGCCGCAAAGACGGAGCATGCCAAGAGCGACAAGGCTTTCAACGCCGGCCATCGGCGGCAGCAAGAGATCATCGCCGGCTGCACGAACACCGGGCAGCCCCCCTCGGGCCTGCCTACCGGTCTGCCGACCGATCTACCCAGTGGCCTGCCCGCTGATCTCCCTACAGGCTTGCCTACTGAGCGGTATGCACCGTGAAGTTGCAGGTCGTGGATCTGGTGGGCGCGGGGTTCTCGATGCTCGGGCTGGTCGCGGGCGGATGACTTCGGTGTAGATCGTCGATCATTGGGAGACTTCGCGGTTCATCAGGCCCAGCAGGGCCCTGACCAGGGCAGTCACTCATTTCGGGTCGGTGCGGACCTTGCCGAGGACCAGTGCGACGTGGCGGGCAGTCTTGACGCCCGCGTACGAACCGGCGCGAAGGACCACGAGTGAACGGTTCTGGTACGCGGCCGGCACGAGACCAATAGCGAGAGCCGGAACAGCCCGCACACCAAACAAGCCCCGGGCCTGTGGCCTGGGGCTTTGCGTTGGAGCGGGTGACGGGAATCGAACCCGCGCTCTGAGCTTGGGAAGCTCATGTTCTACCATTAAACTACACCCGCGCGGAGCCTTGATATCAGTGGCTTCGACGCCGGACACTCTACCCCATCCACGACCCCCGCCGCACAACGCGAGGGGTCTTTTTGCTGCTCCGGGACGTGGTGGGGTGCCCTCGCGGTACGGGAGTTGGGGCGTAGCGTGGGTGGTGGAGTGCCCGGTGCAGAGCCGTCTGCTTGATCCCCTAATGTGGCTTTCGTTCGTCCACGTACTTGGGGAGAGGAGAGCGATGGAGACCACCGTCGTTCAGTGTGCCGAAGGGCACGTGTTCAGCACCTCGACGTTCCCGATGCAGAACCTGGGGGCCCGACGCATCGGCCCCGGGCGGTTGTTGAGGTGTCCACGGTGTGCGCGGCTTCGGCAAGCAGTGCCCGTCGCGACCTCCGTGCCGCGGCCCAACCGCCCCGAATGACGCGCCGCCCCGTCCCCGTTCGGCAGGCGCCGGCGCCCTGAGCCGTGCGCCCCGGGCGAGTGCTCGCAGGCGGCACGGGGCGGGCGCGTGCTCAGCGGGGGCCGGTGCGATTGGGCCGGCCCCCGTTCGTACGCGTAGTCTCGGCCCGTGCTTCTCTCTGACAAGGACATCCGGGCCGAGATCGACGCAGGCCGGGTGCGGATCGATCCGTACGATTCCGCGATGGTGCAGCCGTCCAGCATCGACGTCCGACTGGACCGTTATTTCCGGGTGTTCGAGAATCACCGGTACCCGCACATCGACCCCGCCGTCGAACAGCCCGATCTGACGCGGCTGATCGAGGCGGAGGGCGACGAGCCGTTCATCCTGCACCCCGGTGAGTTCGTGCTCGCGTCGACGTACGAAGTGATCACGCTGCCCGACGACATCGCGTCGCGTCTCGAGGGGAAGAGCTCGCTCGGCCGCCTCGGGCTGCTGACGCACTCGACGGCCGGGTTCATCGACCCCGGCTTCTCCGGGCACGTGACTCTGGAGCTGTCGAACGTCGCCACGCTGCCGATAAAGCTGTGGCCCGGCATGAAGCTCGGGCAGCTGTGCATGTTCCGGCTGACGTCCCCGGCGGAGCATCCGTACGGCTCGGCGCTTCACGGTTCCCGCTATCAGGGTCAGCGCGGGCCCACGCCGTCGCGCTCCTACATGAACTTCCACCGCACAAAGGTCTGACGGCGGCAGCGAGAGGCGGCGCGTGAGCGTGAGCGACGAGCGGGAGAGCCTGACGTACTCCCTTTTCGGGGAAGCGGTACGGGAGTTGGCGCAGGCAGTCGCCGACGACGAGTACGAGCCGGACATCATCCTGTCCATCGCGCGCGGCGGTCTCTTCGTCGCCGGCGGGCTCGGCTACGCGCTGGACGTGAAGAACCTGCACGTGATGAACGTGGAGTTCTACACCGGCGTCGGTCAGACCCTCGACATGCCCGTCGTGCTGCCGCCAGTCCCCAACATCGTCGACATGAGCGAGAAGAAGGTGCTCATCGCGGACGACGTCGCCGACACCGGCCGGACCCTGAAGCTGGTCCAGGAGTTCTGCGCGGAGCACGTCGCCGAGGTACGCAGCGCGGTGATCTACGAGAAGCCGCATTCGACGGTGCAGTGCGAGTACGTGTGGAAGCGCACGGACAAGTGGATCAACTTCCCCTGGAGCGTGCTGCCTCCGGTACGCCGGCCGGGCGAGCCCAGCACGCCCTCACGAGAGGCGCTCTGACCAACTCCCGTCTTCGCGCGGGTGGTTCAGCCACTTGATCTCAAGGGGGATCCGGCTGTCAGGCGGGAAGCGGCCGGTCGTGGACGATGCGCTTCATCACGAGCGTCGAGGTGAGGCGCTGCACGCCCGGGAGGGCGGCGAGCTTGTCGTCCTCCAGCCGCTGGTAGGCGCCCAGATCCTCGGTGAGCACGCGCAGCAGGTAGTCGGGGTCGCCGAAGAGGCGCTGGGCCTGCACGACGTCCGGGACGTCCGCGACGGCTGCCTCGAAGCTCAGCAGCGTGTCCCGGTCCTCCTGCCGCATGGTGACGAAGACGATCGCCTCGAACTTCAGGCCCACGGCCTCGGCGTCGACCACGGCGCGGTACCCGCTGATCGTGCCGCTGCGCTCCAGCTCCCTCAGCCGTCGGTGGCAGGGGGACACGCTGAGCCCCACACGCGAGGCCAGCTCGGTGATGGTCAGACGCCCGTCCATCTGCAGCTCGGCAAGAATCTTCCGGTCGATGCTGTCCATCGGGTGGATTCTTCCACGACAGGGCTCTGGAGAGGTGAAATCTGGAAACACCTTCGGTTCATACGGCAGTAGTTTCCCAGTGAGTCCTCGACTTCACCTGGGAGGCCGCCATGGCCGTCAGCTCCGTCGCCGCGTTCTGGGCGACCGCCGCCCTCCTGATCGCCGTTCCCGGCGCCGACTGGGCCTTCGTCATCAGCGCCGCCGTCCGCGACCGCGCCGTCGTGCCGGCCGTGAGCGGTCTGGTGCTGGGTTACGCCGGTATCACCGCGGTCGTGGCGGTCGGGGTCGGAGCCCTGGTCGCCGGCTCCCCGGGATTCCTGACGGGACTCACCCTCGTCGGCGGCCTCTATCTGATGTGGCTGGGCGTGAAGACCTTCGTCCACCCTGTCGCACCACCGAGCGCGTCCGATGACGCCTCGACCAGGGGCAGTTGGGGCACGCTCGGCAAGGGAGTCAGCGTCAGCGGCCTGAACCCCAAGGGCCTGCTGATCTTCCTCGCTCTGCTGCCCCAGTTCACTGACACCGACGGCAGCTGGCCGGTCGCCGGGCAGATCGGCCTCCTCGGCGTCGTCTTCACGCTCAGCTGCGCGGTCTTCTATCTCACCCTCGGATCCTGCGCGCGATTCGTGCTCGCCGCTCGTCCTTCCGCTGCCCGCGCTGTCAGCCGCTTCTCCGGGATGGCAATGGTGGTCATCGGAGCGTTCCTGATCGTCGAGCGGGCGACGCGGTGACCTGGCAGCCAATCCCCCGGAGCGTCGGCCCCGGCGGAAGCCCCAACTGCCGTGCAGCGCTGCGATCAGGCTTGGCCCTCGCACCAGCGGAACGTGCGCTGAAGGCCCGGAGCCGGGCGTCCCGTCCCTACGAGTAGCCTCGTCACCATGGACTTCACGGGGAGGGTCTGGGGGGCCACGGCTGCGGAGCAGGCCGCTCAACTGCCGTGCGACGCCCACATGTCGGTCCCGTACGAGACCTGGACGCGGGCCGTCGATGTGAACGCGCCCTGCGGCCTCGTCTTCCGCTGGCTGGGCCAACTGACCGTCGCGCCCTACAGCTACGACTGGATCGACTTCCGGGGCCGCCGGAGCCCCGACCGGCTCACTCCGGGGCTGCCGCCGCCTGCCGCGGGACAGGCGTTCATGGTCTTCGAGACCACCGACGTCGAGAAGGACAGCCACATCACCGGTGTCCTGCCGGAGGAGGCGGCGGCGCGGCACGGGCGCATGGCCGTGAGCTACGTGGTGAGTCCTCGGGGGGAGGCGTGCCGCCTCGTCGTCAGGATCGATGTCGAGTCGCGGACCGCGCTCCGTCACAGGGCACGCGGCAGGCTCCTCGCCTGGGGCGATCTGGTCATGATGCGCAAGCAGTTGCTGACCCTCAAGGCCTTCGCCGAACGCGATGCCGAGGACGGCAAGGAGCAGGATTCCGCAGGGGAGTTGCGCTAGCGGCCTTCGCCGCCTCCCACGTCAGCGGTCCGCGCCGGGGACCTGATGCGTCCGGGACGTGCTCTCCCTCGACGGGGAGGCGATGCCGGTGGCCACGAGGATCTGCTGGCCGCTCTCCGTGTTGCCGATGTGCGTGGCCATGGTCATCGCGGCGTGGGCCTCGTCGACGGAGGCGTCCGGAGGTATCGCCAGCAGCGAGAAGTGGTCGAGGTCGCCTCGGGTGACGATCACTGTGTCGTCGCCGACCGGGAACCAGTCGATGTGTACGAGCCGTCCGTCGACGAACAGCGGCTCGCCGAGGCCGTCCCAGGCGTCCGCGTCGAGCCCGATGCGGTCGATGTCCCCGAGATGTTCGGTGAGGACGGCGACCAGCCCCGGGAGCTCAGCATGGATGTCGCGCGAATGCGGCCACCAAGCGCCGTCGAAGAGCCCCTCGCGGGACGGTGAAGTCTGGAGCCTGAGGGCCAACAGGCCAGGCTCGACGGGGAGATGGAGCGCATTCAGGGCGGAGAGATCCACCACTGGGATGTTGGGTTCCATCACATCGGGGATGTTCGGTTCGACCCTCATGGTTTCCGCCTATCTGCCTGCCCCCGTAGGGGGTGATCAGATAGCCGGGTAGCGCGGAGCCCCGGCTGCCGGAATAGGATTTTTCGCCTCTTCCTTCCCAGCGTACATCCGGCGGCGAGGATCCATTCCGTGCCGTAAACAGGCTTTCTACCTGGGAAGACGCCTCGTCCACGCTTCGAGCGGCGGGCCTCCGGAGGCGGGCGTGATCTTCCCCAGGCTCTCCCAGCTCCACCCCTTCAGCGCGGCGCGGGCGGGATCGTTCTCCTGATCGATCAGGGTGACCGCGAGGCTGATGCTTGAGGGGGCGAGCAGGTTCTCCTGGAGGCGCGTCGCCACACGGCTGCGGCGGAAGGACGGCAGAACCATCAGCTCTGTCATCACGAACGCACGCCCGGACGCGGTGAGTTCAGCCATCTCGGGCGGCAGCTCGCCGTGCAGGCCCTGCCACCACTGGTCTCCGCGGTCGGCGCGGTAGCCGTAGACGCTGCCCACGAGCCGCCCGGCGGCGCTCGCGATGACCATTTCGAAACCGGGGCTCTGCATGTGCTCACCGAGGCGGCGCAGGTACTCGTGCCGGTCGTGGAATGCCTCACCGGCCGCGCCCCGGTACGCCTCGACGTACAGGTCGGCGACGGCGTCACGTTCCCGGTCGGCCTGCCAGCGGCTGAGCCGTCGCAGAAACACCTCGGTCATGTCTCGCCCCCTCTGCACTTCCACCCCTGTGACCAGCAATGACCGACTGCCGCCGGAATTTGCTGAAGATACTGAGAATACTTGTTCCCACCGTCATTTACGTCGCTCTCGTCCCGGCGATCGATCCGGTGAGCGGAACAGGGGAGGTGTGAACTGCCTTTTCGGGCTTACGGGTTGCCCCCTTCTCGTCGCGTCCCCTCCTGTCCCTTCCTCCCCCGTCGTTCCACGTGGAACGACGGCCCGACGGCCACGCCTGCGAAGGCGCGGAACCGCGAGAGCGAACTGGGACGGTTGCGGGACGGGAAGTGGGCACCCGGGGTCGCACGCCGTATCGGCAGAGGGGAGTGACCGGGATGGACATCCTCGTGACAGTCGGTGTCATCGTCGTGCTGATCGCACTGACAGCACTCCTGATCCATCTGCTCAACGTGCATCACGGGCAGCGCATCGCAGAGACCCACTACGACCGGTTCCACGCCGGTGACCCTCCGGACACCGGTGGCGGCGGAACGCAGGGCGAGGAGAGCACGCCCCGCGATCAGCGTCGCGACGGGTGAGCGGATGAGCGGCAGTTGAGGCGTGCGGGGCGGGAGGCCGCCCCGCACGGACTGCGGACTACAGCGTGCCGAGCTTCATCAGGACCAGCAGCGCCACGAGCTGCACGGCCGAGGCGCCGAGCGCCCGAGGCCACGGCAGGTCGTGGGAGCGGCTGACCATCGACGTGAACAGCGCGCCCGCAGCGACCCACGTGATCCAGCCCAGCACCTGCACGAGGGGTGCCGTACCGCCCATGAAGAGGGCGACGAGCAGTCGCGGAGCGTCCGTCAGCGACATGATCAGCATCGACAGGCCGACGGTCGGGGCCCACGCCCCGGTGCCCCCGAACTGACGGGCCAGGGTGTGCGTCACCGCGCCGAGGATCAGCCCGGCGACGACCACGGCGATGCCGGTGCTCAGCACGTACGGGATCGCGCTGGAGATCGTGGCGTTGATGACCTCCTCGCGGGCCTGGTCGAGGCCGAAGATGGCCAGCAGCCCGTAGAGGAAGGTGACGATGATCGCCGGGACCCAGACGGCGTGGTCGCGCATCTGCCAGAAGGTGGCGTTGGGGCGCAGCACGATGCCGCTCAGCAGTGCCTTCCAGTGCAGCCTGGGCCCGGGGGGCGGCGCGGGCTGTCCCGGGTAGGTGCCGCCCGGGCCGTAGCCGTCGTCCGGGCCGTACGGGTCCGGGACG
>NZ_JACBXA010000489.1 GCF_013870515.1 Streptomyces albidus (ex Kaewkla and Franco 2022) | reverse complement strand
CGCCGGTACGACAGGCACCACCTGTGCCGGGTCGGCGCCGACCCGCACACCACGGCCCTGCTCCTCCAGCCAGCTCATCACGCCCGCGGCGGAGTCGAGCCCGAAGGCGCTGCCACCCGTCAGCACGACCGCGTGGATGCGTTCCACCACGTTCCGAGGGTCCAACGCGTCGGTCTCCCGGGTGCCGGGTGCGCCTCCCCGCGAGTCGACTCCGGCGACTGCTCCGTCCTCCGGAGCCAGCACCACCGTCGTGCCGGTCAGCCAGCCCGGGTGGCTCTCGCCGGTCCGCTGGGCATGCCCGACCCGCAGGCCACGTACGTCCGTGAGCGCGTCCTGAGTTGTCATGCGGCATGGATACCAGGCCTGCGGGCGCCCCGTACCCTGGAGACATGAGCACCGGTTCGCAACGTCCCGCCGATCCCGCAGCAGCGCTGGACTTCGGCGACCCGCTGGGCCTGCCCTCCGCGGACGACACCGACGGCGGCTGGGGCGAGGGGACGTCAGGCGCCGGCCCCGGCAGCAGTGGGGACGCGGCGGCCGACTTGGCCCGCTTCCTGGACGAGAAGCCGCCTCACCACCTGTGACGCCGCCCAGCTAGCTCTTCTTCTCGACGCTCAGCCCGTCGCGCTGCTGACCCACTGAGCCCTGCGCGTCCGGCCGGGCGCCGGAGTCCGCGTGCACGGAGCCGTTCCGCTCGGCTGCCAGCAGGTCGCGGATCTCGGCCAGCAGATCCACCTCGTTCAGCTCCGGGGGCGCGGCGGGCACCGGGTTCTTGGCGGCCTGCCGCTCCTTGTACTTGGACATCGGCAGGATCATGAGGAAGTAGACGACGGCGGCCGTGATCACGAAGGTGAGCGAAGCGCTCAGCACCGGCCCCCAGTTGATCGGAACGCCCTTCGTCACCTCGCCCGTCGCCTTGCTGATCTCGCAGGGGGCCTTCAGACAGGACCGGTAGTTGTCGAGGTCCTTCGTCCCTATGGCGCCGACCAGCGGATTGATCAGGCCCTTCACCACGGAATCCACGATCTTGCTGAAGGCGGTGCCGACGACGACGGCGACGGCCAGTTCGACCACGTTCCCGCGCATCAGGAATTCCCTGAAGCCCGCCAGCAGACTCTTCTTCTCGCTCTGGGCAGCTGAATCCACGCTCTTCGACCCGCCTTTTCTCGAAACCGATCCGGTACCAGCGCACGCCTCGAGCGGCACGCGAACTCAGCACAGTGTCACCGCCAGCCGACCGGCCACAGCCGCTCCGGCGAGCGCTGTCGCAGTACTGCGCGGCACCCTGAGCACGACGAGTGCTCCTTCGACGGGGCCGGCGTCCACGGACTTCGGGACCCGGTCCACTCGCACACCCTGGGCGACTACCCGCGCTTCGTGCGACTCATCTGTGCCGGCGATCACGTCGACCCGGTCTCCCGGACTGAGCAGCCGGACTGTGGCGGCGTCCGCGATCCGGACCGGCGCCGAGACCGTCGCCCGGGGCCGCGGCCCGTCCGAAGAGCTTCTCCCGCCCCCCGGAGGAGCGGCGACCGCGGAGGGGCGTGAATCCGCCGCTGGGCCCTGACGGTGCTCACCGCCCCGCTCACCCCGTGGCGCGGAAGCCGCCATCGCGGCGGCCGCGACGGCGAGCCCGGCGGCCGTGA
>NZ_JACBXA010000488.1 GCF_013870515.1 Streptomyces albidus (ex Kaewkla and Franco 2022) | reverse complement strand
AGGGTCGCAACCCTGCGCAACCCTGCGCGGATCAGCGTGACTTGGCGGCCGCTCAGCGCGGTTCGTGCAACACCCGGCCGTTCGCCAGTCGCGCGGTCAGCCTCGGCTTCGGCCCCTCCTCCACGGGCAGCATCAGAGTGCGGTCCGGCGACGCCGCGCCGGTCCCGCTCCGGTTCCTCGCCTTGATGCCGGTCACCTGCGGGCTGCCCGCGGCCAGCAGATAGCGGTTCCCCGCACTCGACTCCCACAGCACCCCGCTCACCGCGTGCGGTTCGCGCGGCCCGCACGCGGGAGTCTCCCCGGCACGCGTGGTGACGACGGCCGCCTGGGACGGCTTGTCGGAGGGGGGCTGGAACTCGCCGATCACCCGGGCGCCCTTGCCTCGCCAGGTCTCGCCCCGGATGCACGACCAGGAGGCCACGCCCTCGCTCTCCGGCAGCGACTGCCGCCCGAACTCCCAGGAGTTGACCGAGCGCATGCCGGTCCCCCACAGGGAACGGAGCCCGCAGGCACGGTGGGCGAGACCCGCCCTCGCGTTGGGACTCGTCGCGTCGGTCAACTTCCCGCCGGGGGAGCCGGAGGTGAGCCGCACAGCCGTCAACTCGCCCAGATCCGTGTAGAGATGACGGATGCCCGGGCCGGAAGCCGAACCGGTCGTCAGCAGCAGCCCGGGCCACCGTACGCAGTCGACGGGATCGTTGCCGGGCCCCGTCACCGCCGCGATCACACCGTCCTCCTCCTGCCGCAGGGGACTGCCGCGGTCCGCGGGCCGCAGCAGGTCGACCTCGGCGGCCTCCGTCACCCAGGGAGCGGTCAGATAGCGGATGTCGGAGTCGCTGCGTGAGATCACCAGCGCACCGGCGGCGGCGGTGTCCGCGCCGTCCGTACGGGCCAGATCCAGCACGGCGCCTCCCTCCTGCGCACCTTCCGGCTCCGCGTAACGCGCCACTCGCAGACCGTCGTGCAGCAGGACGACGCTCGCACCGTCGACCCGGCCCGCGTACAGCAGAGACGGCGGTCCCACGGGGGGCCCTGCGGGGGTGCCGCGCGTCGCGGACACGGTCACGAGCTTTCCCGGGCGGGCCCATACGGCCAGGGCGCGGCGCAGCAGGTCCTGGTCGTCGGTGAGGTCGCCGCGCGCGGGCCAGGCGGAGAAGTCGGCGCGCGAGGCCCGCTTCCAGGCGCTCGGGGAGACCCGGGTCAACTCACCGGGATCCAGGGCCTTTTCGGACGAGGGGTTACGGGCGTAGACGGGGGCAGCGGCACCCTCCGGGCCCCACGAGCCGTCGGGAAGCCCGAGCAGCGCACCGCAGACGAGGAGTGCGGCCAGCGCAGCGAGCGCGGCGCGGCTGTGCTGACGCCGGCGCATCAAGTCGGTCGGCCGCGCCTGCAAGGTGCACGGGTCGAACTCGGGAGAGCCCAGCAGCGACCGGTCCCTGCTGCTCGACGGCCTCCGGATCGTGTCCGCCTCCGCGAGCGCCGTGGCGGGGATCGGCACACCCGCTTCGGCCAGTGTGCGGCGCACTTCGGCGTCCCCCATGCCTTCGAGGCCGCGCAGCACGTAGGCCGCGCGAGCAGCCCCGGAGACCTGCGACAGCGCCTGGTCCAGGGCGAGTTCGTCGGCACCGCCGGAGCGCGGGAAGAGCCGC
>NZ_JACBXA010000487.1 GCF_013870515.1 Streptomyces albidus (ex Kaewkla and Franco 2022) | reverse complement strand
GGCCCTGTAGGCGGTGTCGGGGTCGCCGTCGACGGCCGCTTCGGCGGGGGAGTCGGGACGGGCGGTGGGCCCGCCGTGGACCGTCTGGTCGCCGAAGGCCTTGCGCCGTACGCCCGCCCAGCGCTCGGAGGTCTCCAGCGCACGCTTCTCGAAGTCCGCGAGCACGCCCTTGCCGACCACGGCGCCTCGTTCCGGGCCGTCGGCACGCAGTTGCTTCAGCGCCAGACGCGCGTCCCAGGCGGCTCCGCCGTCGCCGCGGGCCTGCGCCGTGAGCATCTTCACGGCCTGCTCGCCCGCTTCGCCGCGCCGCGCCAACTCACGCAGCCACGGGCGCACTTCACGTTCGAGGGCGTCGGGCACCCGCTCCCGTGCGGTACGCATCGTGCCGAAGGCGTCCAGCAGTTGGTCCGCCGCGCGCCGCAGCCGTTTCACCTCGGACTTCTTGTCGCTGTCGGCGGCGTCGTACGCCGCCCAGAACTCCGCGAGCAGGGGCCGCAGATACGCCGACTCCCGGCCGCCGAGCAGCGAGGAGGCGTCGTTGCCGGCGAGGGCGTGCACCGCTTCACGAGCGCCCTCGCGCGCCTCCTCCGTGCCGGAGCCGGCGGCGACCGCGTCGATCGCCGCCTCCCAGGAGGCCTCAGGGTCGTAACGCTTCGGATTCCAGGCGTAGTCGGCGGCCGTGAACAGCGGGACGCGGGAGGCCGTCGGCTGCCTCATCGCGTTCGACAGCAGGGCCGCCGAACCGGAAGCGACCGCGGGCTCCCGGCCGCGGTAGGGACCGAGGAAGATCCGGTCCTGCGCGTAGTCGTTGACGGGGTAGTCGTCCATGGTGACCAGCGGGTGCTGCCTGAACGCCGAGCGGGCGTCGGCCAGTTCACCGCCGGTGATGGTGCGCGGCACCACGCCGACGCCGGACCAGGCGATCTGCACGCCCTGCTCCAGCTTCTCGGCGAGCGCGCTGCGGTAGTCGGTCGCACCGTCCTGGTAGAACTCGGTCGGCATGACGGACAGGGGTTCCGTGCCCGGATGACGTGCCGACAGATGGCGCGCGACGGCGTTGGCCAGCTCGGCCTGCGCGCGGGCCGCGGCCTTGGGCCCCGAACCGTAGGTCCGCGCGTCCTCGTCGCAGTGCCACTCGCTGTAACTGACGTCCTCGAAGCGCAGTTGGAAGGCGCCGAAGCCCAACGCGCGCATCGCGTCCACCTTGCGCAGCAGTGCTCTGCGGTCCTCGTCGGAGGAGAAGCACAGGCCCTGCCCCGGCGAGACCGCCCAGCCGAGCGTCACGTGATTGCGCCGCGCCCGCTCCGCCAGAGCGCGGAACTCGGCGCGCTGCGCGGCCGGATAGGGGTCGCGCCAGTGGGAGGACTGCCGGTACGGGTCGTCGGTCGAGGCGTACAGGTAGCGGTTCTGCTTGGTGCGGCCGAGGAAGTCCAGCTGCTCCAGACGCTCCTGCTGGGACCAGGCGTCGCCGTAGAAGCCCTCGGTGATGCCCCGGACGGGAGAGGCGGGCCAGTCCCTCACGGTCACGCCGGCGAAACCGCGGCTGCCCTTGTCCCCCTTCGAGCCCTTGCCTTTGGAGCTCTCGCGGGTGACCAGCTGCCGCAGGGTCTGCGCGGCGTTGAACAGGCCCGGCCCGTCGGCGCCTTCGAGC
>NZ_JACBXA010000486.1 GCF_013870515.1 Streptomyces albidus (ex Kaewkla and Franco 2022) | reverse complement strand
GCCCTCATCGTGAACGAGGCCGAGCTGGCCGCCGAGGTGGACCGCGGTCGTGTGCGCAGGGGCTCTGCCGCCGGTGCTCTTCCTGGTGCCCGGCCCTCTGGCTCTGGCCCTCACCGCCGTCGAGCTGCGGTGGGAGGACGGGCGGTGAGCGCGCGGGGGCACCTCTTCAGCGGGTTACCGTACGTGGCGCACGGTGACCACCCGATCATGCCCAGCCCTGTCGAACTTGAAGTGAACCGGCTACCGTTCTGGATAGAAAGCGCTTGCTGAATCGCTGCAGAAGCAGGCGTCTCCAGAGCCTCATCAGCACCACTTGCCACCGTCCGATCCACCGCGATCCGGACCATCACGAGCCGCGCCGGCGGACCGAAGGAGAAGCCCACGTGACACGCAGGACAGTGCGCATCGCCATGAACGGCGTGACGGGACGCATGGGTTACCGCCAGCACCTCGTCCGCTCGATACTCGCGATCCGGGAGCAGGGCGGGATGGATCTCGGTGACGGCAGCGTGCTGTGGCCCGAGCCGGTGCTCGTGGGCCGTCGCGACCACGCTCTGAGGGCCATCGCCGAGCGGCACGGCCTGGACGAGTGGACGACCGACCTCGACGCCGTCCTCGCGGACGACACCGTCGAGGTCTACTTCGACTCCCAGGTCACCTCCGCCCGCGAGGAGGCCCTGAGGAAGGCGATCGCAGCCGGCAAGCACATCTACACGGAGAAGCCCACCGCCACCGGTCTGGACGGCGCACTGGAGCTGGCACGGCTCGCACAGGCGAAGGGCGTCAAGCACGGCGTGGTGCAGGACAAGATCTTCCTGCCGGGCCTTCTGAAGCTCAAGCGCCTCATCGACGGCGGCTTCTTCGGCCGGATCCTGTCCGTGCGGGGGGAGTTCGGCTACTGGGTCTTCGAAGGCGACTGGCAGGAGGCACAGCGGCCCTCCTGGAACTACCGGTCGCAGGACGGCGGCGGCATCGTCGTCGACATGTTCCCGCACTGGGAGTACGTGCTGCACGGGCTGTTCGGCAGGGTCGCGACCGTACAGGCGCACGCCTCCACGCACATCCCGCAGCGCTGGGACGAGGCCGGCAAGCCCTACGACGCCACGGCGGACGACTCCGCGTACGGCATCTTCGAGCTGGACAGCGGCGTCGTCGCCCAGATCAACTCCTCCTGGGCGGTGCGGGTCAACCGGGACGAGCTCGTCGAGTTCCAGGTCGACGGGACGGAGGGCTCCGCCGTCGCCGGGCTCCGCCGCTGCCGGGCCCAGCACCGTTCGGGCACGCCCAAGCCCGTCTGGAACCCGGACCTGCCCGCGACGGAGACCTTCCGTGACCAGTGGCAGGAAGTGCCGGACAACGGTGAGTTCGACAACGGCTTCAAGGCTCAATGGGAGCTCTTCCTGCGGCACTTCGCGCTCGGTACGCCCTATGACCGGGACCTGCTCGCGGGCGCGCGCGGGGTGCAGCTCGCCGAACTCGGCCTGCGTTCCTCGGCGGAGGGCCGCCGTCTGACCGTCCCCGAGCTGTCGCTGTGACGTCCACGACCGCCGACGCCCCGAGGCCGGGCACAGAAGGGAGAGCCTCGTGATCCGCCTGCCCGACGAATCCGGGACCCTGCGCGAGTACGAACCCAGGGCCGAGCCTGCCGCCGCCCTC
>NZ_JACBXA010000485.1 GCF_013870515.1 Streptomyces albidus (ex Kaewkla and Franco 2022) | reverse complement strand
AACGGCCGCTGACCGTGGAGGAGGCGGAGCGGGCCGCTGCGATGTTCAAGGCACTCGGTCAGCACCAGGCACGCGCGGGCCCGGCGCAGCAGCGGCACGTACAGACGGTCGAAGAAGAGCGCCACCGCGCTGTCACGGGGCTGCACCATTCCGTGGGTCTGTACGACGAGCGGGCGGCGGCGCAGCAACGCCACGGCCAGCGCCGAGAGGGAGACCAGATCGCGGCCCGCGTGCACGTGCACGACGTCGGCGCTGCGGGCGTGGCGCCAAAGCCTTTGCAGGAGACGGGGGTTGAACAGTCCGAGGAAGCCCGTGCCCGGGATCAGAGGGAGGGCGCGGGGTGCTTCGAGCGGCACCCCGTCCCAGTGGCCGGGCGCCGGGCCGCTGCCGCTCCACAGGGACAGCAGTACGGTCTCGTGGCCCCGGGAGGCGAGTTCACCGAGCTGAGCGGTGGCCACGCTCACCGGGCCCCCGTACGCGCCGCCGTCACTGACGAGCGTGACGACGTGGGCGATCTTCACGGCGTACCGCCGGCTCTGCTTCTCGCCGCGCCTGCGGAGAGCACGTCCCCGGCGGCCACATCACGGTGCGCCACGGCGTTGGCGCCGACCACCGCTCCCTTCCCGACCGTCACGCCTCGCAGCACGACGGCACGGACGGCGACCCACGAACCCGAGCACAGATGGATGGGCGCGTTGTCGAACTCGAAGGTGGGAGAGAGGCGTTGATGGCTTCCCGTGCACAGGACGGCGCCCTGGGAGACGCACACGTCGTTCTCCAGGGTGACCGGTTCCAGGTTCATGAACCAGGCGTCCTCGCCGATCCACACGTCGTCGCCGACGGCCAGTTTCCACGGCCACTGAACCCGTACGCCACGACGGATGATGACGCGGGATCCGATGCGTGCGCCGAACGCCCGCAGAAGCGGCGGACGCAGCCGGGCGGGGAACCACCAGGCGCGGAAGGCCAGATGGAGCACGGCGAACCAGAGCGCCTGCACGGGCAGCGGACGCCCCTTGTCATAGCCCTTGCCCGTGAAGTCCCGCAGGCTGCGGTCTGTCATCGGTGAACTCCCCCTTCTCCACTGCCTTGTTGTCTCCGACGTGTGCGGTGCGCAGCCACAGGGCAGCCGCCTTGAGCGCGGACCCCGCGCACAGCCCCCAGGCCGCTCCGAGGACGCCGTTCAGGGCGAATCCGGCGACGAGGAAGGCGACCGTGCCGAGCGAGAAGATCACCTGGATGGTCAGCGTGGCCTTGGGACGCAGCACTCGCAGGGCCAGCAGCGCGCTGGTGCCGAGCGCGATGGCCACGTACTGACCGCCGGTGGCGGGGAGCAGCCGGGAGGCCACGTCCCAGGTGTCACCGAGGACTTGGCGACCGGCGCTGTCGGGAAGCGCCGCCAGCAGCACCGCCCATGCGGCGGCCGTCGTGGCGAGGACGGCAGCGAGCGCGAGTGTCGTACGGACGGTCGCTCTGGTGCTCCCGGCGCGGCGGAGCAGGGGCGGACCGAAGGCGGTGGCCGAGTTGCACAGCACGTTCATCGGGCCGAAGAGAGTGCTGGCGCCGCGCAGTGCGCCGACCGTCAACGGGCCGGTGAGCAGGCCGAGTCCGATGATGGCGAGCTGGCTCGATCCGTTGCCGACGGCGAACTCGACGGCGAAGCGCCGGCCCAGGTGGTCCCGCG
>NZ_JACBXA010000484.1 GCF_013870515.1 Streptomyces albidus (ex Kaewkla and Franco 2022) | reverse complement strand
GTGCCGCGCTGCGGCCGCCCGTTCCGTGCGCTTCGATGCCGGCGGCGCTCAGTACGGCTGCCTCTCCCGCGTACTGCTCCAGGCAGCCCGAACCGCCGCAGGCGCATTCCGCGCCGTCGGGTTCCACCGGTACATGGCCGAGCTCGCCGGCGAATCCCCGTCTGCCGCGCAGCAGTTCGCCGTCGAGCACGATGGCGGCCCCGATGCCGACCTCGGCGGACACATGGATGAAGTCGCCCGGTGCGCCGTCCTTCTCGCGCAGCCAGAGTTCGGCCAGGGCACCGAAGTTGGCCTCGTTGTCCACCGTCAGCCGGAGCGGGCAGGCCAGATGCGAGGCGATGTCGGTGTCGCGCCAGCCGAGGTTCGGAGCACGCACCACCGTCGTGGACGAGCGCGTGACGAGCCCCGGCACGGCCACGGCCAGTCCGGCCGGGCGCAGGCCCGCCGCACCGGCGTCGACCGTGACGCGCTCGACGAGTGCGCCGAGCCGGGCCAGCACGGATGCGGGGCTCTCGTCCCGGTTCGGCGCCTCCTCCGTCGTACGGGCACGGACCTGGCCGCGCAGATCGACGGCGCAGACGGTGAGATGGTCCACCCCGATCTCCGCGCCGAGGCCGCACGGCCCCAGGTCGGTGAGCGCCAGGGCGTTGCCCGGTCTGCCGACGCCGCCGGAGCGCCCAGGCCCGAGCTCCACCAGGAAGCCGGCGCGCAGCAGCTCCTCGACGAGGGTGGATACGGACGCCCTGGTCAGCCCGATCCGCGCCGCGACGGTGGCACGTGAGACGGGGCCGGCCCCCGAGACCGCGTACAGCACCCGCGAGAGATTGCGCTGTCGCATCTCCCGCTGCGAGTTGGGCGCGGGCACTGCCATCAAGTTCCGTTCCTCCAGGGCAGATCGGTCGTTCCGTGCGGTGCAAGTGCGAGTACGGGCGGGGTGCGTCAGGGAGGGGGTGGCTCAGCGTTGACGGAGAAGCGTATCCGCACCGGAAAGGGTGTACTCGATACGGGTCAGCGTGGCGTCGTCGCGCGGCACGGCCTCGTAGGACGGGCCCTCGGTCGTGCCCCACCGTCGCGCCACCGTGGCCGGGTCCTCCTCCAGCAGCAGCCCCGCGGCTTGCGCCGCCGCGCCCAGCGCCACCAACTCCTCGGCGCGCGGCACCTGTACGGGCCGGCCGGACAGACGCCGTACGGTCTCGCGCCAGGCCGCTCCCTTTGCGCCGCCGCCGATCAGCAGCAGCGGGGCATCGCTCGGTGTCTCCTCGTCCAGGACCTGGTCGAGAGCGCGCAGCAGGGCGAACACGGCTCCGTCGTAGGCCGCCTGCAGCACGTGGCCACCGGTGGTGCCGTGCCGCAGACCGCTCAACAGGCCCGATGCGTAAGGGAGGTTGGGTGTCCGCTCACCGTCCAGGAAGGGCAGCAGAGTGATCTCGCCGCCCTCTTCGACGCCTTCACGGTCGAGGGAGAGCAGAGAGGCGACCCGGTCCACGGCGAGCGTGCAGTTGAGGGTGCAGGCCAGCGGCAGCCAGTCGCCGCGTGCGTCGGCGAACCCCGCGACCGTGCCGGTGGGATCGCTGGGCCGGTGCGTGGAGACGGCGTAGACGGTGCCCGACGTGCCCAGGCTCAGCACCGGCTGCTGTGGGGCGCGGGCAGTTCACTGTGTTCTGGGACGCTCCAGGCGCTGGTGTA
>NZ_JACBXA010000483.1 GCF_013870515.1 Streptomyces albidus (ex Kaewkla and Franco 2022) | reverse complement strand
GGCCGAGCTGCGCCGGCGTCTCGCCGCGGCGGGAGCGCACACCGAACCGGACGGGACGACTCTCGTCGTCGGCGAGTACCCGGAGCTTCCCGAGGTGCCGCGCCGCACCCTCGTGCTGGGCGGCGCACGCTCGGGGAAGTCGCTGGAGGCGGAGCGCCGGCTGGCGAGCTTTCCGGGCGTCGTCTACGTGGCAACCGGCGGGAGCCGTGACGGAGATCCCGAGTGGGCGGCACGCGTGAGCGCGCACAAGGAACGCCGTCCGGCGTCCTGGCGCACCCAGGAGACCTGCGACCTCGTCCCGCTGCTGGAGGCGACAGGGCCGCCCCTGCTCGTGGACTGCCTGTCCCTGTGGCTCACGGACGCGATGGACTCGGCCGGCGCCTGGGACGACGAGCGCTGGCGGAGCGTCGGCGCCCGGATGCTTCACGAGCGCGTCGACGAGCTCCGCGCGGCCGTGCGGAACACCCGGCGGACCATGGTGGCGGTCAGCAACGAGGTCGGTTCGGGCATCGTCCCCGCCACCCCCTCGGGCCGTCGCTTCCGTGACGAACTCGGGCGTCTGAACGCGGCGTTCGCGGCGGAGTGCGAGCACGTGCTGCTCGTCACCGCGGGTGTCGGACAGTCGTTGCGCGGCTAGGGGTGTCCGCAGGTCCTTCGCGGGGACGGCCGGTGCGCACCCGCCCGCACGCACCCGCGTCCGGCACGCGCACCCGTCCGCCTGCCCGCGCGGGAGGCGTACCGTACGCTTCGCCAACATGAGTGACCGCACCCTGGACCTGGATGACTTCTCCGATCTCATCGAGCGCCCGCACGGCGGACTGCGCCGGGATGCCGAGGAGCGGAGGGCGCGGACCGGGCTTCCGGACCAAGCTCTGGGCCGGCTGGACGACTTGGGCGAGTGGCTGACGGCGGCACAGGCCCGGCTTCCCGTCGAACCGCTGCGGCAGCCGCGCATGGTGGTCTTCGCGGGCGATCACGGCGTGGCGGAACTGAACGTCTCCGCACGGCCTGCGGGCAGTGCCTCCACACTCGTACGCGAAGCGCTGGACGGCACCTCGCCGGCAGCGATCCTGGCCCGTCGCTTCGAAGTGCCGGTCCGGCTGGTCGACATGGCGCTCGACTGCGACGTGGATGAGCTTCCCGCGGAGGTCACGCGGCACCGGGTGCGACGTTCGTCGGGACGGCTGGACACCGAGGACACCCTCAGCGCCGAGGAGGCGCAGCAGGCCTTCCGCGCGGGTATGGCGATCGCCGACGAGGAGGCCGACGCGGGCACCGACCTCGTCGTTCTCGGAGACCTCTCCGTGGGCGGTACGACGGCTGCCGGAACGCTCATCGCGGCGCTCTGCGGCACGGACGCCTCCGTCGTCACCGGCCGCGGCGGCGGCGAGATCGACGACCTCACGTGGATGCGCAAGTGTGCCGCGATCCGTGACGGTCTGCGACGCGCCCGCCCCGTGCTGGGCGACCAGTTGGAGCTTCTCGCCGCGGTCGGCGGAGCCGATCTGACGGCGATGACCGGCTTCCTGCTCCAGTCCGCGGTGCGGCGCACGCCGGTGATCCTCGACGGTGTGGTCTCCGCGGCCTGCGCGCTCGTCGCGCAGCGCGTCGCGTTCCGCGCCCCGGACTGGTGGCTGGCGGGGCACACCAGCAGCGAGCCCGCGCAGGCCAAGGCCCTGGACCGCATGGCCCT
>NZ_JACBXA010000482.1 GCF_013870515.1 Streptomyces albidus (ex Kaewkla and Franco 2022) | reverse complement strand
GCAGCTCCCCTCGGGTACGGAGATCCGCCGCAACGCCCGGCACGCGGTGCGTCTCGCACGCCAGGCGGTCGCCGAACGGCCCGGCGCGTCCGGCAACGCCTTCGCGCTCGTCCCCGTGCTGGAGCACGAGATCGTCGACCACATCTACAGCTACGGCATCGCCGCTGCCGAGACCGTGCCCGTCGCGCTGGCGGTCGCCCTTGCGGGCGGCGGTTCGATCGCCGAGGCGGTGCCCGCCGCCGCCTGCCTCTCCCGCGTGGCCGACTCCGCACCCGCTCTGGCGGGGGCGCTGACCGGCGCGATCGGCGGAGGCGTCGACATCCCCGGCAGCTGGCGTTCCGCCTGCCGGACGCTGTCCGGCTGCGCACTCCCCCGGCTCGCGGAGACCGATCTCGTCGAGCTCGCCGAGCTGCTCGCCCGTACCGAACTGACCACGCCCGAGGGCACATCCGTGGAAGGACTGAGTCGCACATGACTCCCACGCTTGAGGACCGCATCACCGGCTGCCTCGTCGGAGCCGCGGTCGGCGACGCGCTCGGCGGCCCGGTGGAGGGCTGGACGCCGGAGCAGATCGTCGAGCGGCACGGGGGCCGGGTCGAGGGCATCGTCGGCCCGTTCCACGAGGACTGGCGCACGGCCCGGCCCATCGCCCCGTACCACAAGGGCGACGGGCACGTCACCGACGACACTCTCATGACGCACGCCCTGGTGCGCGTCTACGAGAAGGTGCGCGACCACCTGGACGCGTACGACATCGCCGGTCATCTCGTGCCCGACCTGATCTCCAACCCCCGCTGGATTCCTGAGCTGGAGGCCGAAGCCCTGCCGCTCCAGCGCATCTTCCTCGCCGAGAAGTGGATCGTGGCACGCCTCCACTACGGGCACGTCGACCCGCGTGAGGCGGGTGCCGGAAACATCGTCAACTGCGGCGCCGCGATGTACATGGCGCCCGTCGGAGCGGTCAACGCCGGTAATCCGGCGGGTGCTTACGCAGAGGCTCTCGATGTCGCCGGTGCGCACCAGTCCTCGTACGGGCGGGAGGCGGCCGGAGTCTTCGCGGCCGCGGTGGCGGCGGCCTGCGTGCCGGGCGCCACCGCACGGTCCGTCATCGACGACGTGCTCGCGCTGGCCAAGGACGGCACACGCGAGGCCATCGAGGCCGTGTGCGAAGTGGCCGAGCAGCACAGCGACTTCGAAGGCGCGCTCAAACCGCTGCGGGAGGCGGTCGCGCCCTTCGACACCGTCGGCCCTGAGTACCGCAGTCCCTCCCTCGGCGCCCGAAGGCCCTCCCGCCTGCATTCCATCGAGGAACTCCCCGTCGCTCTGGGCATGTTGCTCGTCGGCGGCTCCGACTTCCGCCACACGGTGCTGGGTTCGGTCAACTACGGCCGGGACTGCGACTCCATCGCCACCATGAGCGGGGCGATCGTCGGAGCCCTGCACGGCGGGGCCGCCGTACCCGCGGAGTGGAGCGAGGAGGTCGCCCGCGCCAGCAGGCTCGACCTGCACGCCCCGGCGACATCCCTCGCCGAGGTGACCCGCGAGGTCTTCGCTCGCGACCGCGAGCGACGGCGCGCACACGAGGCCGCGTTCGCCGCGATCACGGAGGCGTGATGGCGGACGTCACCGGAGAACGCGCCGCTCCGCCTCCGCTGCGCCTGACCTGGGTGCAGCCGGAGGACCTGATCGGGCACGAGCTGC
>NZ_JACBXA010000481.1 GCF_013870515.1 Streptomyces albidus (ex Kaewkla and Franco 2022) | reverse complement strand
CTGCGACGGGCGCCATACGCTGGAGAGCGGACCCGCCGCGCGGCGGGAGTCGGCGCACCGGCACAAAGCAAGCGCTTAGAAAAGAGTCCCGCATCACACCCTGAGGCCCGTGACCCGGGGCTTACGGCCGGGTAGCTTCCCGCACGTAGCAATGTGCCAAGTGCCACGCAGACCCTCTGGAGCCGTGATGCCCGAAGCCGTGATCGTCTCTGCAGCCCGCTCGCCCATCGGACGCGCCTTCAAGGGGTCGCTCAAGGACGTACGGCCCGACGACCTGACCGCGGAGATCGTCAAGGCGGCACTCGCCAAGGTGCCGGAACTCGACCCCGCGCAGATCGACGACCTGATGCTGGGCTGCGGCCTGCCGGGCGGCGAACAGGGCCACAACCTCGGCCGCGTCGTCGCCGTCCAGATGGGCATGGACCACCTGCCGGGCTGCACCATCACCCGCTACTGCTCCTCCTCCCTCCAGACGACCCGCATGGCCATGCACGCCATCAAGGCCGGCGAGGGCGACGTCTTCATCTCGGCGGGCGTCGAGACCGTCTCCCGCCAGGTGAACGGGTCCTCCGACGGCATGCCCGGCACCCACAACCCGCTCTTCGCCGACGCCGAGGCACGCACCGCCGACCGCGCAGAGACCGGCGGCGACGGCTGGGCAGACCCGCGCGAGAACGGTCAAGTGCCCGACGTCTACATGGCGATGGGCCAGACCGCCGAGAACCTGGCGCGGCTCAAGGGCGTCACCCGCCAGGACATGGACGAGTTCGGCGTGCGGTCGCAGAACCTCGCGGAGAAGGCCATCGCCGACGGGTTCTGGGAGCGGGAGATCACCCCGGTCACGACCCCGGACGGCACTGTCGTCGCCAAGGACGACGGCCCCCGCGCCGGAGTGACCCTGGAGGGCGTGGAGGGCCTCAAGCCGGTCTTCCGTCCCGACGGGCTGGTCACCGCGGGCAACTGCTGTCCCCTCAACGACGGCGCCGCGGCGCTGGTGATCATGTCGGACACCAAGGCACGCGAGCTCGGTCTGACTCCGCTGGCCCGCATCGTCTCCACCGGCGTCTCCGGCCTCTCCCCCGAGATCATGGGGTACGGGCCGGTCGAGGCCAGCAAGCAGGCGCTGAGCCGTGCCGGGATGTCGATCGGGGACATCGATCTCGTCGAGATCAACGAGGCGTTCGCGGCGCAGGTCATCCCCTCCTACCGGGACCTCGGCATCGACCTGGACAAGCTCAACGTGAACGGCGGCGCCATCGCCGTCGGCCACCCCTTCGGCATGACGGGCGCCCGCATCACCGCGACTCTGCTCAACTCCCTGCAGTGGCACGACAAGCAGTTCGGTCTGGAGACCATGTGCGTCGGCGGCGGCCAGGGCATGGCCATGGTGCTGGAGAGGCTCAGCTGAGGCGGCTCCTTTCCCGTTCCTGACGGATTCCATGCGCCCCCGGGATGTGATTTATCCCCCGGGGGCGCTGCGTTTCCCCTGCTCAGGGCGTTCGGTGCGGAGGGGGTTTCAATCGACCTCTGTCCTATTCACGGCGTTTGGGACTACGGTCGACACGCCTTCCGACTTCCAAGGAAGCTGCACGGACCATCTGGGGGAACGAACGCAACCGGGAGTTAGTCAGTGAGCGCCATATCTCTCCTCCTGCTCGCGACCGCGGTCACCGCCGCGGCCGTCGGGGGGGCTGCCCTGCATTCGGCGCGGG
>NZ_JACBXA010000480.1 GCF_013870515.1 Streptomyces albidus (ex Kaewkla and Franco 2022) | reverse complement strand
CGCGGCAGATCTCGCACAGCAAGAAGCGGCCCGACGCCGACGCGGACCTCCTCGAACTCGGCCCTCGGCGGCGGCCCCGTCGCCATCTGGGCCACCCCCGCGACCACCGGCAGCCCCTACCAGGCCCGCCTCATCGCGGAGTTCGGCCAGGGTGCCCAGATCACCGAGGTCCCCTGCCACGGTCTCGCCGACGCGGTGGAGACCGCCCGGGAGGACGCCGTCGACGTCGCTGTCGCGGCGGCAGCGGCGCTGACCCCTCGGGGTACGCGGTCCGTCGTCCTGGGCTGTACGCACTACGAACTCGTCGGTGAACGCATCCGGGAAGCCGTCTCGACGACGGGCAGCCCGCTGCCCGTCCTCTTCCGCTCCGCCGACGCCGTCGCCGCCCAGGCGCTGCGCCGGATCGGTGCCGAGCCGAACCCGCACGCCTCGCACACGGGCGGCCTGACCGTCCTGCTGAGCGGGCACACCGCCCGCCTGCCCGAAGCCGCGAGCACGTACGCCGAGGGGCGGCTGCTGACCGCCGCCTCCGTCACCCCCTGAACCACCTCTGACGGCTCTGACCCGGGGGCGGAAATCCTCCCGTGCCGCCGCCTTGGTGCAGGCGTACGCTGCGCTCCATGAGCGAGCACTCACGCCCGCCGTCGTCCTCGATGGAGGTCTGGACGGGCCGTGCGACCAACCGCGCGCAGTGGCTGCTGGCCTCGCTGGGCGCGGGCTGTCTGGCGCTGGGCATCGCCCTGGGTGTGGAGACCGCCTGGGAGCTGGACAGCGCCCCACTGATCATGTCGGTGGTGGGCTGCCTGGCGGCGGGCGTCCTGGGGCTGTTCGGCACGCTCGCCTTCGTCCATGTACGGGTGAGCGTCGACGGTGAGGCACTGGAGGTGCGCTGCGGCCACGTCGGAGTGCCGCGCCGCCGCATCCTGCTCGGCGAGGTCCGCACGGCCGAGGTCGTGCCGAGTGTCACGCCGCGGCACTGGGGCGGCTGGGGCTACCGGTGGCGGCCGGGCAAGGGCACGGCCGTGATCGTCCGCCGCGGTGAGGGCGTCATGCTGTGCCTGGGCGACGGACACACCTTCACCTTCACGGTGGACGACGCCGAGGCAGCCGTACGGGCCATCCGCCGGCATCTGGCGAAGGGACCGCAGCTCAGCTGAGCCGACGGGCGCAGGCGATGCCCGCGAGCACGCCGGCACCCGCCGTCACCTGCGTGAAGCTCAGCGCGTTGCCTATGGCGGAGAGCGCAGCCAGAGCCGAAAGGGCGGCAGCCGCGGTCAGCACCACGGGTGTCTGCCGGGTCGACGCCCACAGCGCCAGCATCAGCCAGGTGTAGGCCGCACCGAGCAGCAGCAGACCCGGCAGCCCCTGCTCGGCGGCGAGCTGGAGCGGCGCGGAGTGCGGCTTGCCGTCGGACAGGGCGGCGTCCCGGTTCGTGGGGCTCAGCTCGCGGAAGGTGTCGGGCCCGGTGCCGAGCAGCGGGTGTTCGCGGGTGAGGTCCAGGGCGTCCTGCCACAGGCCCACCCGGTACTCCGTCAGCTCGGTCTCGAGGGTGACCGTCACCTTGTGCGGGAGCGAGTCCTGCGCCACGGCGACGGTGACGCCTGTGACGGCCGTGGCCATCAGCGCGAGGGCCGCGAGCGGCAGCAGCCGGCGCCGTATACGCCCCGCCGCCAGGGAGCAGAGCAGGACGGCCAGTGCGGCCGTGAACCCCACGGGCGTGCCCACGAGCAGGGCTC
>NZ_JACBXA010000048.1 GCF_013870515.1 Streptomyces albidus (ex Kaewkla and Franco 2022) | reverse complement strand
GCGTGCCGCATCGCCTCCGCCATCACGACCGGCTCCTGGGCCCTCGTCACGGCGGAGGCCAGCATCACCGCCGCGCACCCCAGCTCCATGGCGAGGGCCACGTCGGAGGCCGTGCCCGCGCCGGCGTCGAGGACGACCGGGACGCCCGCGCGTTCAGTGATCAACTGGAAGTTGTGCGGATTGCGGATCCCGAGGCCG
This sequence comes from Streptomyces albidus (ex Kaewkla and Franco 2022), assembly GCF_013870515.1. GTDB lineage: Bacteria > Actinomycetota > Actinomycetes > Streptomycetales > Streptomycetaceae > Streptomyces > Streptomyces albidus. The sequence goes on along the minus strand of NZ_JACBXA010000048.1, from coordinate 30,984 downwards.
GAGCCGATCGGCGAGCCCAGCGGCATGATCGCGGCGCACCCCACGTCCTCCAGCTTGCGGGCCAGCACGGGGTCGTCGTTGGTGTACGGAAGCACGGTGAAGCCGTCGTCGACCAACGTCTCGGCCGCGTCCAGGAGTTCGACGGGATCGGGCAGCAGGGTGCGCTCGTCGGCGATGACCTCGAGCTTGACCCAGTCGGTGCCGAGCGCTTCACGGGCGAGGCGTGCGGTGAGGACCGCGTCGCCGGCCGTGTAGCAGCCCGCCGTGTTGGGGAGCACGCTGATGCCGTGCTTGCGCAGCACGGACAGCACCGACCCCTGGACGCCGGGATCGAGGCGGCGCATCGCCACCGTCGTCAGCTCGGTCCCGGAAGCCAGCAGCGAGCGCTCCATGACGTCGAGGCTGGGCGCACCGCCCGTACCCATGATCAACCGGGAGGTGAAGCTGCGTCCGCCGATGACGAGCGGGTCCTCGGACGGTGAGGCGGGAACTGCGGCCGGCACGGAGGAGACGGCGGGATCGGTGCCGGGCGTGGGGAAGACCGTGGTGTCGGTCATGTCGGGTCAGCCTCCCTGCACTGCGGTGAGCACTTCGATGCGGTCGCCCTCGGCCAGCCGCTGCTGAGGCCACATGCCGCGAGGTACGACGGCTTCGTTCAGGGCGGCGGCGATCCCGGAGGGCGCCGTGCTCAGCGTGGCCACCAGCTGATCGAGGGTGAGGTCGGACGGGACGTCCCGGGGCGCGCCGTTCACCGAGACGGTGACGGTCGCGGCGGGGGAGGGGCGGATCGTCATGCTGACTGCTCCTGTGGCTCGCTGCCGGCGGGGGAGCCCGGCAGAGGTCGCTGCGTGGATGGCTGTGCGAACCGTCCGGGGATGAACGGAAAGGCCGGCTCGGGGAGTTCACCGGTCGCCAGCAGCTCGCCCATCACGTCGCCGGTGACCGGTGTGAGCAGCACGCCGTTGCGGTAGTGGCCGGTGGCGAGATGGAGCCCCGGAAGGGCGGTGGGGCCCAGCAGCGGCGCGTTGTCGGGCGACGCCGGACGCAGGCCCGCGCAGGTCTCGGTCAACGGCAACTCGGTGAGGCCGGGGACGAGTTCATGGGCGTCCCGCAGCAGTTCGTAGACGCCGCCCGCCGTGACCGTGGTGTCCCAGCCCATCTCCTCGCTGGTCGCGCCGATGACGAGCTCGCCGTTGGCCCGCGGCACCAGGTAGATGTGACCGCCGCGCACCACTGCCCGCACGGTGCGCGAGAGGAAGGGGCCGTATGCGGACGGCGGCATGCGCAGCCGCAGCACCTGACCCTTGACCGGGCGCACCGGTGGGACGAGTTCGGGTGGCATGCCCTCCAGCCGTGACGCGTACGAGCCCAGCGCCAGCACGGTCTGGCCCGCCTCGACCGAGGTGCCGTCGTCGAGCGTCACGCCGGTGGCGCGGTCACCGGTGACCGTGACGCGCACGGCGGCGGACCGCCGGAACGTCACCCCCGCACGCTCGCAGGCCAGCAGCAGCGCGGTGACCAGACGGCGCGGGTCGACCTGGTGATCCCCGTCGACGCGCAGCCCGCCCCGTACCGACGGAGCGAGCATCGGCTCGAGACGCCGGCACTCCCGGCCCGTCAGCCACTGCGAGTCCAACCCGCAACGCTGTTGCAGGGCGTGCAGTTCGCGCAGATCCGCGCGGTCGTCGGCGTCGAGGGCGGCAGCCAGGGTGCCGCAGGCGCGATAGCCGATCTCCTGGCCGCTCGCCTCCTCCAGCTCCGCGGTGAAGTCCGGATAGCGGGCTGCGGACTCGAGGTTGAGACCGAGCAGGGCTTCCTCGCCGTAGTGCAGTTCGGTGACGGCGGCGAGCATCCCGGCGGCCACCCGCGCGGCACCACCGCCGGGTTCGGGGTCGACGAGCGTGGTGCTCATGCCACGCTGAGCCGCCCGCCACGCGGTGACGAGCCCGATGACTCCGCCCCCGACGACGACGGCGTCGGCGGGTGATCCGGCACCGGAATCCTGCCGGAGTCCGGCAGTTGGGGATGTGCTGCTGGGCTGCATGAGGACTTGCTTCTCCCTTCGCCGGAATGACCCGGATCAGGTTCGTACGGTCGGAGGCCGCAGCCTCCCTCTCAGCCCGGTGCGCCGGACTCCCGCGTACGTCATCTCTTGCTGTGCGATCGGTGTGCTCCGTTCAGCGTACTGCCCTGCTCCCCGCCTGCGGCGTGCAGATGCCGGGCACTTCCGCGCGTTCCGCCTGGCGGCACCGTCATAGAGTGCGTGTGTGACTGACAGTCGGAGCGGGCAGCGGGTCGTGATCGTCGGTGCGGGGATGGCCGGCGTACAGACAGCCGTGCAACTGCGCGAGCAGGGTTGGCCGGGAGCGATCAGGCTGATCGGCGGCGAGCCCCATCAGCCTTACGACCGGCCGCCGTTGTCGAAGGCGGTGCTGCTGGGCAGGACCGACGACGCGTACGCCGACGTCTCCTTCGACATCGACTTCGGCGGCCTCGACGTCGATCTGGAGCTGGGCCGGCAGGTGACCGGGCTGCGCACCGCGGAGCGCCTGCTGGAGACGGAGGCCGGCGCGGTGGCCTACGACCATCTCGTCATCGCGACGGGCGCCGAAGCCGTCACGCTGCCGGGCAGCGCCGACCTCCCCGGAGTCCATCTGCTGCGCACCCTGGACGACGCGGCCCGGCTGCGGCCCGTACTGGCCGCACGGGGCGCCGTCGTGGTGGTCGGCGCGGGCTGGATCGGCGCCGAGTTCACCACGGCGGCGCGCGAGGCGGGGTGCGCGGTGACCGTGGTGGAGGCCGCCGACGGGCCCCTTCCCGGAGCGCTTCCGGCGCAGGTCACCTCATACATGCGCGACTGGTACGAGCACAGCGGCGCCGAGCTCCGTACGGGCGTTGCCGTGCGGTCGATCGAGCGGGGCGGCGTGCTGCTCGCAGACGGCACGCACGTACCCGCCGACGCCGTCGTGGTGGGCATCGGCTCGCGCCCCGCGACCGGCTGGCTGGAGAGTTCCGGGGTCGAACTGGCCGGCGACGGGTCGGTACGCGCGGACGAAGCTCTGCGCACCTCCGCGCCGCACGTCTACGCGGTCGGCGACTGCGCGTCGTTCCCCTCCGCCCGGTACGGCGAGCGGCTGCTCGTCCACCACTGGGACAACGCGCTGCAGGGACCGCGGGTCGTGGCCGTGAACATCGCGGCCGAGGGTCTCGCGGACGGAGAGGCGGAGAGTGCCGTCTACGATCCGGTGCCCTACTTCTGGTCCGAGCAGTTCGGCCGCTTCGTCCAGTACGCCGGGCACCGCGGTGAGGAGGACGAGCTGATCCGGCGCGGAGACCCGCGTGAGCCGGCCTGGTCGGTCTGCTGGATGCGCGACGGCCTCCTGACCGCGCTGCTGGCGGTCGGCCGGCCACGCGATCTGGCGCAGGGCAGGAAGCTCATCGAACGCCGCGCGCCGGTCGACAGGAAAGCGGTGGCCGACGCCGCGGTGCCCCTGAAGAAGGCCGCCCTCCAGATGAACGCGGCCGATCGGTAGCGGCCCGCACAGTAGTGACTGTCACAGCGGGATGGCACGCTGGTAGGTGTGACAGAGATTGATGCAAGGACCGATGCTCTCGTCCCCGCCTGGCTCACCCTCCCGGATGTCGCCGAAAAGCTGGAAGTGCCGGTGACCCGTGCACGGCAGCTGGTCAAGGAAGGCCAGCTGATCGCGGTGCGCCGCGGGGAGGGGCGGACTCTGCAGGTTCCCGCCGACTTCATCGGCGAGGGCCGCATCGTGAAGGGCCTGGGCGGCACCATCACACTCCTGAAGGACGACGGCTTCAGCGACGAGGAGATGCTGGAATGGCTGTTCACAGAGGATGAGAGCCTGCCCGGCACGCCGGCGCAGGCGCTGAGTGAGAACCGCGGGACAGAGGTGAAGCGCCGAGCCCAGGCACTCGCCGTGTGATCCGCGTGACACGCAGCAGGACGCCCTGAGCGGGAGCCTGCGGTTCGCGTCCCGGCCTCCACCCGTGCGTCCGCAGAGCCACAGCACAGGGGTCACACCAAGAAGTGACACCGCGAAGTCCGTACCACCCATCACCCACGGCGTACGGGCGCGGGCTCCAGGCCCCGCCCGTACGCCCCATGTCCGGGGGACGTCATGAGCGCCGCCACCGCCCGCCAGCAGCTCGCCGACGCGCGTCTCTACCTGTGCACCGACGCCCGCAAGGAGCAGGGCGACCTGCCCCAGTTCCTGGACGCGGTCCTGCGGGGCGGCGTCGACATCGTGCAGCTGCGGGACAAGTCGATGGAGGCCGCCGAGGAGCTGGAGCACCTGGAGGTCTTCGCGGACGCCTGCCGCCGCCACGGCAAGCTGCTCGCGGTCAACGACAGGGCCGACGTCGCGCACGCCTCCCGTTCCGGCGTGCTGCACCTGGGCCAGGGAGACCTGCCCGTCCCGGCTGCCCGCGCCGTCCTCGGCGAAGAGATCCTCGTCGGCCGGTCCACGCACGCCGAGGCCGAGGTCGACGCGGCCGTCGAGGAGCCGGGCGTCGACTACTTCTGCACCGGCCCCTGCTGGCCCACCCCGACCAAGCCCGGGCGGCACGCCCCGGGGCTGCCGCTGGTGCGCTATGCGGCCTCGCTGGCGCCCGCGCGCCCGTGGTTCGCCATCGGAGGGATCGACGCGTCCAATCTGGACCAGGTGCTCGACGCGGGTGCCAGGCGCGTCGTCGTCGTACGGGTGCTCACCCAGTCCGACGATCCGGAATCCGCTGCGGCCGCTCTCGCCAAGCGGCTCCGGGAGCGTGCCGACCAGGATCCGAGCGGCTGAGCCCGCCCGGTGCGTACGGAACGCATGGACACCTGCCCCTCAAGCAGGACGGAACGGACCCGGCGGCCTCCCGATCCGGAATGCCCTCTAGCCAAGGCCGATAGCCTTCAAGCATGGCCATCGGTATCTCAGCTACCAGGACAGATCGCATGAGGACGGTGCGTGACCTGCTCGCGACGGGGCAGAAGTCGTACTCCTTCGAGTTCTTCGCTCCCAAGACGGAGAAAGGGGAGCGCTCACTGTGGAACGCGCTGCGGCGGATCGAAGCCGCCTCGCCGACCTTCGTCTCCGTGACCTACGGCGCGGGTGGCTCCTCCCGTGAGGGGACCGTGCGCAACACCGAGCGCATCGCCACCGAGACCACCCTGACCCCCGTCGCCCACCTCACCGCTGTCAACCACTCACGGTCCGAGCTCCGCAACGTCATCGGTCAGTACGCCGACGCGGGCATCCGCAACGTGCTCGCCGTCCGCGGCGACCCTCCCGGCGACCCCATGGGCGAGTGGGTGAAGCACCCCGAAGGGCTCGGCTACGCCTCTGAACTGGTCGAACTGATCAAGGAGTCCGGCGACTTCTGCGTGGGCGTCGCCGCCTTCCCGGAGATGCACCCACGGTCGAGCGACTGGGACACCGACGTCGAGCACTTCGTCAACAAGTGCCGTGCCGGGGCGGACTACGCGATCACGCAGATGTTCTTCAGGGCCGAGGACTATCTGCGCCTGAGGGACAGCGTCGCCGCAGCCGGTTGCGAGACTCCGATCATCCCCGAGATCATGCCGATGACCAACGTGAACCAGATCGAGCGGTTCGCGCAGCTCAGCAACGCGACGATTCCCCCTGAGATGACGGATCGACTCCGAGCGGTCGAACATGACCCAGCGGCGGTACGCTCGGTCGGGATCGAGTGCGCCACGGAGTTGTGTGCGAGGCTGTTGGACGAGGATGTCCCCGGACTTCACTTCATTACGCTCAACAACTCCACGGCGACTCTGGAAATCCATCAGAATCTTGGACTCCACGAGCGTTCCTGACTGGAAGTAGCCGACCGAGGCAGTGAGAAGAGGGGGCTTACATGGGCTGGACAGTCCTCTACATCGCGTTCGGCATCGTCGCGCTGTGGCTGTTGGGCGAGGTGTTGCTGCAGTACAAGGCGCGGTTGCGCTGGCGTCTGCTGGCCTTCTCAGGCTTCCTCTGCGTCGTCGTGGGCGCGCTGCTCCCGTCGGTTGTCGTGATCGGAGTGGGCATCGCCGCGTTCGCCACCGGCCAGACCTTCGTGACTCTCTCCTATCGCCGCGGCTTCTCGGCGGGCTGGGCGCTCGGCGGCATGCCGGGCTCCAGCCGCCGGCGCCGCGAGGAGGAGGCAGCCCAGGAGGAGGAGCTGGAGCCCCTGCCGAAGCCCGGTGAGTTCGAGGTGCCGGAGCCCGCGGCGGCACTGACCGCAAGCGGCGGATTCAGCTCCGAGACCTTCGAGATGAGCTCGCTCGCCTCGAACGGCTACGGCGCGAACGGTTACGGCACCAACGGCTACGACACCGCCGGTGCCGGCGCCGGCGCCCTGGGGGCGAACGGCTTCGAGGCCAACGGCTACGAGGCGAACCCGTTCGACCCCGGCGGTTACGAGACCCGCAGCTTCGCGGCGGCGGACGCCTCCCTCGGCTCCAACGGCTTCGGGGGCTACGACACGGCCCAGCCGTACGACTCCCTCGGCGGCTACCAGCCGGGCGGCTTCGAGCCCGATCCGTACCAGACCGCGACGAACGGCTACGGCGCCCAGCAGTCCGTCCCCGTCTACCAGCCGGGCCCGCTGCCGGACGAGACCGGAGAGTTCAGCCTCAGCGGCTACGACACCGGCTACCCCGGTGCCGACCAGCGCGGGATATATCAGGACCAGCCCCAGCAGCAGTACGCCGCGTACTCCGACCCGTACTACGGCTACGACGGCAACTCGGGTTACTCGGGCACGTCGTTCGACGACTACGACAACAGCTACGGCGCGGGCTACGGCGGCATCGGCGACCTCCCCGGCTACGGCCCGGAGCAGTCCCCCTACGGCGCCTCCGACCCGTACGGGACCAACGGCTACGGCATGAACGGGTACGGGACCGACGGCTACGGCACCCAGTACGACCCGGGCGGCGCGTACCCCGCGGAGCAGGCCTACTTCCCCCAGGCACCGACCGGTGGCGGCGGGGTGTGGGTGCCGCAGCAGAGAGATCCCAACGACCCGATGCAGCAGGAGCAGCCGCCCTACCCGTATCAGAACGGCGATCCGAACGGATACGGCGCCCAGGGCAACGGCTACTACTACTGAGTCGCCTCTCCACACCCGTAACAGCGGGCGCTTTTTCAGGGCCCCGGCCACCAGGCCCGGGCACGAGGTCTCACCGGGAGCCGCGCCAGTCGTCGCCCTCCACGATCAGGCCCGCGACCAGCGCTCCGGACATCCCGGCGTGTGCCGGTCCGCCGCCGGGGTGTCCCCAGCCGCCGGCCCGGTAGAGCCCCTTCGTCGCCGTCCTGTTCGGCGGCCGCACGATCCCTTCCCCGGCCAGCGCCGGTGCCGGTACGAGTCCGCCCGGCACTCCCGTCTCCCTCTCGATGTCCTCAGGCGTGTGCACCACGCGCCACAGCATCCGCTCGCCCAGATTCAGTCCGGCCGTATCGGCAGCGGTGATCAACCGGTCGGCAAGCAGGGACGCCTCCTCCCGGTCGGGCACCTCGTCCGCCCGTACGGTCACGGACAGCACAGCTGATTCGTGCTCCGCGTCCGGGCGCAGCGTCGGGTCGTCGGGGCGCAGCACGGTCAGGGGCGTCCCCGGGGCGTCCGCGCGGTGTACGACCGTTCGGTGCGCGGTTCCGGTCGGCCGTGCCCCCCGCAGAGCGAGCAGTACGGTGAGCCGGGACGCGGCCGGCACACCCGACACATCGGCGTCCGGAGTGGCCGCGTCCGCAGACGGTCGGCAACTCCCCGCCACGACGGCGTCCGCGTCGACGTCGGGCCCGTCCGCCAGCTCCAGCCCTGACGCCCGGCCGTTCTCCTCCCGGACGCGCAGCACTTCGGTGCCGAAGCGGAAGTCCACCCCGCGCTCGAGGCAGCGCTCGTACAGCGCTTCCGCGAGCCGCCGCATCCCGCCGCGCACGTGCCAACTGCCGAAGGTGTGCTCCAGATACGCGAGCACCGCAGCGCCGGCGGGAGCTCTCCGGGGGTCCAGGCCGTAGGCGTGAGCGCAACCCGTCAGCATGGCGGCGAGCCGGGGATCGCGCAGCTCGTCGGCCGCGACCTCGGCGAGGGTGGGTGTGCGACGGCGCAACAGCCCCTTCCTGCGGAGAGCGGGGTAGGGGTCGCGTGCTGACAGCGCACGGGCCGCGGGTACGTCGGCTGCGCTGAGCGGCTCCTCCAGGAGCGGGCGCCGGGTGGCGTCCCAGACCGTACGGGCGCGGGCCAGCAGATCCGTCCAGCGCTCTCCCGCGCCCTTGCCCAGAGCGCCGTCCAGCGCCTCGATGACACCCGCACGGGATGCGTGCGGCAGCGAGACCGCCGTGCCGTCCGCGAAGACGTGCCGGACGGCCGGATCGAGCCGGACGAGCTCCACGCACTTCTCCAGCGGCTCCCTGCCGGTCTTCACGAACAGATCGCGGTAGACGGCCGGGAGGTGCAGCAGGCCCGGGCCGGTGTCGAAGCGGAAGCCGTCCCGCTCGTGGAGCCGCACCCCGCCCCCGAAGGTCTCCGTGCGCTCGTGCACCGTCACTTCGTGCCCCGCGACAGCCAGCCGTGCCGAGGCCGCCATGGCGCCCAGGCCGGCGCCGATCACCGCAATGCGTGCCATGACGAGGGACTTTAGCGGGGGGCGCCCACGGGCGACCGGGCGGGCGCGTGTACGTCCGTGCCGTCTGAGCGGTTCCGCCCGGGGCTGAGTGCGCACGGCTGAGTAGCGCTACCTAGCCCGCCAGTTGAGTAGCAGAGCGGATGGGAAGCGGTGCGCCCTGACGGCAGAGTGATGCACGTGGCAAGGGGCACTGCTCCGGTACCGCCGACACGGGGTGGCGGAACGGAGCGGTTCCCTTGCCAGGGGGAAGCGGGCCACAGCGGCCCGCACGGGGGACGGGGGATCGGGGGAAGGCGTGCGCAGCCCACCTGGACCGTGTGGTCGTCGGATACGGCCCCACGGAAGAGCGGTGGCACCTGCCGGCTACCGGGGCTGCGCACACCCCCCGACCCGTCCCTGCAGCAGCAGCGACAGTGCGCCGTGCACGTCGTCGAGGGAGCGCTCCGGCTGGAAGGCCTTCCAGTCGAGAGCCGCGACAAGCACCATGCCGACCAGGGCGGAACCGGTCAGCGGGATGTCGATCTCCTCGCTCAGCTCGCCCTCCTCGACGCCGGCCCGCAACTCGGCCTCCACCACGGCGACCGCCTCCTTGCGGACCACCATCAAGGTCGAGTTCCAGGCCCTGTTGGTGCGCCACAGTTCGGCGACGTAGAGCTGGGTGAAGGCCGGGTAGCGGTCGATGAAGGCCAGGCCGGCACGGACCATCGCGTCGAGGGCGTCGACCCGCCCGCCGCCGGCCCGCGCGTTCGCCCGGCCGGCTTCCCTCAGATCCGCCGTGAGCAACTCGACGCCGTGGCGCAGCAGTTCCTCGAACAGCTCGTTCTTGCTGGCGAAGTTGTAGTAGACCGTCCCCTTCGCCACACCGGCGCGTTCGGCGATCTCCTCCACCGTGGTGGAGGAGAAGCCCTGTTCGGCGATGAGCGTGACCGCGGCCTGGAAGAGCTTTCTCCGGGTCGTGTCGCGGCTGCGCCGGGTGCGAGGGCTGCCCGTACCGGCCCCGCGCGCACCACCTGCACCCGTGCCGTCCCCGGCCACGGGGCCGTCGTCCGCGACGCTGCTCGTCATGAGGCCGGTCCTCCTTCCACCGCGTGGTTCACAGCGCGATCTCCGGGTGCAGCCGGTCCAGCGTCCACACCTGCTTGCTGCGCGCCGTGACGGCCGTCAACGCGAGCGCGCCGACGGTGAAGGCGCCCAGCACCAGGCACGCCCGCCACACCGGCCACAGGTCGCCGCCCGTGACGAGGTGCCGCAGCCCTTCCACCACGTAACTCATCGGCAGGAACGGGTGCACGGCGTTGAAGAACGCCGGGCTGGTCTGGATCGGATACGTGCCGCCTGCCGACGTCAGCTGAAGCATCAGCATCGCCAGTACAAGGATGCGCCCTGCGGGTCCGAAACGGGCGTTGAGGAGTTGCACGATGGCCGTGAAGCACAGCGTCACCAGCAGCACGAAGCCCAACGTGCCCGCCCCACGCGCCAGTTGCAGGCCCAGCCCCCAGTGCAGCACGCCCAGCAGTGCGCCCGCCTGCGCGGCACCGATCGCGGCGACCGGCAGCCAGCCCGCGAGTGTGATGCGCCCGGCAGGTGCGCCGGCCGCCAGTGCGCGCTTGTTGAGCGGCTGAAGCAGCATGTACGCGATCATCGCACCCACCCATAGCGCCAGCGGGATGAAATACGGTGCGAAACCAGTGCCGTAGTTGGGTGCGGAGTGTGCCTCGCTGGAGGAGAGACCGACCGGGTCGGCCATCACGTCCGTACGGTCCTCGCGCTCCTGCTTGTCGTAGTCGGGGATCTTCTTCACCCCGTCGTGCAGCCCGCCGGAGAGCTGTGCCGAGCCGTCGGCGAGCTTGTACATGCCGCCGTCGAGCGTTCCGGCTCCCTTGCTCAGCTTCCCCAGACCGGTGTCCAGCTGAGCGGCGCCGCTTTCGGCGCCCGCCAGGCCGCTCTCGAGCCGTCCGGCGCCCTTGGAGACCTGCTGCGCGCCCTTGTTGAGCTTGTGGATCTGCGCGACCGCGGTATCGAGGTCCTTGCCGAGGTGCGGGGCGCGCTCGGTGAGCGCGTTCGCATGGGTGCGCAGGTCGTCGAGATGTTCGCCGAGCCGGGTGAGGCCCCCCTGCTTCTCAATGACGTTGTTGACGTCCCGCGCGACATCGGCCGCCGTCTCCGCGGCGTCCGCGGCCTTCTTCAACTGCGGGCAGGACGTGTCCAGTTCGACGGGCCCCTTGCATCGCGCCTCGTAGAGCTTCGCGAGCGCGTCGGCTGCGTGACGGGAGTCGGTCTGCGCCTTGCGTGCGGCCGCGGGCAGCTCGTCGAGGTTGTCCTTGAGGACCTTGCTGGTACGGGCGACGGAGCGGGCCGCCGTGCCGATCTCGTCACCGTGCTCGTCGAGAAAGGGGCCCACCTTGCCGGCGACGCGATCGACCTTGTCGGACAGTTTCTGCGTACCGTCCGCGACTTGCGTCGACCCCTTCTTCAACTTGCCCGCGCCGGCGTGCAGTCGGCCCGTGCCGTCCTTGAGCCGGCCGCTGCCCTGGCCGGCGTCGCCCAGCCCGTTCTTCAGCTTCCCGGTGCCCTTCTTGGCGCGGCCGATGCCGTCGCCGAGTTCGTCCGCGCCCTTGGCCGCCTTCGCCGTGCGGTCGTGCAACGTGGAGAAGGAGACGAAGATCTTGTCGTAGAAGCCGCGCGAGGCCTTGCTGGATGCGGCGGCCCGTACCTCTGAGAAGACGGTGCGGGATATCTGCCCGACGATGTAGTTGTTGGCGTCGTTCGTCCGCACCTTCAGCGCGCCGGTCTGCGGATCGTCGCCGGAGCTGGAGGCGACGCGGTCGCTGAAGTCGGCGGGCACGGTGAGGGAGAGGTTGTAGCGCCCCTCTTCGACACCCTTACGGGCGTCGGCGGCATCGGTCTCGTGCCACTCGAAGGTGTCGCTGTCGCGCAGTCCTTCGACGATCGAGTCGCCCGCCGCCACTCGCTCACCGTCGGCCGTCGCGCCCCTGTCGTCGTTGACGAGCGCCACGGGGACCTTGTCCAGGCGCTCGTAGGGGTCCCAGAAGGACCAGAGGTAGAGCGCCCCGTAGAGCAACGGCAACAGCAGCATCGCGGCCATCGCGGCACGCGGCAGCCGCCCCCTCCCGAACCGCTTGAGCTCAAGCGCGGCCAGCTTCGGCGAGCGCATCGGCCGCCTCCCCCTTCGTCGTCTGTGCGGACTCTTCGGTCCTCGTCCTTTGCGGGCCCGGCGTGCCCCTGCGGCCCTGCCCCTCGCGCGTACGGACGACGAGGGCGTCGCCCGGTGCCTTGCTGCACACGGCGAGCACGGTCGTGCCCGCCTCCGCGACCGAACGCAGCAGCGACCACGCCTGCTCGCGTTCCTCGTCGGAGAGCTTCAGGTCCACGTCGTCCACCGCCAGCAGCCGCGGCTCGCCGAGCAGCGCGAGTGCCACGGACAGCCGCAGCGTTTCCAGGCGTTCCAGGTCGCGTACGCGCGTGCGCGGTCCCTTCGGCAGGGCGTCGAGGTCGAGACCCGCAGCCGACAGGGCTGCCTCCAGGCGCGCACGGGATGCCGCGGCACGACGGCTGCGCGGCTGGATCAGGGAGCGCAGCGACCCGTCGAACCGCCGCTGCAGCAGCACCTGTTCGCGCAGCTGCTCGGCGACGGACAGGGCCGGCTCGAGATCGGTGACGCCGGGCACGGCACACAGGGCGCTGATCCGGCGCACCGCGGCGAGCTGTCCGGGCAGCGGGCGGCCGCCGATCTGTGCGTGCCCGGCGGTCGCCTTCATCCGGCCGGTGAGCGTGAGCAGCAGACAGGTGCGGCCCGAACCCGAGGGCCCCTCGAGAGCGACGAGTGAGCCGGGCGGAGCGTCGATGCCGACGCCGCCGAAGACCGGGCCGCGCGGCCCGTCGAGCCCGAGGCCCTGGGCGGTGACTGCGGCACCCGTGCCCTTGCCCGTACTCCGGGCCGCGCCCGTGTCCGTACTCCCGCCCGCAGCGGGGCTCCCCTGGGAGTCGTCCGGTGCTTCGCCCATGGTGCTGCCTCCCTCTCGGCGACTGCCGGCCGGCTGGCCGACGTTTTTGAACTGACTGGTCAGTTCAAAAGTATGCCTGACTGTGTCCGCGCTTCTGCGGGCACCCCCGAACAGAGGTCTCCACGGCGGGACTTCGAGCGGATTGCGGACGGACGCCGAGATGGACTCCGAGTGGAAGCGCCGCTGGCTTCGCACTGACTTTCGAGTCGAGAGGCCTGTTTGTGCAGGTCAGGGCGATTGTCAGTGGCATGCGTAACGATGTGTGCATACGGCCGAATCATCGGAAGCGTCAGACGACGACAGGAGGTTGGTTCCCGTGCAGCGACCCTCTCGGGGAGCGCCCCCGAACGCCTCGCCCGCCAGTGATGTCCATCCCGTGCTCCGGCGTGCCTCGGCTCCACCCGCCGCTCTCGACCTGCTCGCGCAGGCACAGCACGGCCTGGACGAAGCCGCCGCGATGGAGACGCCGAACGAGAGATATGCCATCGCGCACCTGGCGGCCCTCCGCACGGCCGCAGCGGTGCTCGCCGTCCGCGGCCGCCCCGAGAGCAGTGAGCGCCGTCGCCGGGCGATTCGCAGCGCCTGGGAGGTGCTGCCCGAGGCCGCACCCGAACTGGCCGAGTGGAGCGTCCTGTTCGCGGCCGGAGCGCCCAAGCGCGCCCGTGCCGAAGCGGGCATCCAGGGCGCGGCGAGCTGGCGCGACGCCGACGACCTCGTCCGCGACACCGAGGTCTTCCTGCGTCTCGTGGAGCGGATGCTGGTCTCGCAGCCGGCGCTGCCCCAGCCGCGCATCGCCCCCGTGGACGAGGAGTTCACGGCGGCAGGGCCGACGAGGGCACCGGCCGCCTCGAATCCGCCGTCTCCCTCGGCGGCCTCCGCGGCTCCCTCTCCTTCGACGAAGCGCTCCTCAGGGCGAATACGGCCACCGCGGTCGCAGCAGGCGCACCGCCGCCCTCGCGCCGGTTGATCCCGTCGCGGCGTCGGGCGAGGATCACGGGTGAGCGAAGGCAATAGGGTGGGGCACGCACGCCCCTGAGCCGTCGAGGAGCACCTCATGTCCCGCCCCAGCGCAGCCCTTCGTACCGCCGTGGTCTGGGAGGTCCTGCAAGGCGCCCTCGACCAGCGGGTCAAGGCCTCCGGCAAGGAGGCCCTGGACGTCCTCGACACCGGAGGCGGCACCGGCAACTTCGCGGTGCCCGTCGCCGAACTGGGGCACAAGGTCACCGTCGTCGACCCGAGCCCCGACGCGCTGTTCGGCCTCGAACGCCGCGCCGCCGAGGCCGAAGTGGCCGAGCGCGTCCGCGGTGTGCAGGGCGACGCCCACGGCCTTTTCGACGTGGTGGAGCGCGGGGCATACGACGCCGTCCTCTGTCACGGGGTCCTGGAGTACGTGGACGATCCCGCCGACGGGCTGCGCAACGTCGTCGCTGCGCTTCGCCCTGAGGGCGGCACCCTCAGCCTGCTCGCCTCCGGGCTCGGCGGCGCGGTGCTCGGGCGCGCCATCGCGGGGCACTTCACGGAGGCCCGTCACGCGCTCACCGCCGAGGACGGCCGCTGGGGCGACAGCGATCCGATGCCGCGCCGCTTCACTGTGGAGCAGCTGAGGAAGCTGGTCGACGACACCGGCCTCGCCATCGCTTCCGTGCACGGCGTCCGGGTCTTCGCCGACCTGGTCCCCGGCGCTCTGGTCGACACCGAACCGGACGCGGAGGAGGCCCTCACACGGCTGGAGACGGCCGCCTCCGAACTGCCCGCCTTCCAGGCCGTCGCGAGTCAGCTGCATGTCCTGGCCGAGGCGCGGTACCACGACCGGTGAGCCCCGCCCGGGCAACCCGCCCGGGCAATGACCATCCGAGCAACCAGGCAGTGACACGTAGCTCACCCGATCAGCTGTTGACCGCCGTATGATCGAGGCACGCCGTTCGGCATGGCGGAAAGGCGGTGCGGGAATGCACGGATTGGAAGGTCCCGTGCCTACGTCCGTCGTCTCGGCCCTGGTGGGAGGTATTGGCGCAGAGGGCGGGTTTCACGGGGGCGATTCCCTGCCTATCCTTGTTAGGTCGCATCCGGTCGCCCCCGCGACCGACGAGTAGGAGGACTCCGTGCCGCTCTCTGAGCACGAGCAGCGCATGCTCGAGCAGATGGAGCGAGCGCTGTACGCCGAAGATCCCAAGTTCGCGACAGCGCTTGAGGGAAGTGAGCTGCGCAGATACACCCGCAGGCGGGTCTATCAGGCGGTTGCAGGCTTTCTGGTGGGCATCGCACTGCTCATGGCCGGAATGGTCGCGCAGCAGATCTGGATCAGCGTCGTGGGTTTCCTCGTCATGCTCGGATGCGCCGTTCTCGCGGTCACCGGCTGGCGCAAGGCCCCCAAGAACGGCGAGCAGCAGGAGCAAGGTGCCGCCCAGAGCAACAGTGGAGGCGGCGGGGCGTCCACCCGCCGTCAGCCACGTGCCCGTCGATCGATGATGAACCGCATCGAGGAGCGGTGGCAGCGCCGCCGCGACGAAGGCCATTAGCGCAGACAGCACCAGCGCCTCTGCGACGACCTCCTACGTGACATGACAGTGGGGCCCTCCTTCCGGAGTCCGGAGGAGAGCCCCACAGCCATGAGCGGCCACCGTCACAGGGGAGCCTGAGCCACGAGGCCCGCGGCCACAGGGGGAGCCTGAGCCCGCAAGGCCTGCGGCCCAATCCCGTACGGAGACCGGACGGCCCTCGTGCAGGCGGAGGAGGCCGTACGGTCCGTACAGCCCCCTCGCCCTACTTCGCGAAACGCACCTTCAGTGCGACCAACCACCGGTCGCGGACCCTCGTCAGCTGCCCGGACAGCGTCCAGATCACTCGAATGGCCGAGGCGGGCAGGAGCAGTGCGCGGATCCGCAGCCCCCTGGGCGCCGCCTCACGCAGCGCTTCGCGAATCTTGCGCACGTCGGCCCTCACGCCCGTCTCGGCCTGAGGCCGGGGCGAATACAGCACCTGCTCGACCGTGAGGGCCACGCGGTACGCGGCCTCGGCGGCCTCATCCTCCAGGTCACCGATGCGGGCGATGCGCTCGGCCGCCTTCCGCGGGGTCTCCGACTCGTCCGGGACCACTCCGTAGTCCCAGCCGGTGTCGAGCAGCTCACGCCAGGCCGCAAGCACCGCACCCGCGGGGTCGGCTCCGGGCGCAGGCCCTCCCCGGCCTCCGAGGCGCCGGGCCCGCGTCCGTACTCGCCACAGCATCGGCAGCATGGGCAGCCCGAGCACCAGCAGTGCCGCCGCAGCCACACCTGCCGCCGTGCCCACCGGGAACCCGCCGTCCGAGCTGCCGCCGTCCGGTGCCGGCGCGGCCTGGCCGCACTGCGGGTCGACTCGCTTCTCCTCCGAGGTGCAACTGTCGGACTCCGAGGGGGTGGGCGTCGGTTGGGAGCTCTGGCCCGGCTGCGGCAGCTGTTCCGCGGGGTTCTCGCTGGGGTCGGGACCTTCCGGCTGTGCGTACGGCGGCGGTGAACCGCGCGTCGGAGTCGGCTCGAAACGCGTCCAGCCGACGCCCTCGAAGTACAGCTCCGGCCAGGCGTGCGCGTCCTTGAGACCCACGGCCATCTGCCCGTTGGCCTCCGCGCTTCCCGGTGTGAAGCCGACCGCAACCCGGGCGGGGATGCCCATCGTCCGCGCCATGGCCGCCATGGAGAACGCGAAGTGGACGCAGAAGCCCTCTTTCTGTTCGAGGAAGTTGACGATCGCGGCGGATCCGCTGCCCGCCCGCACCCGTGTGTCGTAGGTGAAGCCGCCCTCGGACGCGAACCAGTCCTGGAGGCGCACCGCGCGCTCGTAGTCGTTGTCGGAGCCCCGCGTGACGCGCTCTGCCGTACGTCGCACCACCGACGGCAGCGACTCCGGCACCTTCGTGTACTCCTCGGCCACCGCCCTCGCCGGCTCGGGAGCCTGGCGGAGCTGACGGGCAGTCGGTTCCACGAGGAGGCTCTCGACCTGGTACCGCGCACCGCGTGTGGTCTGCCCGCGGTCGCCGACGAGGGTGCGGCCCTCCGGCTCGAACCGCCAACGCCCGTCGATGCGAACGCGGCTGGCGGGATACGGCATGGGCAGCCAGTTCTGCGCGTACCAGTCGGCCGCCGCGACGGTGCTGCGCACCTTCTGCGTCTGCACTTCCGGAGCCAGGCCCGGCGGGGCCGGCAGCGGATCGGGCATCGCGTCTATCCGGCGCTCCGAGGGTTTCCAGGAGGCGCCGTCGAACTGGTCCAGGGCGACGATCCGCAGGTACATCTCCTGCGTTTCCCTGGTGTTCGTGGTGTAGGTCAGCGCGGTGCGGTCCTGGGCCTGGTTGAGGCTGTCCTGCAGTGCGACGAGCGGGTTGACGGCGGAGACCGTGCCGCCGTTCTGCCCCACTCCGGCACCGCCGTTGCGCGCGGCGTCCAGCAGTCCGCTGCCCAGGGACGGCAGCAACGCGGGCACCACCAGGGCGAGACCGAGCGTCAGCGCGCCGATCCGCCGACCGGTGCGTACGGGCGCCATGGCGGGCCCGTCCACCGCACCCGGCTGGTAGGAGGGTGCCCCCGGCCGGCCGCGGTCCGTGAAGACGCGGCCCCACTGCGAGAGCCGCTCACGTCCCTCCGCGAGGAGAAGCAGCAGGTAGCCGCCCGCCGCGCACAGGAACCAGGGCCAGCCCGCCCCGTCCCGAGCCAGCCCGGCCGCGACCGAGTAGAGCGCGAGAAGCGGGAGTCCGGCGGGTGCGGCACTGCGGAAGGTCACCGCCAGGGCGTCGACCAGCAGGCCGATCATCAGGACACCGCCCACGAGCATCAGACGTATGCCGTCCGTCACCGGTGCGGGTATGGCGTACCGGCCCACGTCGTGGCCGCCGGCGCTCAGCAGCCGGCCGAACTCCTCGAAGACCGCCGGGCCCGGGAGCAGCCCTCCGATCGCCGCGTCGCGCGCGAAGAAGACTGTCAGCAGCAGCAGCGACACCAGCAGTTGCACCGCGACTGTCAGGGCTCGCGCCAGAGGAACCCTCCGTGCGGCGGCGCCCACCAGGGACTGCACCGCGACCAGTGCCGCCGCCTGCATCAGCCAGGTCGCCGGGTCCACCAGCGGCAGCAGCGCGAAGGCCGCCGCCAGGGTTGCCAGCGCCGCGCAGACGGCGAGCCGTCCCCGTCCGCTCATCGCTCCAGCCCCCTCACGGTCGCGTTGTCGGCCTCGTGCCACAGGGCGGACATGGCGACGCCCGGGCCGCCCGGCAGCGCCGTCCAGCCGGCCTCGCGCAGTACGTGCAGTGGTCTCTCGTCCGGTGCGCCGGCCGGAGGCGGCACGGTGACGGTCGCCGCGAGGCTCACCGGGCCGTCGGCGTCGGCGGTTGTGACCACGGCACCGTCGTCCGGCAGGGGAGCGGCCTCGCCCTCCTCCTCGCGGAGGGTGGAGGTGAAGGCCACCGCTCGGTTGGAGCGCTGGCGCATGCGCCCCACCGTGGCCGCCTGTCCCTCGTCCAGGTCGCCGAGGAAGGCGACCAGCAGCCCCTCCTGCCCCCCGGAGCCGCCGCGCAGCATGTCGTAGGCGTACGACATCCCTTCCTCCGTGGAGTGTTCGATCAGAGCGAGGGTGTCCAGCAGGAGGCCGGCCGTGTCGGAGGAGTCCCCCGCGAAGCCGATGCCCTCCGGGCCGGGCACCATCGTGCCCGTGTCGGTCAGCAGCCGGACGGCATAGCCACGCTCCAGCAGATGCAGGCAGACGGAGGCGGCGCCCGAGACGGCCCACTCGAAGGGGGAGTCGGGCCCGGAGCCGGTGTAGGCGGCACGGCGGGTGTCGAGCAGCACCGTGCACCGAGCCTTCTGCGGCTGCTCCTCACGCCGCACCATCAACTCGCCGTAACGGGCGGTGGAACGCCAGTGGATGCGGCGCACGTCGTCGCCGTGCCGGTAGCCACGCGGGATCACGTCGTCCTCACCGGAGAGTGCCAGCGAACGCTGCCTGCCGTCCCCGTAGCCGGTGGTGTCTCCCGAGAGCCGTACCTGCGGGAGCGGTTCGACCTGCGGCACCACGGTCAGCGTGTCGTACGTGCTGAAGGAGCGGGTCAGCTCGCACATCCCGAAGGGGTCGGTCAGCCGGAGCTGCAACGGGCCCAGCCGGTAACTGCCGCGCATGTCCGAGCGCACGCGGTAGGACACCTCTCGCTGCCCGCCCGGCTCGACCCGGTCCAGTACGAAGCGCGGGCGCGGCCCGAGCACGTAGGGCACCCGGTCCTGCAGCATCAGCAGCCCGGTCGGCAGCCGCGAGATGTTGTCCATCCGCAGGTGCACCCGGGCCTCCGCACGCACCGCCACCCTGGCGGGGGAGAGCCTGCGGGATCCGGCGACGCGGTAGCGCGTGCGGTACAGCACCAGCACGCAGACGAGCGGCAGCGCGGCCAGCAGCATCCCGACCCGCAGCAGGTCGGCCTGCCCCAGCGCGTACGCGCAGATCGCCGCGGCGACACCGGCGGCCAGGAACGACCTGCCGCGCGTCGTGAGGCCTCCGAGCGCGGTGCGCAGAGTGCCCTGCTGCTCGTCCTCCCCGTCCTGGGGCCGCCCCCGCACCTGACCGGTGCGGTCCCTGCGCAGCTGATCGCGGGCCGAGCGGCCGCCGCGGCCCACACGGTCCCGGAGGCTCGTGCGGGCCGCGCCCGAGGTGGGACTGCCGGACATCAGTAGCCCCGCGGCGACTGCTGCCCGTAGCCGTCCGTGTGCAACGGAGTCGTCGCAACACCGGGTGCGCCCGTGGGCACCGGCACCCGCTGAAGGATCTCGGTGACCACCTGCTCGGCCGTCCGCCTGCTCAACTGCGCCTGCGCCGTGGGCAGCAGGCGGTGCGCCAGCACCGGCACGGCCAGCGACTGCACGTCGTCCGGCAGTACGAAGTCACGGCCGGACAGGGCCGCCGCGGCCCGTGCCGCCCGCAGCAGGTGCAGCGTCGCCCGGGGTGAAGCGCCCAGCCGCAGCTCCTGGTGCGTACGGGTGGCCGCCACCAGATCGACCGCGTAGCGCCGCACCTGGTCGGCGACGTGGACACCGCGGACCGCTTCGATCAGCTTGCTGATCTCGTGGGCGTGCGCCACAGGCTGGAGGTCCTCCAGCGGGGAGGCGCCCCCGTGCACGTCGATCATCTCCAGCTCGGCTGCCGGGCTGGGGTAGCCGATGGAGACCCTCGCCATGAACCGGTCACGCTGGGCTTCGGGGAGGGGGTAGGTGCCCTCCATCTCGACCGGGTTCTGCGTGGCCACGACCATGAACGGCGAGGGCAGGTCGTACGTCTCGCCGTCGATGGTCACATGGCGCTCCTCCATCGACTCCAGCAGTGCCGACTGGGTCTTGGGGGAGGCGCGGTTGATCTCGTCGCCGATGACGATCTGGGCGAAGATCGCGCCCGGCTTGAACTCGAACTCCTGCCGCTGCTGGTCGTAGATGCTGACGCCGGTGATGTCCGAGGGCAGCAGGTCGGGCGTGAACTGGATGCGCCGTACGGAGCAGTCCACGGACCGCGCCAGCGCCTTTGCCAGCATGGTCTTGCCCACGCCCGGCACATCCTCGATCAGAAGATGGCCCTCGGCGATCAGCACGGTCAACGAGAGCCGTACGACCTCGGGCTTCCCCTCGATCACGGACTCCATCGAACGGCGCACCCGATCCGCCGTGGTGCTCAGATCGCTGAGGTCCGCTCGCTCGTCAAAGGTCGTCACCGGCACTCCTCGGCCATCCCCGTCGCCATCTGCTGCCTGTACACGCATTCTTCACGCCCGCGGGCTCCCGCGTCACGGTTCCGGGGCGATCTCTGGGTCGATCTCACGAAGGAGCCCCGTCTTCACGTCGAAGACGAAGCCCCGTACGTCCTCCGTGTGCAGCAGGAAGGGCGAGGTACGGACGCGCTCCATCGACTGGCGCACATCCTGGTCGAGATCCGGGAACGCCTCGACCGCCCAGGACGGCCGCTGGCCCACTTCCAGTTCCAGCTCGTGCCGGAAGTTCTCGGTCAGGCTGAGCATTCCGCAGCCTGTGTGGTGGATCAGCACCACGGCGCGTGTGCCGAGGGCCCGCTGGCTGATCGTCAGTGACCGGATGGTGTCGTCGGTGACGACACCGCCGGCGTTGCGGATGGTGTGGCAGTCGCCGAGTTCGAGGCCGAGCACCTCGTGCAGGTCGATCCGGGCGTCCATACAGGCGACCACGGCGACCTTGAGGACCGGGCGTGCGTCCATGCCCGGATCGTTGAATTCGGCGGCGTAACGGGCGTTGGCTTCGATCAGACGGTCGGTGACTGTGCCGGAACCGCGCAGGTCGTCGGCGGGGGACTGGTGGAGCGGCTGGTGGCGCCGCTGTGGCGTCGACATGTGGATGACGTTAGACCGCTTGTGCGACGAAGGCTCCCCGGGGGGCGATTCGAATCGGTCCTGACCTCCGTATGTGAGGCAGCACACAGCCTCAGCGCCCCCTTCCCAACGCGCCTCGGCGCTTGTTGACCGAAGGGACGAGTGGACTAAAGTGGCGCGAAGTGGGAGGCGAGACGGCCCCCTGGGGCCGAACTCCCCGCGTGCGGTGCGTACGTGCGGCTCGGCCTCCTCCCGCTCCGGCCTCCGGCGCCTCTTCCCCGGTTCCGGCAGGTGACTTCCCCTTCGAGCGGGCGGGGACCAAGCAGCACGTGGGCAGGAAAGGGCGCATGACCACCGAAGAGCAGCCCGCCGGCAAGGAGCCCACCCGCGAGGGAGCCCCGGGTGAGAAGCCCGGGGAGGAGTTCCCCGCCGCGGACGGGTCCGTCCGTGAGAAACACAATCCGGTGATGCTGCGGCGCTGCCTGGATCTGCTGGCCCCCTCCCTCGCCGAGCCCGGCGCCACCGTCGTCGACTGCACCCTCGGTCTCGGCGGCCACAGCGAAGCCCTGCTCGCCACCTTCCCGGCAGCGCGGCTGATCGCGCTCGACCGCGACCAGGAGGCGCTGCGGCTGGCCGGGCAGCGGCTGGCTCCGTACGCGGACCGCGCCACCCTCGTGCACGCCGTCTACGACGAGCTGCCCGACGTCCTCGACCGGCTTGGCGTCCCGCGCGTGCAGGGCGTCCTCTTCGATCTCGGTGTCTCCTCCATGCAGTTGGACGAGGCCGACCGCGGATTCGCGTACGCACGCGACGCCCCCCTCGACATGCGGATGGACCAGACGACGGGCATGAGCGCGGCGGACGTGCTCAACACCTATCCGCCGGGCGAACTGGTGCGGCTGCTGCGCGCGTACGGCGAGGAGAAGCAGGCCAAGCGCATCGTGGAGGCGGTCGTACGGGAACGGGCCAGGGAGCCGTTCAGCAACAGCGCCCGGCTCGTCGAACTGATCCGGGACGCGCTGCCGCAGGCCGCCAAGCGCACCGGCGGCAACCCGGCCAAACGCACCTTCCAGGCCCTGCGCATCGAGGTCAACGGCGAACTCGACGTCCTGCAGCGGGCGGTGCCGGCAGCTGTCGACACGCTCGCGGTCGGCGGGCGCATCGCCGTGCTCTCCTACCACTCGCTGGAAGACCGGCTCGTCAAGCGGGTGTTGACCGCCGGCGCCACCAGTACAGCGCCCCCCGGGCTGCCCGTCGTCCCCGAGCAGTATCAGCCGCGGCTCAAGCTGCTGACCCGAGGTGCCGAACTCCCCAGCGAGGACGAGATCGCCGAGAACCGTCGCGCCGCCCCCGCACGGCTGCGCGGCGCCGAGCGCATCAGGGAGGCGCACACCGCATGAGCGCACAGCAGCGGCTGTCCCGGCTCGCACGTCTGGTACCGGCCGGGGCATCCACGGCGGCCCGTGCCCCCTTCGTACTGCTGGTCGTGCTGATACTGGGCGCCGGCCTGCTGGGCCTGCTGCTGCTCAACGCCTCCGTCAATCAGGGCTCCTTCCGGCTCAGCAAGCTGGAGAAGCAGACCGACGAACTGACGGACGAACAGCAGGCCCTCCAGCAGGAAGTCGATTCCTACTCCGCTCCCGGAGCGCTGGAGAAACGTGCCCGCGATCTGGGCCTCGTGCCCGGCGGGACGCCCGCCTTCCTGGAGCACGACGGCACCGTGAAGGGAAAGCCTGAGAAGGCCACCGGGGACCCGCAGCAGGAGGAGCGGTGAGTGATCGCCCCCGTGACGAGCGCCGCTCCGGGCGCCCCGTCTCGCGTACGGGCAGGGTGCCGGGCGGGTCGTCCAAGTCCCGTGCGGCAGCAGGAGCTTCGGGCAGAGGGCAGGGCAACGGCCCGGCCAAGGCGCCGGCACGCAGGGGCAAGGCCGGCGGCGCCGGCAAGCCACCGGGGGGCCGTACGAGAACCTCGGGCGGTGCCGGGCAGCCGGTGCCCGAGCAGGGCAGCCGGCTGCGCCTCGCGCGCGCCCGGCCGCGGCTGCGGCTGATCGCATTCGGCCTCACCGTCGTCATGCTGGCCTTCACCGTGCGGCTGCTCCAGGTGCAGGCCGTCGACGCCAGCGCGTTCGCCGACAAAGCGGCCGTCAACCGCTACATCACCGTGCCGCTTGCCGCGGAGCGGGGCACGATCTCCTCGCGCGACGGCACGGCGCTGGCCACGACGGTCGACGCCTACGACGTCACCGCGGACCCGTACCTCTTCACGCGTAAGCAGACCAAGATCGGTGACGCCCCGGAGCGAGCCGCCGCCCTCCTCGCGCCCGTACTCCACGAGGACGAGCAGGAGCTGACGCGGAAGCTGGCGAAGAAGGACACCCGGTACGTGCTGCTGGCCCGTCAGCAGACGCCGCGCACGTGGCAGAAGATCAAGAACCTCAAGAGCGAGGTCGCCGCGAACGCCGCCGAGGCGGCGCAGTCCGGGAAGAAGAACGAATCCGCGGAAGAGAAGGGCGAGGCCGCCGACGTACTCGCCGGGATCTACCGCGAGAAGCACCCCAAGCGCATCTACCCCAACCGCGAACTGGCCTCATCCGTCCTGGGCTTCGTCAACTCCGAGGGTCAAGGCGGAGGCGGCGTCGAGGCACTGCTGAACAAGAAGCTCGCAGGCCGGGACGGCAAGATCACCTACGCCCAGTCCGGCGGCCGCCAGGTCCCGACGGCGGGCAAGCGCGAGCACCCCGCCCGTGCGGGCGCCGACGTGCAGCTCACGCTCGACCGTGACATCCAGTGGTCCGCCCAGCAGGCCATCGGCGAGCAGATCCGCAAGTCCGACGCCGACAGCGGCTACGTCGTCGTACAGGACACGCGGACCGGCGAACTCCTCGCGATGGCGAGCGCCCCGGACTTCGACCCGAACGACATCTCCCGCGCCGAACCCCGAGCCCTGGGCGACGCCGCCGTGCAGGACGCCTACGAGCCGGGCTCCACCAGCAAGCTGATGTCGATGGCGGCCGTACTCGAGGAGGGCAAGGCCACGCCGCTGACGCAGGTGACGGTGCCCAACCGCCTCAAGCGCGCCGACCGGGCCTTCGCCGACGACGTCGATCACGAGACCTGGCACCTGACGCTGAACGGCGTGCTCGCCAAGTCCAGCAACCTCGGCACCATCCTCGCGACCGAGCAGCTGGGCGAGTCGCAGAAGCAGGCGAACAAGGTGCTCCACCGGTATCTGAGCGAGTTCGGCATCGGCAGGCCCACCGGCCTGGGGCTGCCCGGCGAGACCTCCGGCATCCTGGAGAAGCCCGGGAAGTGGAGCGCCTCCCAGCAGTACACGATCCCCTTCGGGCAGGGTCTCTCCCTCAACGCCGTACAGGCCGCCTCGATCTACTCCACGATCGCCAACGGCGGCGTACGGAACGTGCCTTCGCTCGTACGGGGCACGACCGGCCCGGACGGCGGCTTCACGCCCGCGTCCGAGCCCGGCAAGCGCCGGGTGGTCAGCGAGAAGACGGCCAGGACCCTCAGCCGGATGCTGGAGTCCGTCGTCAGCGACATGGAGGGCACGGGCACCACTGCAAAGATCCCCGGCTACCGGGTCGCGGGCAAGACCGGTACGGCCAACCGGGTAGATCCCGAGACCGGCCGCTACGACGGGTACACCTCCTCATTCGCGGGATTCGCGCCCGCCGACAAACCCCGCGTGACGGTCTACTGCGCCGTGCAGAACCCGAAGAAGGGCAGCTACTTCGGCAGTGACGTATGCGGGCCCGTCTACAAGCAGGTCATGAAGTTCGCCCTGAAGTCCCTGCAGATCCCCCCGACCGGCGCAAAGGCTCACCCATTGCCTGTCAGCGCCGAGAAGGACCGTTCGAAGAAGAAGGGCCGATGAGCCGCGAAGCCCGGCCCGTGAGGGGGCGCACGCCACGTGAGAACGGACACTCAGAATCAGTACAACCGGCCGGACGCCGCCCCTCCGGGAAGCCACTCGCTTCGCGGCACAGCCCTCCCGCCCGGTACGCTCACCGCCGTGCCACAAGCTGATCAGAACTCTCTCTCGCCCTCCGCGGGAGCCCGCCCGGTCACCACATCCCCGGCGACGGCGACGGACGTCACCTCGGGGGCGCCGCGGCCAGCTCACGTACGGCCCGTTCCGCTCGCGGAGCTCGCCCGGCAGCTGAATACCGAGGCCCCCGCCGGTACGGATGACGCCGCCGCAACCGGAATCACCCACGACTCCCGCGCGGTGCGCCCAGGAGACGTCTACGCGGCCCTCCCCGGCGCCCGTTTCCACGGTGCTGACTTCGCCTCGCAGGCCGCCAGCCTCGGCGCCGTCGCCGTGCTGACGGACCCCGCGGGCGCCGAGCGGTCCGCCGACACGGGGCTGCCCGTGCTGACCGTCCCCGATCCGCGCCGCCGCATGGGTGCGCTGGCCGCCGCCATCTACGGCGAGCCCGGCAAGGGCCTGCTGCAGATCGGCATCACGGGCACCTCCGGGAAGACCACCACGGCCTACCTCGTCGAGGGCGGGCTGCGGAAGGCCGCGGAGAAGGCGGGGGATCTGACGGGCCTGATCGGCACCGTGGAGTCCCGCATCGGCGACGTCCGGCTGAAGTCCGAGCGCACCACCCCCGAAGCCACCGACCTCCAGGCCCTCTTCGCCGTCATGCGCGAACGCGGCGTCTCCGCGGTCGCCATGGAGGTCTCCAGCCACGCGCTGGTGCTGGGCCGCGTGGACGGAAGCATCTTCGACGTCGCCGTCTTCAACAACCTCAGTCCCGAACACCTGGACTTCCACCCGGACATGGAGGACTACTTCCGGGCGAAGAGACAGCTGTTCACCCGAAAACGCTCCCGCGCCGGAGTCGTCAACTTCGACGACGAGTACGGCCAGCGGCTGCTGACGGAGTCCGAGGTCCCCGTCACCACGTTCTCCGCGGAAGGCCATCCCGACGCCGACTGGCGGGCCGAGGACGTCGAAGTCGGCCCGCTCGGCTCCACGTTCACCGCGGTCGGCCCCAAGGACGAGTCCGTACGGGCCGCCGCACCCATCGCGGGGCCCTTCAACGTCGCCAACGCACTCGCCGCCCTGACCGCCCTGGTCGTCGCCGGCATCGACCCGCAGACCGCGGCCGACGGCATCGCCGCCGTACCGGGAGTGCCGGGACGTCTGGAGCGCGTGGACGCCGGACAGGACTTCCTCGCGATCGTCGACTACGCGCACAAGCCCGACGCCGTCGAGTCCGTCCTCTACGCCATCCGCAAGGTCACGGACGGCCGCATTCACGCCGTCCTGGGCTGCGGCGGCGACCGCGACCCGCACAAGCGTCCGGCCATGGGCTCCGCGCTCGCGCGGCTGTCCGACACCGCCGTTCTCACGTCCGACAATCCCCGTACCGAGGACCCTCTCGCGATCCTCGCCACCATGCTGGGCGGCGCCGCCGAGGTGCCCGCCTACGACCGCGGCACCGTGCTGCTGGAGGAGGACAGGGCCGCAGCGATCCAGCTCGCCGTCGCCCGCGCCGAACCCGGCGACACGGTGCTCGTCCTGGGGAAGGGGCACGAACAGGGCCAGGACATCGCGGGAGTTGTACGCCCCTTCGACGACACGCAGGTGCTGCGCGAAGCCATCCGGCACAAGCAGGAGGAGGTCCCGGCGATGGTTGCCGTGGCCGAGCCCGCAGGCACCCCTACCAACGGGACAGACGCCGAAGACCGATGATCCCCCTCTCCCTCGCCGAGATCGCCGCTGTCGTGGACGGACAGCAGAGCGACATACCGGACCCGGACGCCCGCGTCAGCGGCCCCGTCGTCATCGATTCACGCCAGGTAGCCGCCGGCAGCCTGTTCGCCGCGTTCGACGGTGAGCGCGTCGACGGACACGACTTCGCCCGCAGTGCGGTCGAGGCCGGTGCCGTGGCCGTGCTTGCCACACGGCCGGTCGGAGTGCCGGCCGTGGTCGTCGACGACGTCACGCGGGCCCTCGGCGCGCTGGCGCGGTACGCCGTCGAACGGCTGGGCACCAAGGTCGTGGCGCTGACCGGCTCCGCCGGCAAGACCAGCACCAAGGACCTCATCGCGCAGCTGCTGGAGCGGCTCGGGCCCACCGTGTGGACACCGGGCTCCCTCAACAACGAGATCGGGCTGCCTCTCACCGCGCTGCGCGCCGTCGAGGAAACCCGGCATCTCGTACTGGAGATGGGGGCGCGGGGTAAGGGGCACATCCGCTACCTCACTCAGCTCACGCCGCCCCGCATCGGTGTCGTGCTGAACGTCGGCACCGCCCACATCGGGGAGTTCGGCGGCCGCGAGCAGATCGCGGAGGCCAAGGGCGAACTCGTGGAGCAGCTTCCGCCCGAGGGGGAGGGCGGCGTCGCCGTGCTCAATGCGGACGACTCCCTTGTACGCGCGATGAGTTCGCGCACCCGCGCACGGGTCGTGCTCTTCGGCGAGGCCGAGGACGCACACGTACGTGCCGAGAATGTCCGGCTCACGGACCAGGGACAGCCCACTTTCACGCTTCACACACCCACCGGGTGCGGTGACGTGACCATGCGCCTGTACGGTGAGCACCACGTGTCGAACGCGCTCGCCGCGGCGGCCGTCGCCCACGAACTGGGCATGCCCGCCGGGGACATCGCCACCGCGCTCTCCGCCGCGAGCACGCTCTCGCGTTGGCGGATGGAGGTCACCGAGCGCGCCGACGGGGTCACGGTCGTCAATGACGCCTACAACGCCAACCCCGAATCCACTCGGGCCGCGCTCCGTGCGCTGGCCGCGATGGGTCGGGGACGGCGCACCTGGGCGGTGCTCGGTGAGATGGCCGAGCTCGGCGACGAGTCGCTTGCCGAGCACGACGCAGTCGGACGGCTTGTCGTCCGGCTCAACGTCAGCAAGCTCGTGGCGGTGGGTGGCCGTGAGGCTCACTGGCTGGACATGGGCGCCAAGAACGAGGGTTCGTGGGGTGAGGAGTCGGTGCACGTGTCCGACGCTGAGGCGGCGGTCGCGCTCTTGCGGAGCGAACTGCGTCCGGGGGATGTCGTACTGGTGAAGGCTTCCCGTTCGGTGGGTCTCGAGCGCGTCGCGGACGCGCTCGTTGAACCGGGGGACAACGAGGGTGAGGTCGCCGCCCGATGGGTATGAGTCAGATTCTCTTTTCGGGAGTCATCGGACTCTTCCTGTCACTGATCGGGACGCCGCTGCTGATCAAGCTGCTGGCGAAGCGAGGTTACGGGCAGTTCATCCGTGACGACGGGCCGCAGAACCACCACAGCAAGCGCGGCACCCCGACGATGGGCGGCATCGCCTTCATCATCGCCACGGTCGCCGCGTACGTGCTCACGAAGGTGCTGACGGGCAGTCAGCCGAGCTTCTCCGGTGTGCTGGTGCTCTTCCTCTTCGCCGGCATGGGGCTCGTCGGGTTCCTCGACGACTACATCAAGATCGTCAAGCAGCGCAGCCTCGGCCTCCGCGCCAAGGCGAAGATGGCGGGACAGCTCATCGTCGGCATCGCGTTCGCGGTGCTCTCCTTGAACTTCGCCAACCTCCGCAACCTGACGCCCGCCTCCACGAAGCTCTCCTTCACGCAGGACTTCGGCTGGTCGATGGGCCCGGTCATCTTCGTGATCTGGGCGCTGTTCATGATCCTGGCCATGTCGAACGGTGTGAACCTGACGGACGGTCTGGACGGCCTGGCCACAGGCGCGTCGGTGATGGTGTTCGGCGCCTACGTGTTCATCTGCGTGTGGGAGTACCAGGAGTCCTGCGCCAACCCCTTCACCGCGGGTCCGGGATGTTACGAGGTGCGAGATCCACTCGATCTCGCCGTCGTCGCTGCCGCACTGATGGGCGCCTGCTTCGGCTTCCTGTGGTGGAACACCTCGCCCGCCAAGATCTTCATGGGTGACACCGGATCGCTCGCGCTGGGCGGTGCGCTGGCGGGTCTGGCCATCTGCTCCCGCACGGAGCTGCTGCTCGCCATCCTCGGCGGGCTCTTCGTCCTCATCACCATGTCCGTCGTCATCCAGGTCGGCTCCTTCCGGCTCACCGGCAAGCGCGTGTTCAAGATGGCGCCGCTGCAGCACCACTTCGAACTCAAGGGCTGGTCCGAGGTCCTCGTCGTGGTCCGGTTCTGGATCATCCAGGGCATGTGCGCCATCGTCGGCGTCGGGATCTTCTACGCAGGGTGGGCGGCCAGCAAGTGAGCACGGAGCACGATCCCTTGGCCGCCGCCACCGTCGAGGCCGTACAGGGCGGGCACGTGACCGTCGCGGGGCTCGGCGTCAGCGGCAGCAGCGCCGCGCGGGCCTTGCGGCGGCTGGGGGCGCGCGTCACCGTCGTCGACGGCGGTGACAGCGAGTCGCACAGGTCGCGTGCCTCCGAACTGGAGGCGGACGGCGTCTCGGTACGGCTCGGCGACGCGGAGAGCCTGCCGGCCGACACCGATCTGATCGTCACATCACCGGGCTGGAAACCGCAGAGCCCGCTCTTCGCGGCGGCCGAAGCCGCCGGCGTACCCGTGTGGGGCGACGTGGAGTTGGCGTGGAGGCTGCGCGGAACGGCCTCCGGCAAGACCGGAACGCCCGCCCCCTGGCTGGCCGTCACCGGCACCAACGGCAAGACGACCACCGTCCAGATGCTCTCCGCCATCCTCGGCGCCGCCGGGCTGCGCGCCCCCGCCGTCGGCAACATCGGCACCCCGCTGATCGATGTCGTCCTCGCCGACGATCCGCCGGACGTCCTCGCCGTCGAACTGTCCAGCTACCAGCTCCACTGGGCCCCGAGCCTGCGCGCCCACTCGGCAGCCGTGCTCAATCTCGCGCCCGACCACCTCGACTGGCACGGCTCGATGGAGGCGTACGCCGCCGACAAGGGCCGTGCCTACGAAGGCAATCAGGTCGCCTGCGTCTACAACTGCGCCGACCCCGCCACCGAACAGCTCGTCCGTCAGGCGGACGTGGTGGAAGGGTGCCGCGCGATCGGCTTCACCCTCGGCAGCCCCGGGCCGTCCGAACTGGGCGTCGTGGACGGCATCCTGGTCGATCGGGCCTTCGTCGAGGACCGTCACAAGCAGGCGCAGGAACTGGCCGAGATCACCGACATCACACCGGCGGCGCCCCACAACATCGCCAACGCCCTTGCCGCGGCGGCCCTCGCCCGCGCCTACGGCGTGCCGGCTGCCGCCGTGCGCGACGGCCTGCGCGCCTTCCGACCCGACGCGCACCGCATCGCGCACGTCGCGGACGTGGAAGGCGTCGCCTACGTCGACGACTCCAAGGCCACCAACACCCACGCCACACAAGCGTCGCTGGCCGCCTACGACTCGATCGTGTGGATCGCGGGGGGCCTTGCGAAGGGCGCCACGTTCGACGAGCTCGTACGGGCGTCCGCACCCCGTCTGCGTGCCGCGGTCCTCATCGGCGCCGACCGTCAACTCATCCACGAAGCCCTCACGCGACACGCCCCGGATGTCCCTGTGGTGGACCTCGCACGCACCGACACTGGGGCGATGGCGGCAGCGGTCCATGAAGCGGCTCGGCTCGCCCGCCACGGGGATACGGTGCTGATGGCTCCGGCCTGCGCCTCGATGGACATGTTCGTCAACTACAACGCGCGTGGTGACGCCTTCACCGAAGCGGTGCGTTCTCTGACCGCCGATCGCGCGCACGACGCGGAATAACCCGCCGGTCCCGCGGACCGCGCGGGGGAACAGACGGAGGGGATGCGAGAGATGACGCCCGAACGCGACGCCGTCCCCACCCCGCTCCCAGCGCATTCCCGGGTGCAGCGCGCCCCCTCTCACGCCGTTCACAGCGCCAACTCCGGCGCTCTGGACGCCCGCTGTGGCAACGCCCCCGCCGTCGGGCGGCGCCGGGTGGGCCCCGGTGGTCTTCTACGGGCGCTCGTACCGGCTCTGACGCCCCTCCAGGCACGGCCGCCGCCCTGGTCTTCAACAAGCTCTTCTTCCCCGACCTGGACCCGGCCGTCGGC
>NZ_JACBXA010000479.1 GCF_013870515.1 Streptomyces albidus (ex Kaewkla and Franco 2022) | reverse complement strand
CCCCTGTCGATCCTTTCCGGGCTGCCGTGGGGACTGCGCACCAACGGCGAGGAGGTGCTGGCCTACCTGCGTGAGCAGTGCGCCCTGGTGGTCGGTCCGACGGGGTCGGGGAAGACGAACATGGTCCACACGATCCTGGCCGGGTTCGCCCGCGCCACGGACGTGCTGACCTGGGTCATCGACCTCAACGCCGGATCCGCCGGCCTGCCCTGGGTCAACCCGGCGCTGAATGACGACGGTTCGTTCGTGGACGGCATGCAGCCCGGTGTGGACTGGCTCGCCTCCACCCACGACGAGGCCGTGCGCATGCTCGATACCGCGATCGCGGTGATGAAGGAGCGCAAGCGCGCCTACCAGGGCCTGCTCAGCAAGCACAACACGGACCTGCTGCCGATCTCCGCGAAGATCCCGCAGATCGAGCTGGTCGTGGATGAGGGTGCGGAGATCCTGGTCAGCAACGACCGGGCCACCCGCAAGCTCGGGGAGAAGATCCTGGAGTTCATCCGCATCGCCCGCGCCATGGGCGGCCGTACCATCCTCACCGCCCTGGGAGCCACGGGGTCGGTGCTGGGCAACCTGATGATCCGCCGTGAGGGCAAGGTCCGCGTCGCACTCACCGGCGGGGAGACCGAGGGCATGGACCTGTCCAAGATGTTCCCCGGCACCCGAGGGCTCAAGGTCGACCAAGCCCCCTACAAGGGCGCCGGGTTCATGGGCACACCGGAATCCCCGGCGGCGCTGTTCAAGGCCTGGCGCATCCTGCCCAACCAGATCCGCGACATCACCGCCGCCACCAGCGACCGACACCCGGTATTGGACGCCAAGTCCGCCCGAGCCGCGGGCGACGCGTACGCCCGGCGTTGGGATGCCGAGCGCACCGCATGGATGCGCGACAGCACGGGCCCGTCCTCCGCCGGCCGGGACGAGTCGGCTAGCCGTGAGCGACTGAACCTGGCCGCACTCCGCGACGAGGTTCAGTCGTCTCCCAACGCCGCCGACGAGGAGGCGCTACTAAGGCAGTTCCGCGAGGAGATCGACGCCCAGTTCGGCACCGCACCCGGACGCGGTGAGGAGACGCCGGCGGGGGAGGCGTCGTCGGGTGGGTTGAACCTGTCCGCGAACGAGGACAACCCCGCCCGCGACGCAGCCCTCGCGCTGCTGCTGGCAGCCGGACCCGACGGCACTGGCGCCTCTGCGATCGCCCGCGGGCTCGCGGAGGAGTACGGCACCACCCGGCAGACCGTCGTCGGCTGGCTGAAGTCCTGGACCGACGACGGCACCGCCGTACGGGTCGGCACCGGCACCAAAGCCCGCTACGTCCACCACCGCCACACACCCGGAAGCGGCGGTCAGGACTGAGTGCTTGTCGCTTGTCGCCCACACGTCCGAGAAGGCCCCTGGACGGCTCTCAGAGGGCCGAAATCGGGCTTTGACCTGGAAGACGACAAGCGACAAGACAAGACAAGCGACAAGCCGCACGACAAGCGACACGACAAGCCAGACGACGGCCAGCACCCGCCATCACAGGGGTGCTGGCCGTCGCTCGTGAAGGGAGCAACTTGTGCACCCCGACGCCACATACGAGATCACCACCCACCGCACCGGCGCCCGCGTGCTCCACCCCGAACCGTTCACCCGGCCGCCGATGGCACCGCAGGAGATCCCGCCCGGAGTCGAGCTGGTGACCCTCCCCGGCGGCATCCGCACCCTCGCCTACACCCAACCCCCGGCACCGTCCGCCGGC
>NZ_JACBXA010000478.1 GCF_013870515.1 Streptomyces albidus (ex Kaewkla and Franco 2022) | reverse complement strand
CTCCCCCGGCCTGTCCAGCGTCTGTCCCGGCCTGCCCGGCCTCCGGCGCCCGGTTCCGCTGCCGCTCCGCCTCCTCCGCCGCCTGGGCCGCGATGTCCCCACGATGGTGCGAGCCCTCCAGCCGGATGCGGCTGAGTGCCGCATACGCCCGCTCACGGGCCCCGGCGAGACCCCCGCCCGTCGCGGTGACCGACAGCACGCGGCCGCCGGCGCTGACCACACGCCCGTCGGCGTCCCGATTGGTGCCTGCGTGCAGCACGTACGCCGAGGGCTCGTCCTGCTCCGCGATCGTCTCCAGCCCCTCCACGACGTCGCCGGTCCGCGGGGCGGCCGGGTAGTCGTGCGCCGCGACGACGACGGTGACCGCCGCCTCGTCGCTCCAGGCCAACGGCGGCAGAGCCGCAAGCCGCCCGGTCGCCGCCGCGTACAGCAGCCCCGCGAGGGGACTGCGCAGCCGGGCCAGCACGGCCTGGGTCTCCGGATCACCGAACCGTGCGTTGAACTCGATGACGCGTACGCCGTGCGAGGTCATCGCCAGCCCCGCGTAGAGCAGCCCGGAGAACGGGGTGCCGCGGCGCCGCATCTCGTCGACGGTCGGCTGGAGCACCGTCTGCTCGATCTCCTGCACCAGCTTCGAGTCCGCCCACGGAAGCGGCGAATAGGCGCCCATGCCGCCGGTGTTGGGACCCCGGTCGCCGTCGTACGCGCGCTTGAAGTCCTGGGCGGGCTGGAGCGGTACGACCGTCTCGCCGTCCGTGACGGCGAAGAGGGAGACCTCCGGGCCGTCGAGGAACTCCTCGATCACGACGCGCTCGCAGGCGCGTGCGTGTGCGCGGGCCGCTTCGAGGTCGTCGGTCACGACGACGCCCTTGCCGGCCGCGAGCCCGTCGTCCTTGACCACGTAGGGCGGCCCGAAGGCGTCCAGCGCGGCGTCGATCTCTTCGGGGGTGGTGCACAGGTAGCTGCGTGACGTCGGCACACCCGCGGCGGCCATCACGTCCTTGGCGAACGCCTTGGAACCCTCCAGGCGAGCGGCCTCGGCCGACGGCCCGAACACCGCGACGCCGTGCTCCCGCACGGCGTCCGCGACACCCGCGACCAGGGGCGCCTCCGGGCCGATGACGACGAGGTCGGCCCGCACCTGCGGCGTCTGTGCGAGGTTCGCGACGGCCGCGCCGTCCAGGGCGTCGACGGCGTGCAGCGTCGCCACCTCGGCGATCCCGGCGTTGCCGGGGGCGCAGTGCAGCGCCGTGACCTCGGGGTCGAGCGAAAGAGAGCGGCACAGGGCGTGTTCGCGGGCGCCGCCGCCGATGACCAGGATCCTCACAGGAGCAGCCTAGACGGCTCCGCGGGACGGCCGGTTCGCGGGCCGGTGCCTCGCAGACGGCCACCGGTCCACTCTTTCGAGTGAGGAGAAGAACGCCGCGGAAGCAGCCCACCCCTGAACAGTGCCCGGTTACGGGGGAGTTCAGCGAGAAAGCGACGTTGCGCCCCACCTTGCGGCAGTAGGAAGATCCCCCGAGTCCTCGAGCGGTTCGAGTGCGGGTGGCGTAGGGAGTGGGCGGGGTGAGTCAGCCGGACATGCGGCCTGAAGACGCCCTTCGGCAACCAGGCGGAAGCCGGACGGACCTCCCGGGGCGGACATTCCCCCTCGGTGACTGGAGCCAGCCGGCAGAGCGCCTGGACGAGCTGTACGCACGGGTGGAGCAGCACGCTCTGCTCGTCGGCGACCGGTATCTCAGCGA
>NZ_JACBXA010000477.1 GCF_013870515.1 Streptomyces albidus (ex Kaewkla and Franco 2022) | reverse complement strand
GGCCACCGCCTACGCGCTCGGCGTGCTTCACGCGGATCAGCGCCAGGAGGCCGAGGGGGCCCGTCTCGCCTTCGGCAGGCTGTGGCTCCAGCCGGTGCCGCAGGTGCTCTGAGCTGTACCGACGTCTAAGTTGAGTCGCAAGTTGTCAACCTTCTTCGTGTCGGTGTATATAAGTGGGCACAGGGCATCGCACGAGAGTGCACGCCACATGGAGGGAGATGACAGTGATGCTCATGCGTACCGACCCGTTCCGGGAGTTCGACCGCCTCACCCAGCAGGTCTTCGGCACCCAGGCCCGCCCCGCGGGAATGCCGATGGACGCCTACCGCTCGGGCGACGAGTTCGTGATCCACTTCGACCTTCCGGGTGTCGTCCCGGAGACCGTCGATCTGGACATCGAGAGGAATGTGCTCACCGTCCACGCCGAGCGCCGCTCGCCCGCGCCCAAGGATGCGGAGCTGATCGCGGCGGAGCGTCCGGCAGGCAAGTTCAGCCGCCAGCTCTTCCTCGGGGACACGCTGGACTCCGAGCGCATCGACGCCTCGTACGAAGCGGGAGTGCTGACACTGCGCATCCCGGTGGCGGAGCAGGCAAAGCCACGGAAGATCCAGATCAGCGGCGGCGACTCGTCCGCCCAGCAGCTCACCAGGTGAGCCTGCGAACCGACAGGTGAAGGCTCCGCGGGGGCGGTGCCCGCTCAGCCGGGCCCGCCCCCGACGTGAACCTCGCCACTCCCGAACATTCTGTGCCGGTATCCGGGCACTCGGCCGGATGCCGGTTTCGTCCGGTTCAACCGAATGAAGGGAACACACAGGTATGCGATGGAGCGAATTCGTGGCCAGGGTCGGCGAGCACGGCCGTTACGCGTCGGACGACGAGAGCCAGCGGGTCGTGCGCATCGTTCTCAGCGAGTTCGGCGGTCACCTCGCCCCGGACATACGCGCCGAGCTCGCTCAGCGGCTGCCCGCCCCCGCGGTGGAGGCCCTGACCTTCCAGCTGCCGGTGACCAAGCCGCTGACCGCTTCGCAGTTCGTGGACGCCGTCGCCCGGCGCATGGAGGACGCGACGCACGCCACCGCTCGATGGGATGTGAGCTCGGTGCTCTCAGCGATCGCCGAACTGTGCGGCGAGGAGCTGACCGACCGCGTACTGGCCGGCCTGCCCGCCGGGTACGCCCTTCTGTTCGGCCGGGGCGAGCTGTCCCCGGCAGCCTGAGCCAGCCCTGGGGGGTGTCCGCGAAAGTCCCGCCTGGGGGCGGACGACGCTACTTTGCGGTCATCCCCTAGCCGGAGAGCATCCTGCCGGGCGGCCCCTGCTGCCCGGCGGCCCCGGCTCCGCCCGTTCGGCGGCCGAGTCAGCTTCCGCGCGGGGCGAGGGCCTGCCATTCCACGGTGACCTCGCCCTGCCGCCACCTCCGCGGTCCGCCGGCGAGCGGCCAGTCCTGTGCCAGCGCACTCACCGCACGTATCCAGCGCTGCCGGGCGCTCAGAGCGCCGTACGGTGCGGCCGCCGCCCAAGCCCGGTCGAAGTCGCGGAGGAAGACGTGCACGGGCTCGCCCCGCACGTTGCGGTGGATCAACGCCTTGGGCAGCCGTTCCGCCAGATCCGAGGGCGTGCTCAACGCACTCAGCCTGGTCGCGAAGGTGACGGTTCTCGGTCCCTCCGGGCCGAGCGCCACCCACACGTGGCGCCGTCCGATCTCGTCGCAGGTCCCGTCGATCAGCAGCCCGTCGGGTGCCAGCCGTGAACACAGGCGGGCCCAG
>NZ_JACBXA010000476.1 GCF_013870515.1 Streptomyces albidus (ex Kaewkla and Franco 2022) | reverse complement strand
CCGGCCAGACGCCGGAGCCGGGTGAGGCCTGGGCGAGCGCGACGTACTGCAGCGCGATCCCGGCGCCCGCGATGAAGCCGTCGAGGGAGGCCGGGGTGAAGGCGGCCGGCGTGGCCCCGGAGCCGTCACGCGAGACCAGCCAGAGTGCGGGCACGGCGGTCACGATGCCCAGCCAGGACAGGGACGACGGGCGGTCACCGAGGAGTGCGACACCCACGAGTACGGGCAGCGCGAGGCCTCCCACCGCGCTGACGGGCACCACGACGCTCATCGCCCCGCGGCTCAGCCCCCGGTAGAGGAAGATCATGCCGAGCCCTGTGCCCACGCCGGAGAGCGCGCCCCAGACCACGTCGGATGCGTCCGGGGAGGCGGCCGGGAGGAACAGGGCGGCGAGCAGCATGAGAGCGAGGCCGCCCGCCTGCCCGGCGAGAGCGACGTGAGTGAAGTCCGCACGCCGCGAGAGCAGGCCACCTGTGAAGTCGGCGATCCCGTAGCAGGCGGCCGACGCCAGCGCGAGGAGGGCGCCCATCAGCTGCCGGGCCGGGCGCCCTGTTCGTCCCGGTGGGCTTGCTCGTCGCGTTCGGCCTGTCCGACGGGACAGACTGCTCCTTCGTGGACGCAGGCTCCGCGATCGCACAGCCGGCACATGAGCTGAGCGTTGCCGACCTCGCTGTGGAGCCGGGCCAGCAGCTTGGCCAACAGTTCTGCCAACGCCTCCTGGTCCCTCTCGTCGAGCACTCCGATGATCTCCGTCAGAGGGGTGCCGCGTGCGTCCAGCAGGGTGCGAGCCGTACGCGCGCCCGTGACGGTCGGCGTCACGGACACCCAGCGCCCCACACCCTGCTTCCGCTCGGCCAGCCCTTCGCCTTCGAGCGAGTCGACCATGCGGGCGGCGGCGGACTGGGAGAGGCCGACGCGGCGGCCCAGTTCGGTGACGCTCAGGCCGGGAGAGGCGGCGAGCACCACGAGCGCGGCGGCGCCGCTGGCGCTGACCCCGGCCGCCTTGGTGGCGTTCGTGAGCGCCATGTCGGTCACGGCGAGCGCGGTGGCGCCCAGGAGGTTGGCCGTACGATCCATGTCATGCATGACTCATGCATATCGTCCCCGGGTGAGCGCGCACAACCCCGCGGCGCGAGGCCGGCGCCGAAGCCCACACCGCCAGGAGTTCGGGACAGCGCTGCGGCGAGGACGTGCTTGCCTAGGCCGATGTGCCGGCGCCGGCCTCCCCCGCCCGGACTCGGGGACGCCCATCGCTGAGCTCCTCGACGCCATCGGGCGAGGCCTCGATGACGGCACCGCCGTGATGGCCCCGGGAGTGCCCTCACCGTCGAGTTGGAGCTGACGGACCGCCGCAACTCCCGCTCGCCCGCGCGGACAACCCGTACGGCCGTGACCTCAACTCCGGTTGTCCGGCTGAGCATCCGCAGGGACGATCAGCGGCGCTTGCCCGGCTTCCGCCGGGGTGCCGCGCCGCCGCCCCGTCCCGCACGCTGGAGTTCGTCGAGGTCGCGGGCGGCCTGTTCCAGCAGCGTCCGCATGGCCGCCTCCGCCGCGTCCGGGTCGCCCGCGCGAACGGCCTCCAGCACGGCGCCGTGGTGAGGCACCGGGTCCATGGGCCGGTGGCCCGAGGCGTGGACCAGACGGTCCCGGAAGGCGAGGCCCGTGGAGATGACCGTCTCCATGCGATCGAGCATCTCGTTGTGCGATGCCGCGAGAAGGGCGCGGTGGAAGGAGAGGTCCGCCTCGACTGCTTCGGCGCCGCCGTCCGCGGCCCGTCCCATGGCA
>NZ_JACBXA010000474.1 GCF_013870515.1 Streptomyces albidus (ex Kaewkla and Franco 2022) | reverse complement strand
AGCTCGGCAGGGGCGCCGAGTTGGGCGCCGGCGCCGGGTTCCGGCAGCAGCAGCACCTGGTCGGCGTACTGGACGACGCGCTCCAGGCGGTGCTCGGCCATGAGCACGGTCGTGCCGAGGTCGTGCACCAGCCGCTGGAGTACCGCGAGGACTTCCTCGGCCGCTCCGGGATCGAGCGCCGATGTCGGTTCGTCCAGGACCAGCACCTTCGGATGGGGGGTGAGCACCGAGCCGATGGCGACGCGCTGTTGCTGGCCCCCGGAGAGCGTCGCGATGGGACGCTCTCGCAGCTCGTTGAGGCCCAGCAGGTCGAGCGTCTCCTCGACGCGGCGCCGCATCGTGGCGGGGGGCAGGCCCAACGACTCCATGCCGTAGGCGAGTTCGTCCTCGACGGTGTCGGTGACGAAGTGCGCGAGCGGGTCCTGGCCCACGGTGCCGACGACGTCGGCCAGCTCACGCGGTTTGTGCGTACGGGTGTCGCGGCCTGCGACGGTGACGCGGCCTTTCAGGGTGCCGCCGGTGAAGTGCGGTACGAGCCCGGAGACGGTACCCAGGAGAGTCGACTTGCCGACGCCGGAAGGGCCGACCAGCAGGCACAGCTCGCCTTCGGGGACCTCCAGGTCCAGCCCCTGCACAGCGGTCACGGCGGGCGCGGTGACCGTCGCCTCGTAGCGGACCGACACCTGCTCGAAGCGGATCACTGGGCGGGCTCCTCGGATGCGGACGCGGACGCGGACGCGGTTGGCTGTGCGGTTGTCGTTGTCGCTGCTGTCGCCATTGCGGCGGACGCGGACTCCGGAGAGCGTGCGCGGGACGTGGCCGGCACCGGCGCCACGAAGGCCGGCAGGAGACCGACGAACAGAGCGGCCGCCGGCCACAGCGGAAGCCCCGGCAACGTCAGTGGCACGGCAGGGGGTTGCAACGCCTCCGGGAAGCTGCTGCTCGCCGCCACCATCGCCGCACCGACAGCTGCCCCGGACCCCGAGACCAGCCACGCGCGAACCCCCCAGCCCTCCGGCCGGTAGCGGGTGCGGATGCAGCGCCGACCGCCCAACCGCAGCCCCGCCGCCGCGAGTACGACGCCGCCCAGCATCAACGGCACGCCGTAGACGGCTCCTTGTGCGGCGAGCAGCGCGTACGAACCGGCGCAGACGCCGAGCAGCCCGCCGAGCGTGAGGAGAGTGGTGGTACGCCGCACGGCGAGGGGCACCTCCGCGCTGCGCCCGTACCCTCGGGCGTCCATGGCGGCGGCCAGC
This sequence comes from Streptomyces albidus (ex Kaewkla and Franco 2022), assembly GCF_013870515.1. GTDB lineage: Bacteria > Actinomycetota > Actinomycetes > Streptomycetales > Streptomycetaceae > Streptomyces > Streptomyces albidus. Next base: position 552 of record NZ_JACBXA010000474.1, on the reverse strand, counting down.
GCGACCGAACGCTCCAACGCGCCCTCCAGCACCGGCAGTCCGACCTGAAGCAGCGCCCGTACGCCCTTGTCCGCACGCCCGCGCAACCGCCGTGCGGCCCGCAGCCGCTGGACGTCGGCGACCAGGTTGGGCGCGAAGGTCATCGCGACGACGACGGCGACACCGGCCTCGTAGAGCGCCCCGGGAAGGGACTTCAGCAGCCGGGCGGGGTTGGCCAGGGCGTTCGCCGCGCCCACGCAGATGAGCAGCGTGGCCAGCCTCAGCCCGTCGTAGAGCGCGAACACCAGCCCCTCGACCGTGACACGGCCGCCGATGCGCACGCCTTGGGCCCAGTCGGGCAGCGGCACTTCGGGGAGGGTCAGCAGGACGGTGCTGCCGGGGATGGGGGAGCCCAGGAAGAAGGCGAAGACGAGGCGGATGACGAGCACCACGAGGCCGAGCTTGAGGAACGCGCCGTACGAGCGTGCCCAGGGCGCGTCCGTGCGGCGGGCGGCGACGACGTAACCCGCCACCGCGCACACCAGCATGAGCAGCAGCGGGTTCGTCGTGCGT
>NZ_JACBXA010000473.1 GCF_013870515.1 Streptomyces albidus (ex Kaewkla and Franco 2022) | reverse complement strand
AGAGGTGGCGGAGCCCATGTTCGCGGAGTCGCCGGGTGCGCGGCAGGCGGACTGGAGTACGCGGACGGCGAGTTCGGAGCGGAGCGCGCCGGGGAGGCCTCCGTACTCGCGGGCGAGCTCGGCCAGGCCGTAGAGCCCCGCGGCGAATCGGTCCGTCAACTGCCCGGTCTCTGCGGCGCCTTCGGCGCCACCGCCACTCTCGCCCTCTGCACCCGCGCTGCAGACGGCGGCGGCCAGGTCCCCGAAGTGCTCGGCGAAACGCCGTCGTTCACGCCGTCCGTAGCGACCGGAGGACTCGGCGCCGGGAGCCCACGCGGACGACCGGGCCCTCCCGGTACGCCCCTCGGAGGAGCCCCACAACGGTGCGGTGCGCACCCGCTCGACGTTCTCCGGGAGTTCGCACCAGCCCAGGCTCTCCTGCCGGGCGCTGCGGCTCAGCGCATAGACCTCGAACTCGTGGCCGCTCAGCCCACGCAGAAGCCGGTCGCACCACACGGCGGCTTCACCACGCGCATAGGGATAACCACCCTCCGTAAGCAATGCGATGCGCACGGACGCACCACCCCCGACCGATCATCCGAGTGGGCCACCGCCCGAAAGAGGCTGTGTGGCGTGACGCGGAAGACGCTATGCGCGCCCCTCGCACCGGATGGACGGTTGTCCGTCGCGCCACCAAAAGGGGTGAATGCCCGTGACTTACCGACCAGTCGGGCGTTCCAATGCGCTACGACTCAAATCGGACCCGTGCGGAGGAGACACCCGACAGCCCCGGAACGCGGGGCGGGCGGGCCGGAACAGAAGCCCGGAGGCGCTAACCCTTGGGGTGCGCCCAGGCGTTGGGGCGGCACTTCGCCCCGCCCGACGTGACGGTCTTGGTCTGCTGCATCATCACGGGGGCCAGCGCGCCGTCCTTCGGACAGCCCACGTGATCGAGGCCGATCCGGTGACCCACCTCGTGGTTGATGAGCATCTGCCGGTACGCGAGCATCCGGTCGTCCCCGAACGTCTTCGCGCCCTGGGCCCACCGGTACGCGTTGATCATGACGCGGTCGGTGGAGGCCGAATCGCAGGAGACGCGCTCCTCGCTGGTGTCCAGCCCGGACTTGGCGCACCACACGTCGGTCGTCGGGGAACTCGCAAGGGTGATCACGAAGTCGGCGTCACGCCCGTCGACGCGCTTGAAGCTGCGCTCGCCGTCGTGTGCCCAACTGCGCCTGTCGTTCAGCGTCCTGTGCACGGCCTGCGAGAAGAGGCGGGATTCCAGGGGGAGTCCCTTCTCGACATCCACGCGATAGCGCAGAACCTCGCCGCCGTCCGCGCCGTCATCACTGCCCTTGACCGCCGAGAACGTGCCCTTGCCCTTGAAGTCCGCGGCCAGCGGGAAGGTCTTCTCCATCTTCTGGTCGTACGAGAGCGGAGCCGCCTGCGGGGCACCGCCCGGCTCGCCCCTGCCGTCGGAGCGGGACGCCGGGCCCTCATCGGACTGGGTGCGACCCGCCTCGGCGGAGCCCGCGGGCCCGTCGTCACCCCCGCCTGCGACCTGTCCGCCGATGATCACGGCGAGCACCGTCGTGACGGCGGCCGCCAGCACGCCTGTGGCCGTGCGGCCCTTGCCGCCCTTCTTCTTCGTCCGGGGGAGCCGCGCCTGTCCGGGATGATGCGGCGGTACGGAGGGGAGCCCCTCCTCCGCTCTCTCACCGGCGCCTTGCGCGTACTGCCTGGGGTCGCTCTCGGCCTGACCGGAGTCGCCGAACCCGACACGCTGTCCGTAGCCGTTCCACGGCCCCGGCGTCCCGGGCCGGCGGGGCTCGATGC
>NZ_JACBXA010000472.1 GCF_013870515.1 Streptomyces albidus (ex Kaewkla and Franco 2022) | reverse complement strand
CGCCGGCGACGATCGGCTCGGGACCCTGGTCGCCCTCGGGGCTTTCGGGGGTGGGGGAAGGCTTCCGCCGCCGACGGGCTCGGCACCGCCGCCGACGTCGGCGAACAGCCGGTCCACATCGTCCTGTTCGGGCGACTTCAGCGCGGCCAGGGCCGCACGGTGCTCCGCGTACAGGCGCAGCCGCTCCTTGAGGAGCTGCCCCTCGAAGGGCTTGATGATGTACTGCACGGCGCCGCCGCGCTGCGCGCCCCGTATCGTCTCGGCGTCCCGCGCGGCCGTGACGACCAGCACGTCGGGGCCTTCCTCCGGTGCGGCGCCGCCGCGCAGCTCGCGCAGCACCTCCAGCCCCGGCAGGTCGGGCAGATACATGTCCAGCAGCACCAGTTCCGGGCGCAGCTCACGTACGGCCGCGAGCGCGTCGGTGCCGTTGTGGACGGCTCCGGCCACGGTGAAGCCGGGGACCTGGCCGACAAGGGTGCTGTGCAGCCGGGCCACCATGAAGTCGTCGTCGACGACGAGTACACGGATCATCGCCTGCCTCCTCTCCCGCGCCGAGCACGAGTGACTCTCCCGGTGCCGTGGGCACAGCGGGTCGCCTCCGGTGCTGTTCGCAGGCCACTATGGCCGACGCCGCCGCACACACCAAGACCGGATCTGCCGGGCCGGGCCTCCGCGCTTCACAGCGCCTGGTACGTCACGCCCGTCAGCCGCTCCGACGCGGCCCAGAGCTGGCCCGCGGCGATGTCGTTACGGGCCCACGGGGCGCGCCGGGACGGCCCCGGCCCCCCTCGCACCCCGAAGATGCGCGGCCCGAAGAAGGAGTCACCGTGCACGTACGGCGCGGTGGCCGCGAACAGGACCGGTGCGGCGCCCTGGTCGGGGGAGGAGCCGAGAGCTCCGTTCGAGAGGCGGGCCAGGCCTTCGCGCACCGGACTGCCCGCCAGTTGCGGCCCCCTGACCTGGAGTTGGGTCTTCGTGTAGCCGGGGTGGGCGGCTGTCACCGTCAGGTCGAGGCCCTTGCTGTCCGCACGGTGGGCGAACTCGCGGACGAAGAGCAGGTTGGCCGTCTTCGACGCGGCGTAGGCGAGCATCGGGCGGTAGCGGCGCTCGCTGTTGAGGTCGTTGATGTCGATGTTGGACATCGCGTGGGCCATGCTCGAGACCGTGACCACCCGGGCGCCCGGCGCGGCCAGCAGCCGGTCCAGCAGAAGCCCCGTCAGAGCGAAGTGGCCGAGGTGGTTCACGCCGAACTGCGTCTCGAAGCCGTCGACCGTCCGTGCGTACGGAACGGCCATCAGCCCCGCGTTGTTGAGCAGCAGATGGACGCGTTCGTACGGGAGGGCTTCAGCGAAGCGCTGCACCGACGACAGGTCGGCCAGGTCGAGCATCCTGAGCTCGGCCTGTGCTTCGGGCACTTGGGCCAGCAGCCGGTCCATCGCGGCGGCGCCCCGCTCCTCGCTGCGGCACGCGAGCACCACGCGCGCCCCGCGGCGGGCCAGTTCGCGCGCCGCCACGAACCCGATGCCGCTGTTCGCTCCGGTCACCACTGCCGTGCGCCCGCTCTGGTCGGGGATGCTGCGCGCTGTCCAGGCCATGCGGATCAGCGTATGGCGGGCGGCCCGTCAGCGCGAGGGAGCGATGACGGGTGGGGCGGAGGAGGCAGGAGAGCCCGGTGAGGGTGAGTCCGCGCGCTCACTCCTGCCCGGTGAGTCCCGGCAGTCCGTCGTGGTGGTCGAGAAGGACGGAGGTGACCTCGTCGGGACACTCGGTGTTGGCGAGGTGGGCGGCGCCGGCGACCTCGACGAGGGTGGCCCCCGGGATGCAGTCCGCGATCTCGCGGGC
>NZ_JACBXA010000471.1 GCF_013870515.1 Streptomyces albidus (ex Kaewkla and Franco 2022) | reverse complement strand
ACCGCCGGTGTCGCCACCCGTGTCACCACCGGTCGTGGTGTCGCCGGTGTCGCCGCCGGTCGTGGTGTCGCCGGTGTCGCCGCCGCTGACGGTGCCCTCGGTGTCGCCACCGGTGTCACCGCCGCTGACGGTGCCCTCGGTGTCGCCGCCGGTGGAGGTGTCGCCGGTGGTGCCCTCGGTGTCGCCACCGGTGTCACCGCCGCCGTCGCCACCACCGATGATGCCGCCGATGATGCCGCCGATGAGCCCCTGACCCTCTTCTGCAGAGTTGGAGCTGGTGTCCGCGGCCTGAGCGGCGCCCGCGGCCGTGAGCGAGGCGCCGACGGCGAACACGGCGCCGGCAGCAACGCGCGCCACACGCAGCCGCGTCTTCGATTTGATCATTCGCCAACTACCCCCAGTAGTTTCACTATTCGATGGAGCAGCTGTGTAGACGGGCTGCGGAGCCACTTGTCGGGACACGGACTTGTCCGTTCACCCCCGCACGCGCCCCTGACACAGGCATGCCGAGCGAACAGCTTTCCCATTTTTCACACCTCAGTCAAGCGAGGATGGTGTGAAATGCCCGTGCTGGCCTGCCAGTTCGGGGGATGCGGCTCGAATCGTTACTTGGAAGGGGCGGATTCCGCCTGCTCCTGCTGCTTCCGCCAGCGGATGCCCGCTTCGAGAAAGCCGTCGATATCACCGTCGAGAACGCCCTGGGGATTACCGACTTCATGTTCTGTCCGCAAGTCCTTCACCATTTGGTACGGGTGAAGAACGTAGGAACGCATCTGGCTGCCCCAGGAGTTGCCACCGTCACCCTTGAGCGCGTCCATCTTCGCCTGCTCCTCCTGGCGGCGGTGGGCGAGCAGCCGGGACTGCATGACGCGCATGGCTGCGGCGCGGTTCTGGATCTGTGACTTCTCGTTCTGGCAGGAGACGACGATGCCCGTCGGAATGTGGGTCATCCGCACCGCGGAGTCAGTGGTGTTGACGGACTGGCCGCCCGGCCCGGAAGAGCGGAACACGTCGATCCGCAGCTCGTTCTCGGGGATGTCGATGTGGTCGACCTGCTCCACCACGGGCAGGACCTCGACCCCGGCGAAGGAGGTCTGGCGGCGACCCTGGTTGTCGAAGGGCGAGATGCGCACCATGCGGTGGGTGCCCTGCTCGACGGAGAGGGTGCCGTACGCGTAGGGGGACTTGACCGTGAAGGTCGCGGACTTGATGCCCGCCTCCTCCGCGTAGCTGATGTCGAAGACCTCGGTCGGGTGGCCCTTGCGCTCGCTCCAGCGCAGATACATCCGCATCAGCTGCTCGGCGAAGTCCGCGGCGTCCACACCGCCGGCCTCGGCACGCACGCTGACGACCGCCTCACGCGGGTCGTACTCACCGGAGAGAAGGGTGCGGACCTCCAGCTCGTCCACGGCCTTTCGCACCGACTGAAGCTCGGACTCCGCCTCGCCGCGGGCGTCGGCGTCGTTCTCGCTGTCCGCGAGCTCGAAGAGCACCTCGACGTCGTCGATGCGGGAACGCAGCTCCTCGGCCTTGCGAAGCTGCCCCTGGAGATAGGAGAGCTTGCTGGTGACCTTCTGGGCGTTCTCCACGTCGTCCCACAGATCTGGGGCGGCCGCCTGCTCCTCGAGCGAGGCGATATCTGCCCTCATCTTGTCGAGGTCGATCACGGCCTCGATCGACTCCATGGTGGAGGAGAGGGACTTCAGCTCTTCGGAAACATCGACGACTGCCACACCTCCACCCTAACGGCTGGCCGTTGCGTCCGTTCGCGGCCCGGGAAGCCGCTTGCGCGGCCGCCCCCTTCACCCCTTCCGGTCAGGGTTCCTGGGGGCGTTCGACCGCGGGTGCGGGCTGAGTGGTGTCACCGTCGTCACCGGATGTGGCGAGCCAGCCCCCTACCGCGGCGACCGCGGCGACAGCCGTCGCGGCGGCACCCAGTTT
>NZ_JACBXA010000470.1 GCF_013870515.1 Streptomyces albidus (ex Kaewkla and Franco 2022) | reverse complement strand
CGGGGTCCGCCCAGCGCAGGTCCTCGACCATCGCCGCACCGTGCGGCGTGCCCTCGAAGCCGGGCGCGAACCACACGCCGGGGCGGGAGGCGACCATGGATTCCGTGCCGTGCCTGCGGACGTTCGCAGCCCGCTCGCGCCAGGTCGACGGATCGCCGAAGCGCGCCGAGGAACAGACGACGGAGAGCGCGGTGAGCCGGTCGGGGTGGTGCACGGCCAGATGGAGACCGACGGCGCCGCCGAGGGAGATCCCCGCGTACGCGAACTGCTCCCAGCCCTGGGCGTCGGCAGCGCGGAGCACCAGAGCGGCGAGGTCGGCGACGGTGGCCGTTCCGTCGGTGGGGATCAGTGCGCTGGGGGAGCCGGCCATGGGCTCGGCGGGCGAGGCGCCGTGTCCGGGCAGGTCCCAGCGCAGCACGTGATGGGTGTGGATGAGCGGGGCGAGTTGGGGCTCCCAGACCGCGAGCGACGTTCCCAGGGAGGGCCCCAGGATCATCGGCTTGCCGTCCGCGGGTCCGTCGAGGCGGTGGTAGGGGAGCGGCGCGACGTCGTAAGGAAGGGGAGCAGGCACTGTCGGGTCTCCGGGGCTGCGTGAACTACGTGGCGTGCCGCTCCGCCCCGGGCGCTGCGTCGGGTTGGTGTCGATGGTCTGTCACCGCTCTCGGTTGTCCGCTGCGTCCGTCGAGCCGTCGGCCGCGTCCGCAGGCTTCTGTGCGGACGGCTCTCCCGCCTGCTGGTCCGTCCCCCTCGCGGGCGCCGGATCGCGGCGCAGCGCACGGTCGGTGAGGACGGGCGCCGAACCCGTGTAGTGGGTGGGATCGGTGAGGTCCCGCAGCCTCTCCCTGGACAGGAGGTCGTGCAGAGTCGGCTCTTCCTCCTCCAGCGCCTCGTCCAGGGTGATGCCCTCGTCGACCGCCTTGCGGGAGGCGGCATCCAGCAGCTTACGTGCGCGTGCGCGGCCGAGCAGCGGTCCGAGGGCCACGGTGAAGCGCTCGCTGACGATGAGTCCCTCGGTGAGTGCGAGGTGTTCGTGCATGCGGTACGGGAAGACCTGGAGCCCTTCGGCGAGTTCGGCCGCGGCGTGCGCGGCTCCGCCTGTGAGCCGGAGCAGTTCGCGAACGGGCTGCCACTCCGCGTGCCATGCTCCCGCCGGGCGTTCGTCCTCGGCGGCGAGGGACGCCAGCAGGGTGGAGGCCAGGGCGGGGGCCTGGCGAGCGGTGGCCGCGATGAGAGTGGCGCGCACCGGGTTGGTCTTGTGCGGCATCGCGGACGAGGTGCCGCCGCCGCCCTCGCCCACTTCTCCGACCTCGCTGCGGGAGAGCACCAGCACGTCCGCCGCGAACTTGCCCAGCGCCCCGCAGGCGAAGCCGCACGCGGAGCCGAGGTCGGCGACGGGTGTGCGCAGGCTGTGCCACGGCAGCGACGGCTCGGCCAGGCCGAGTTCCCGCGCGTACGCGGACAGCAGTCGCAGCCCCACATCCGTACTCGCGTGTCCGTCCGCACCGTCCTGTGACTGCCCGTCCGGCTGCGCTGCCGGCGCGGCCCCGGTCCCGTCGATGCCGGCGTCGGCTTCAGCGTGCGCGGCGAAAGCGGCCAACGTGCCCGCGGCGCCGCCGAGTTGCACGGGGAGCTGCGCCCGTACGGCGGAGAGCCGGTCGTAGGCGTCCAGCACCAGGCTGCGCCACCCCGCGACCTTGAGACCGAAGGTCGTGGGCACGGCGTGCTGGGTCAGGGTGCGCCCGGGGAGTGGAGTGTCCCGGTGCTCGGCGGCGACCATGGCGAGCTCCCGCGCCGTGCGGTCGAGATCCGGCAGCACGGTGTCCAGCGTGCGCGCCGCCACGAGCATGAGTGCCGTGTCGAGGATGTCCTGACTGGTGGCGCCGCGGTGCACGTACGGACCGGCGTCCGGGCCGGCGGCGTCGGTGAGATCGGCGACCAGGGGGA
>NZ_JACBXA010000047.1 GCF_013870515.1 Streptomyces albidus (ex Kaewkla and Franco 2022) | reverse complement strand
CTCCATGCCCTGAGTGACCAGCTTCCGCGCGCCCCTGGGCCCCCATACGATGGAAAGCGGTCGAACACCAGGAGGAGGCAGACGTGGCGGAACCCGCTGACGAGCAGCCCATCAAGCAGCGGAAGAACGGCCTCTACCCGGCCGTATCCGACGAGCTGGCTGAAAACATGAAGACCGGCTGGGCGGACACCGAGCTGCGCGGGCTGGAACCCGTCGCTCAGATCGAGCACACGGCGGACCGCCGCGCCAGGCTGTCCGCTCGCTTCCCGGGCGAGCGTCTGGTCATCCCGGCGGGCAATCTCAAGACACGATCGAACGACACCGAGTACAGCTTCCGTGCCTCGGTCGAGTACGCCTACCTCACCGGTGACCAGACCGAGGACGGCGTACTGGTCATGGAGCCCGGCTCCGGCGGCGAAGGCCACGACGCCACGCTGTACCTGCTTCCGCGCTCCGACCGTGAGAACGGCGAGTTCTGGCTGAACGGCCAGGGCGAGCTGTGGGTCGGCCGCCGGCACAGCCTCAGCGAGGCGCAGCAGCTCTACGGTGTGCGCTGCGCGGACGTCCGTACGGTCAGCGACGAACTGCGCGGCGCCACCGGCCCGGTACGTGTGGTGCGCGGCTACGACGCGTCGGTCGAACGCGCCCTGAACGACAAGGTCACCGTCGAGCGCGACACGGAGATGCAGGTCTTCCTCTCCGAAATGCGGCTGATCAAGGACGACTTCGAGATCGGCGAGATGACCAAGGCGTGCGAGTCGACCGTGCGCGGCTTCGAGGACGTCGTCCGGTCGCTGGACAAGGCCGAGGCGACCTCCGAGCGCTACATCGAGGGAACGTTCTTCCTGCGCGCCCGCGTCGAGGGCAACGACATCGGCTACGGCTCGATCTGCGCCGCCGGCCCGCACGCCACCACGCTGCACTGGGTGCGCAACGACGGCGCGGTCCGCTCCGGCGAACTGCTGCTGCTGGACGCCGGCGTGGAGACGCACACGCTCTACACCGCCGACGTGACGCGGACGCTTCCCATCAACGGCCGCTTCACGGATCTTCAGCGGAAGATCTACGACGCGGTGTACGAGGCGCAGGAAGCAGGAATCGCGGCGGTCCAGCCGGGAGGCAAGTACCTCGACTTCCACCACGCCGCGCAGCACGTCCTGGCGACCAGGCTTGTGGAGTGGGGCCTTCTGGAGGGCCCGGTCGAGCGCGTGCTCGAACTGGGGCTCCAGCGCCGCTGGACTCTGCACGGCACCGGTCACATGCTCGGCCTGGACGTGCACGACTGTGCGACGGCCCGCCGAGAGAGCTACGCCGAGGGCACGTTGGAGCCCGGGATGTGCCTGACCGTGGAGCCCGGGCTGTACTTCCAGCCCGACGACCTGACCGTTCCGGAGGAGTACCGGGGCATCGGCGTCCGGATCGAGGACGACATCCTGGTGACGGAGGACGGCAACCGCAATCTGTCTTCCGGCCTGCCGCGAAGCAGCTCGGACGTCGAATCGTGGATGGCACGCTTGCGTAGCTGAACAAAGCGGATTCGAACCGTCCGGCCGGTTCCGGGCCCACTTTCGTCACAGTGGCGCCCGGAATCGCTCCAATGCATAACCTTGCATCTGTCTGGCGCCCCGATTCGGTCGATCTTGCGCCTGTCCCGGTCAAGGAAGAGAGCAACATCGGTGGTCACGCTTCGATTCCGGCCCCGCCTGCTGGCGGCTATGCCCTTCATCGCGATGGGCATCGTCGCTCTGGTCGACCTGACCGCGGGGCCCGGGATCGGTTTCCTTCCGATGATGGCGCTGGGGCCCGCCTTCGCCGGCCTGATCGGAAACGTACGGCGAAGCGTGGTGATCGGGGCCGTCGCGCTCGTACTGTCCCTGGGGCTGAGCATCCACAACGACCAGCTCGGCGACCGCGCCGGCTACACCACGGCCTTCTCGGTCGCCGGCGTGGCCGTCGCGGGAGTCGCAGCGACCTCGATGCGCAAGCGCCGCGAAGCCGAACTCGCCAGCGTGCGGTCCATCGCCGAGGCCGCGCAGCGCGTACTGCTGCGCCCCGTGCCGCGCAGTGCCGGGCACCTGCGCGCCGCCGTCTCCTACACCTCCGCGATGGCCGACGCCCGCATCGGCGGCGACCTGTACGAGATGGTCACCTCGCCCACCGGCGTGCGGATCATCGTCGGAGACGTGCAGGGCAAGGGGCTGGAGGCGGTCGAGACGGCCGCCGTCGTCGTCGGCGCGTTCCGGGAGGCCGCCTACGACGAACCCGATCTGATGGCGGTCGGCCAGCGGCTGGAACGTGCCCTCGCCAGGCACCTGCTCGGGGAGAAGTTCGTGACGGCCGTCCTCGCCGAGGTCCGCGAGAGCGGGGACCGCGCCACGCTCCTCAACTTCGGTCATCCGGCGCCGCTGATGATCCGGCCGGACGGCCGCGTCGACTTCGCCGAGCCGCCCGAGCGCGCCCTGCCGCTGGGGCTCGACCTGGAGGACGGCCCCGCCCCGGAGCCGCACCGTGTGCCGTTCGTCCCCGGCGACCAGCTGCTGTTCTACACCGACGGTGTCAGCGAGGCCCGCGACCGCATGAACCGCTTCTACCCGCTCGACGAGCGCGGCGACCTCTTCAAGGACCCCGACCCGGACGCCGCGCTGGCAGCCGTGCGCCTCGACCTGGCCGAGCATGTGGGCGCTCCGCCGCACGACGACGCGGCGATGCTGCTGCTGCGCTACCGCGACCGCTGAGCCCGGGCGCCCACCGCGAGGGCGGCTCAGCCGGCGGCGAGCAGGGGGCTGCTCCCCGGTCCGTGCTTCTTCCTGCCGAGCGAACCCTCGTGCCCGTGCTGCCACTTGAGCGTCTTGTCGAACGTGACGACGGCGCCCCCGCGTCCCGGCCGGTTGCGTACGCGTACGTGGTCGGCGAGGCACTCGATGAGGAAGAGACCGCGACCGCCCTCCGCTTCGGACGGCCGGCTCCTGGGCCGTCGCGGCGTCGCCCGGAATCCGGGGCCGGAGTCGGCCACCTCGATACGGCACTTGTCGCCGTCGAGGTAAGCGGTCACGCAGTACGCCTCGGACCGCTCGCCCGTCCCGTGCTCCACCACGTTCGAGCACGCCTCGGAGAGGGCGAGCGAAAGCTCGTAGGAGACCTCGCCGTCCACCCCCGCGCGCTCCATGGCGTCGAGCAACAGCCGCCGGGCGAGCGGCACGCTGGCAGCTTCGCGCCTCAGTTGGAGACACCACCACATGCTCATGCTCAACCCTCCACAGGCCGAGGCTCGACGGTTGGCCCCCGCAGGGGACCGCCCCGGCCATGGGCTACGTATTGCCGGAGCGGGCGTGCCGTACGCACTCGGGTCTGTGCATCCCGTCCTTTCGGAGGACGTGGGGAACAACGCCCGTACAGGTGTGCACCGCATCCGGCCTGCGGCGACGCCCTGAGGCCACTGTGGCGAGTGAGACCATTCGGGCGTTTCGACCCCTGGGGTATACGGGTGGGGAACCGGTGAGATGATGGCGCGGCGATGACTGCCGGGGCGGATCTGAGACTCCTGCGGACCGCGGTGTTCACCGCGGTCTGCGTGACGTTGTCCGCAGGCGGTCACTCCCTGACGGGCGGGGGTCGCATACCGTACTGGTCGCTCGGCGCCGCCTGTGCCGTCATCTTCGTGATCGCGTTGCCGCTGGCCGGCCGCGAACGGTCGCTTCCGGGCATCGCCGGGCTGCTCGCAGCCGGTCAACTGGGGCTGCACACGCTCTTCTCCTGCGCCCCGGCCCCCTCGGGGTCTGCGGCTGCCGGCGCCCACAGCCACGGCGGTATCGACGTGCGGGGGCTCGCCGCGCGGCTGCTGTGCGGTGAAGAGTCCGCCGGCCGCATCAGCGAGTCCCGTGCCCGCCAGGTCGTCTCCGACGCGGGCATCGACCCGGGCCGGCTGAGTGGCGGCACGGGCATGTCCGGCCATGAGGGGCTCGCGCACCACCACGCCGCAGGGCACGCCTCGCATCACCCCGCCGGACACGGTGCCGACGCTGCGGGAAGCGCGATGTCCGCGGCCGACACCCCGCTGGAGTGCCTGCGCAGCGCGGCCCACGCGGCCCTCTCCTTCTTCGACGTGCCGATGCTGCTCGGGCACCTCATGGCGGCACTCGTCCTCGGCTGGCTGCTCCGGCGCGGTGAGACCGCCCTGTGGCAGCTCGTCCGGCTGTCCGCTCGCTCCGCCCGCGGCGCCGGCGTCCATGTGCGCGCGCTGGGCACCGCGTTCGCGCTCGTACGGGTGCTGCGCGGAGGGCTGCTCCCGGACCTGCCGCAGGAGCACTGCTTCGAGGGCACGTGCGAGCAGCGCGCGCCCCGCTCCGTACTGCTGCACCACTCGGTGCACCGGCGTGGACCGCCGCGGACGGGCCCGCAAGAGAGCTTCGCACTCGCGGCCTGACGCACGACGCCTACGACGGAACGACGGCGTGCGCCTCGTCGCGCACCCAGTCCTGTGCTGTCACGTCCATTCCGTGTTCCGTCCTGTCCATCAGGAGCAACAACTATGAAGAGCACTCCGCGTCGTCGTCTCGCTGTCGTCGGCGCTCTTGCCGCCACCTCGGTCGTGCTGTGTGCCGGGCCGGCCCTCGCCCACGTCAGCGTGGATCCGGAGCAGGCCGAGCAGGGCGGCTACAGCGTCGTGAACTTCAAGGTCCCCAACGAGCGCGACGACGCCGCCACCACCAAGCTCGAAGTCAACCTCCCGACCGACCACCCGCTCGCGTCCGTGATGCCGCAGCCGGTGCCCGGCTGGGACGTCAAGGTCACCAAGTCCAAGCTGGACAAGCCGATCGAGATGCACGGCGAGAAGATCACCGAAGCCGTCACCAAGATCACCTGGACCGGCGGGAAGGTCGAGACGGGAGAGTTCCAGCAGTTCCCTGTCTCGATGGGCCAACTCCCCGAGGACACCGACCAGATCGCTTTCAAGGCGCTCCAGACGTACGACGACAAGGAGGTCGTGCGCTGGATCGAGGAGCCGAAGGAAGGGCAGCCCGAGCCTGAGAACCCGGCGCCGGTGCTGAAGCTGACTCCCGCGTCCGCGGAGCACTCCGACGCCAAGGGCGGTGCGGCCGGCAGCGCCGAGAAGGCCTCGGCGGAGGACGGCGGTTCGAAGGACGCCGAGGCGAGCGGCACGGACAGCACCGCCCGCGTGCTCGGTGTCGTCGGCATCGTCGCCGGCGTCGCGGGTGTCGCCTTCGGCGTGCTGGCGGGACGGCGCCGCAGCGCCTGACCCCGGTCCTCGGGGCGCCCGCACCCGCGCACACGCGTGAGTGCGGGCGCCCCGGCCCGGGCGCGAGCCCGCCCGTATCCAGGAATCAGCAGAAGCGAAGAAGCAGGAAGTCAGAAAGCCAGTGCTCTATGCGTAAGACCAGAACTCTCACCACTGCCGCGCTCCTCGCGGCGTGCGCCCTCGCTCTGTCGGCGTGCGGCAGTGACGGCGGATCGGAAGGCGGCAAGGGCGGCGAGGACACGGCCGTCGCCTCCTCCGAACCGCAGAAGAAGGGCGGTGTCGTGCTCGAGACGCCCTTCGAGAAGCCGGACCTCACCCTCACCGACACCAAGGGCGAGGAGTACGACCTCATCGAGGAGACCAAGGGCGAGCCGGTGCTGCTGTACTTCGGCTACACGCACTGCCCCGACGTCTGCCCGCTGACCATGAGCAACATCGCCGTCGCCAAGTCCAAGCTGACGCCGGCGCAGAAGAAGAAGCTCCGCGTCGTGTTCGTCACCTCGGACCCCAAGCGGGACGACCCGAAGGAACTGGGCAGTTGGCTGCGCGGCCAGGACCCCTCCTTCGTGGGACTCACGGGCGACTTCGACACGATCCAGGCGGGCGCCAAGACCGTCGGCGTCAGCATCGAACCCTCGTACAAGAAGAAGAACGGCGACGTCGTCTCCACGCACGGCGCCCAGCTGCTGGCCTTCTCGCCGAAGGACGACAAGGCCCACGTCCTCTACACCGAGGGCAACACGGGGCCGGAGGTCCTGGAGAAGGAACTCCCCCGGATCATCAAGGGGGAGAACCCGTGACGCCCGCACAGAGGATCCGCCGGGCCGCCGCCCTCGCCACGGGCGCAGCCGGACTGCTCGTACTCACCGCATGCGGATCCGGACCCGGCTCCGGTTCCGAAGCAGACGCCTCCCCGCCGAAGCTGACCGTACGGGACGCCTACGTACCGGAGCCGGTGACCGCCGACATGGCCGGCGGCTTCCTCACCGTGCGCAACTCGGGCGGTACGGCCGACAGGCTGACGTCCATCGAGAGCACGGACTTCGGGGACGTACAGCTGCACAAGACGGTCGGACAGCAGATGCAGCGCGTGAAGTCGCTGCGCGTGCCGGCGAACGGGGAGCTGCGCCTCAGCCGGGGCGGCAAGCACATCATGTTCCTCGAACCGGAGCGGAAACCGGTGAAGGGCGAGAAGGTGCCCGTGACGCTCCACTTCGCGAAGTCCGACCCCGTCAAGGTCTCAATGCCGGTCGAGGCCACCAACCACGTACCGGAGAAATGAGGGACTGACTCGTGCTGCTCACCACTCGGCGCCCGCGTGGGGCCGTCGCACCGCGCACCACGTCCGGTGCACTCCTGTGCGCGCTGCTGTGCACCGTCCTGGGCGCGATGCTCACGGTGCTCGGCACGGCCGCTCCGGCATCGGCGCACGCCGTGCAGACCGACAGCACCCCGGCGGAGGGGTCGGTGGTGAGCAGCGCTCCCCGGGAGGTCACGGTGACCTTCTCCGAGGAGGTCTCCATGTCGGACGGTTCGATCAGGGTGCTCGGCCCCGACGGCAAACCGGTCGACGACGGCAAGGTGCGCGTCGTCAAGAGCGCCAAGGTCGAGCGTGGTGTCGGCCTCAAGTCCGATGTCCCGGACGGCACTTACACCGTCGCCTGGAAGGCCGTCTCCGCAGACAGCCACCCCGTCGGGGGCGCCTTCACCTTCTCCGTCGGCGCACCGTCGAAGACCACGGCCCAGATCCCGGGGGGCGGCGAGGACTCCGGGGTCGGCCTCATCGACGTGCTGTACCAGTCGAGCCGGTACGCCGCCTACGCGGGCTTCATCCTGCTCGTCGGCGGTGCAGCCTTCGTCATGGTGTGCTGGCCGCGCAACGCGTCGGCCCGGCGCCTCCAACGGCTCGTGGTGACGGGATGGCTGACGCTCACGGCTGCCACGTTGCTCATGCTGCTCCTGCGCAACTCCTATACGGGAACGGGCCAGTTGAGCAGCATGTTCGACCTCGCCGGCCTGAAGGCCGTGCTCCAGTCGAAGCCCGGCGCGGCGCTCGCCTCGCGGCTGCTGCTGCTCGGGACGTCAGCGGTGATCATCTCTGTGCTCTTCGGCTCGTACGGGAACCGCGAGAAGGACGTGGAGGAACGCCGCGATCTCGCGCTCGGGCTGCGCCTCGGCGGCGGTGCCGTCGCCGTGGGGATCGCAGCGACGTGGGCGATGTCCGAACACGCCTCCACAGGCGTGCAGGCGGAGCTGGCCATGCCGGTCGACGTGCTCCATCTGCTGGCCGTCGCCATGTGGCTGGGCGGTCTCGCCGCCGTCCTGACGGCGCTCCACTGGGGCCCGTTCCCCACGCCCGCGACCGTCAGGCGCTTCTCGCAGACGGCGTTCGCGAGCGTGCTGGTCCTGACGGCGACGGGGCTGTACCAGTCCTGGCGCCAGCTCGGCTCCTTCACCGCGCTCACCGGCACGTCTTACGGACAGCTGCTGATGGTGAAGGTGGGCCTGGTCGTGCTGCTGGTCGGGATCGCCTCGATCTCGCGCAGCTGGGTGGCTCAGCTCGGCGAGGCGAAGGACGGTGCCGCCGACGCGGAGGCGCCGGCGGTACGGGAGCCGGCGGCCGTGGGGGCGAACGGCGGCGGGGGCGGGGGCCGATCGGCATCCGCCACGGAGTCCGGTTCGGGTTCCGGTTCGAGTCCCGGTCCCGTCGAGGGAGCGGAGGACGAGCCGGAGGCGGAGCCCTCCGCCCGTACAGCTGACGAGGAGCCGGACAAGGCGCCGGACGGCGAGCCGGACGAGGCGGAAGCAGACAGCACCGCGCGGGCCGGCCAACTCGCCCGCCAGCGCAAGGCCGTCGAGAAGGAGCGCCGCCGCAAGGAACGCGAGGCGGACCCCCACCGTGCGGGTCTGCGCCGGTCGGTGCTCGCCGAAGCCGCGATAGCCGTGGTGCTGCTCGGGGTGACGACCGGGCTCACCAACACCGAGCCGGGCCGTACGGCGGAACTCACGCAGGCGGGGAGCGAAGCGAAAGCCGACCGTCTCGGTCCTGTGAAGAAGGTGATCCCGTTCGACACCGGAGGCAAGGGGGGCAAGGGCACGGCCGAACTGTGGATCACGCCCGGCCAGTCGGGTGGCAACTCCCTGCGAGTCATGACGAAGGGCCCCGACGGGAAGCCCCTCGACGCGTCCGAGGTGCTGGTCGCCCTTACCCTCCCCTCGAGGGATCTCGGTCCGATCTCCGTCACCTTCGAACCGATCAACGACAACAAGAGCCGCTGGCGTTCCCAGGTCGTACAGGTGCCCCTGGCCGGCAAGTGGAAGGCCGCGGTGACGTTGCGTACCTCGGACATCGACCAGGTCACCGAGTCCAGGACGGTCCGCATCGACTGATCCGGAGGCCGCAGGACATGACGGATACGTCAGACAGGCCCACATGTCCGTGATCCGATGAGAATGCGAACTCGGGAGCAAGGATGTATGTGATCACGCGCTCATTCGCACACCCGAACGTGCGCCGGAGAACTGCCGCCCCCGGAACTCGCTAGGAAGAGCCATGACCCAGCACGATCACGAACCTCACGGCGTCTCAAGACGCCGGCTCATCAGCACAGTCGGCGCTGCGGGGGCCACGGGCCTCGCGGTCGGCGCGACAAGCGGTGCCGTCGTCCAGGCCACCGCCCAGAGCGCCGCGCAGGCGCCCGCACCTCTGGCCAGCGTCGGCTCGACGCGTGTGCCCTTCCACGGCACACACCAGGCGGGGATCACCACGCCGGTGCAGGCGTTCGGCCATCTGGTGGCCTTCGACCTCCTGGCGGGCTCCGGACGCAAGGAGGCCGCGGCGCTGCTGCGGCGCTGGTCGAAGACCGCAGAGCTGCTGATGGCCGGCAAGCCCTCTCCGGACGAGCCGACCGGCATCGCACTCGACGCCGGGCCGTCCTCGCTCACGATCACCTTCGGCTTCGGCCGTACCTTCTTCTCCCGCACGGGACTCGAGAAGCAGTTGCCCACCCAGTTGGCGCCGCTTCCCGACTTCTCCGGCGACGCCCTCGACAAGGCCCTCTCCAACGGCGATCTGTGGGTGCAGATCGGCTCCGACGACGGACTCGTCAGCTTCAACGCGCTGCGCGTCATCCAGCGCCAGGCCGCCGGCACCGCACGGCTGCGCTGGCAGATGAACGGCTTCAACCGCACGCCCGGTGCCACCAAGCGCCCCAAGACCACGCGCAACCTCATGGGCCAGGTCGACGGAACCAACAACCCCAAGCCCGCCGAGGCCGACTTCCAGCAGCGGATCTTCGTCCCCAAGTCCGGTTCGGGCTCCGCTTCGTGGATGGCGGACGGTTCCTACGCCGTCGTACGCCGCATCCGGATGCTGCTCGACGCCTGGGACAAGGAGTCGCAGGCCCGGCAGGAGAAGGTCATCGGACGTCGCAAGTCCGACGGCGCCCCCCTCACGGGCGGGAGCGAGAGCACCGAACCGGACCTGGAGAAGCGGGGCCCCGACGGCTCTCCCGTGATCGCCGCCGACGCACATGTCCGGGTCACCGCACCCGAGACCAACGGAGGCGCGGCCATGCTGCGCCGCCCCTTCTCGTACCACGACGGGTTCCTGGAGGACGGTGCTCCGGACGCCGGTCTGCTCTTCGTCGCGTGGCAGGCGGACCCGCTGCGCGGCTTCGTGCCCGTGCAGCGCAAGCTCGACCGCGGGGACGCCCTCTCGCGCTTCATCCGGCACGAGTCCAGCGCGCTGTTCGCCGTGCCGGGCGGCCCCTCGAAGGGCGAGTACGTGGGGCAGGGCCTGCTGGAGGGGTGACCTACTGAGAGGCCTGACGGACGGGGAGGCGTGACTACGAGCTCTGGAACTCGGCGTCGCGCCTCCCCGTCACCGTTCACACAGCGCTCCGTACGGAGAGCACGGACCGCCTGCCGTCACTCCGGCGCGGCCGGTGCACCCTGATGGAACCGGAAGAGGTTCACCGGGTCGACGAGCGCCTTCAGGCCGGCAAGACGCCGCTGGTCGTCGGCGCCGTGAGCGGCCCGTACCCCGCCGTGCGCAGTCTGGACGGGCCTCCCGTAGCGGAAGTTGAGGTTCGAACCGACCGTCCAGGGCGACACCGCGTCGAAGACCTTCTCGTGCAGCGCCTCCGGCACAGCCGGATCGCCGCCCTCCGTCACCGACAGCACGACCAGCAGAAGACTCGCGTCCCGGCAGCGCACCGCGTTCGGCGGCTCCGGGGCCCGCGAGAGCGCACCGCCCATGTGGCGCAGGCTGACCACCGTCATCAGGGGAGCCTTTGGACCGGTCAGCTCCAGCACCCTTCGCAGCGCTGCCGGATCCGGACATTCACCCAGCAGGACGTTGCCGCCCCGGTACGCGTGCGGCTGATCCGGTTCGTTGTAGACGCCCGCGGACTCGGTGTACGGCATCGTCCGCAGCGTCTCCGACACTCGCGGCCCGATCGCGAGCAGGGGCGCCACCAACCGCTCGCCCTCGGCCTCCGTGCCGTTGAACGCGACCTGCACCTGGGCCACGTACCGGCCGCGCAGTTGTTCCGGCAGCACCGGGATGTCCGGGTACGCCAGCAGCGTCACCGACGAGGTCAGCTCTTCCGGAACGGTCCGCGTCCACTCCCGCCACCGCTGAAGCACGGCCTCCGCCAGCTCGCCGTCGAAGATCAACTGCCCGCCGTAGAAGTGCTCCAGAGGCATCAGCTCGATCTCCATCCCCGTCACCAGGCCGAATCCGCTCCCACCGCCGCGCATCGCCCAGAACAGATCCGGTTCGCTCTCCTCCGTCAGGTGACGCAGACGGGCGTCCGCCGTGACGACGTCGATGCTGCGCACGTGGTCGGCCGCGTAGCCGTACTGACGGGCCAGCAGCCCGATGCCACCGCCGAGCGTGTACGACACCGCGCCCACCCCCGGGCCCGAACCGCTCAGCGGAGCGAGCCCGTGCCGCGCCGCCTCCTCGACGACCCGGCCCCAGCGCACCCCCGCCTCGATCCACGCCGTACGGGCCCCGGCGTCCACGCGTACGTCGGTCATGCGGCGCGTGCTCACCAGCACACCGCCCTCCACCGGGGCGGCCAGCCCGTGCCCCGTCGCCTGCACGGCCAACGGCAGCGCGTGCTCGGCCGCGTACTTCACCGCCAGGCGCACGTCCTCGGCGACCGTCGCGCAGACGATCACGCCGGGACGGTGCCGGTACCCGGTCTGGAAGCCGGACCGCTCCTCGTCGTACCCGTCGTCGCCCGGAATCAGGACCGGGCCGCGTACGAGCGAGCGGGGAAAGCCGTCCGGGAGGCCGGCCGCCGAGCCGTCAGGCACGCGCGTCCTCGCTTCCCTGCACGCCGGTGTCCCAGCTGCGTCCCAGCCAGGCTGCCAACTCCCCGTACGCGTCGGCGCCTTCGGGCGCGGGCAGCGCGGGGCCGAAGGGCACGTCCTCGCCGCGCCGCTCAGCGGGCGCGGCCTGCTTGGCGATCTGCAGCGCGAACCGGGCCAGCTCCTCGTCGAGTTCGTCGCTCCGGCCCAGCGCCTGGGCCAGGTCCCACGAATGGGTGACCACCTCCATCACGGAGCCCGAGAGCGCGAAGCGGCCCGGCATGCTCCCCCACGGCACCGTGACGACCTCGTCGAGCTTGGCGTCGTCGGCCCAGGCGGCCTCGAACCGCTCACGGGCCTCCGTGTACGCGGCCGCCCAGCCGTCGTCCGGGACACCGGAGACCCCGGAGTCGACGGTGGAATCGGGATCGACCTCCGCGGCTCCCCCGCCCTCTCCGACCTGGGCGATCCGGTGCGTGCCGCCCACGATGTGGCTCAGCAGGCTGCCCACGTCGAGGGCCTCGCACGGTGTGGGCCGGGTGAGCTGGCCGGGCCGTACGGACGCGAACAGCGCGGACATCTGATCGGCTGCGCGTCCGTAGACGGGCCGGGGATCGGGTGAAGGGGCGGGCGCGGACGAGTTCATGGATTTCTCCGTTCCAGGGATCTGGCGGCTGACCTGCGGTCTCTCGAACCTTCCCCGCTTTTCCTGACACCTGCCGTCAAGTTTTCCTGCATCCTGGCCGTGTGAAGTCCGACCGGCTGCTCTCGATCCTGCTGCTGCTCCAGACCCGCACCCGGGTACCCGCCGACGAGCTCGCCCGGCGCCTGGAGGTCTCCACCCGCACCATCTACCGCGACGTCGAATCACTCTCGACCGCGGGAGTCCCCGTGTACGCCGAGCGCGGCAGGCACGGCGGGATCTCGCTCCTCCCCGGGTTCCGCACCGACGTCACCGGCCTCACCTCGGACGAGTCGCGCGCGCTGTTCGTGCTGGCCGCGCAAGGGGCGCACTCAGCGCTCGGCCTCGACGGCGCGCTCGGATCCGCGCTGCGCAAGGTGATGGCGGCACTGCCCGCACCCCACAGACCCGCAGCCGAACTCACCAGCCGCCGCATCCTCGTCGACCCGGACCGCTGGCTGACCGGGCCGCAGCCGTCCGTCGACCTGGACATCCTCAACACCGCGGTCTTCACCGACCGCCGGCTGCGCATCCTCTACCGGCACGGGGGCGACTCCCGCACGCAGGACTACACGGTCGACCCGTACGGGCTGGTGGCGAAGGCGGGCACCTGGTACCTGGTCGCGGACCGTGAGGGGAGGCCGCAGCTGTTCCGGGTCGACCGCGTCCTGGACGCCACGGTCACGGACGCGCCCGTACAGCGCCGGGAGGGCGTCGAACTGGCCGACGCCTGGGAGGTGTTGCGGCGCCAGGTGGAGGAGCGGCCCGCGAACGTCCCCGTGAGCGTCCGGGTCCGCGCCTCGCGCATCGAGATGTTCCGGCGCATCGTCGGGCCCTTCGTCCTGGACGACCTCGGCCCGGCCGACGAGGAGGTGGAGGCGGCGGAGTCCGACGAGTGGGTTCCCGTCAGGCTCGCCTATCCGGTGCTCCGGGCGGTGCGTCAGCTGCTGCAGTTCGGGTCGGACGTCGAGGTCCTCGAACCCGCGGCGGCCCGGGAGGAACTCCTGGGTGTCGCCGCCGAGATCACCTCCCTTTACGGCGGTGACGCGCCCGCGCCGATCAGACACTCAAGCTGAGTGTCTGATCGGCGCGTGCGTCCGGCATCGGGCGTCCGGCACCGGACGTCTTATGGCGACGCGGTCCGGGACCGGATCAGCGGTCGCGCCGGTGTGACCGCCTGCGGGCGGATTCCCGGGCCAGCCTGTTGACGTCGTGACGCATGGTCCGCATGTCCTCGCCCATGTCGACGAGACGCTGACTCATCGCACCCACCACGCGTTCGGTGGCGACCTGCCGCCGCTCCATCTCGGCCAGCCGGTGGTCGACCCGCTCCAGGCGGACGGACATGCGGCCGATCACCGGGCCGAGCTCCTGGAGGACCGAACCGATGTGGGAGACGGCGGACTCGACGTTCGTCACCCGGCGGTCGAGCGAGGCATAGCCGGCTCCTGCGGGGGCGGCAGTCGTGTCCGCCCCCGGCCGGGTGCCCGCCTCGGCGTCAAGGAGGTACGCGCGAACCCGCCGGGCGATCTCGCTGTCGCGCAGGAGCATCGCCACGTTGAGGATCGTGCGGCGGGTGAAGACGGCCACCTGACGCCGCATCTGTGGATAACTTCCTGCCGCCACATTTGTGACACTCAAGTTGAGTGTTACAAATTCATGCAGGTCAGAGCCTCGCAGGACCTTGAGGCCGTTGCCGTCGAGCTCTCCTCGATGCCGGCTGAGCAAGTTATGCACAGCCTGCTCGCCCACCTCGAAGTACTCGGCGACGTCCTTCGTCGTCGCGTGGATCCCGTCGGCGGACAACGCCAACGCCTTCACCTTGTCGAGGACTTCGACCCTGTGGCCAAGATCGCCGCGGAGACTGCGCGATTCGAGCAGCACTGATTCGGTGTACACGAGGAAACCCCTCCTGGGGCCGTACGGACATGACGGAACAGGCCCACTTCCAGGGGCCGTCAGGTGTCCGTATCCAGGAGCCAGGAGCGGAGATCAGCTCATGTCTTCCATGTACTGCACTACCGGCAAGGGACTTCGCCCCCGGCTTCGTCCGGGGACCCGCTCAACCGGCCACCACCACTTCACGCACTCTCGCCGTCACGTATTCAGGTCGCCTCCGCGCACCTGAGAAAACGAGCGGATAGTCGTATGGTCACGGCCCTCTCGAACCTGCTCTCGAGTCCGGCCGGGGGACGGGAGTGCGGAGTCAGGCTGCGAGCAGTCGCTCCAGGTGGACCGCGATGCCGTCCGCGTTGTTGGAGGCCGTCACCTCGTCGGCCACGGCGAGCAGTTCGGGGTGCGCGTTCTCCATGGCGACACCGTGTGCGGCCCATCCGAACATCGGGACGTCGTTGGGCATGTCGCCGTACGCGATGGCCTCCGCTGCCCGGACGCCCAGTCGCCGCGCTGCGAGCGACAGTCCCCTCGCCTTGCTGAGCCCCAGCGGCAGCAGCTCGACGATGTCCTCGCCGGCCATCGTGATGCTCACGAGATCGCTTGCGACGGTACGGGCGATCTTCACCAACTCGTCGTCGCCCAGGGTGGGGTGCTGGAGATACAGCTTGCTCAGCGGCTCCGCCCACAGCTCGGCGGAATCGGTGATGTGCAGCGTGGGCAGGGGGCCCGGCTGCACGCGGTAGCCGGGGCCCGCCAGCACCTCGCCATCGATGCCGTCCCGTGCGGCGGCGAGCGCGAGCGGCCCCGTCTCCGCCTCGATCTTCCCGAGCGCCAGGCCCGCGAGCTGCCGGTCGAGCGTCACGGACGTCAACAGCCGCTGACGGCCCGCGTCGTAGACCTGCGCGCCCTGGGCACACACGGCAAGCCCCGTGTGGCCCAGGTCGGCCAGGATGTGCTTCGTCCACGGCACGCCGCGTCCCGTCACGACGATGTGCTCCGCGCCCCGCGAGGCAGCGGCGGCCAGGGCGTCGCGCGTACGCCCCGAGACCGTTCCGTCGTCACGCAGCAGCGTGCCGTCGAGGTCCGTGGCGATGAGCCGGTACGGGAACGGGCCGGGCGGGGGCGACGCCCCTTCGGGCTGGTCGCTCACTTGCCCACCGGCTCCAGGACCTCACGCCCGCCCAGGTAGGGACGCAGCACCTCGGGCACCCGGACCGAGCCGTCCGCCTGCTGGTGGTTCTCCAGCAGCGCGACGATCGTGCGGGGCACGGCGCACAGCGTGCCGTTGAGGGTCGCCAGGGGCCGCACCTGCTTGCCGTCCCGCATGCGGATCGACAGCCTGCGGGACTGGAACTCGGTGCAGTCCGAGGTCGAGGTCAGCTCGCGGTACTTGCCCTGGGTGGGGATCCACGCCTCGCAGTCGTACTTCCTGGCGGCGGAGGATCCCAGGTCGCCGGTGGCCACGTCGATGACCTGGAAGGGCAGCTCCAGGCCGGTCAGCCACTGCTTCTCCCACTCCAGCAGCCGCAGGTGCTCGGCTTCGGACTCCTCGGGAGCGATGTACGTGAACATCTCGACCTTGTCGAACTGGTGCACCCGGAAGATGCCGCGGGTGTCCTTGCCGTAGGAGCCGGCCTCGCGCCGGAAGCAGGGCGAGAAGGCGGCGTAGCGCAGGGGGAGCTTGGACGCGTCGATGATCTCGTCCATGTGGTACCCGGCGAGGGGGACTTCGGAGGTGCCGACCAGGTAGAGGTCGTCCTTGTCCAGGTGGTAGACGTCCTGCGCGGCCTGGCCGAGGAAGCCCGTGCCGTCCATCGCCTGCGGCTTTACCAGCGCCGGCGTCAGCATCGGTGTGAAGCCGGCCTCGGTCGCCTGGGCGATCGCCGCGTTGACCAGCGCCAGCTCCAGCAGGGCACCGACACCGGTGAGGTAGTAGAAGCGGGAGCCGGAGACCTTGGCGCCCCGCTCGACGTCGATCGCGCCGAGGAGCTGCCCGAGTTCGAGGTGGTCCTTCGGCTCGAAGCCCTCGGCGGCGAAGTCGCGCGGGGAGCCGATCGTCTCGCGGACGGTGAAGTCCTCCTCGCCGCCCACCGGCACATCGGGGTGGACCAGGTTGCCGAGGAGGCGGAGCAGGCGCTGTGTCTCATCGGCGGCTTCGTCCTGCTCGGCGTCGGCGGCCTTCACCGCGGCGGAGAGCTCACCGGCCTTCTTCAGCAGCTCGGCCTTCTCGTCGCCCTCGGCCTTCGGGATCAGCTTGCCGAGCTGCTTCTGCTCGGAGCGCAGTTCGTCGAAGCGGACGCTGGACGACCTCCGGCGTTCGTCGGCGGAGAGCAGCGCGTCGACGATGCCGACGTCCTCTCCACGGGCGCGCTGGGATTCGCGGACACGGTCGGGGGCCTCACGGAGCAGTCGAAGGTCAATCACCCCGTCAGGGTACCGGTGGGATCACCGCGCCTGGACAGAACATTCCAGTAGGTCATTCTGAGCTAATTGTCCCTTTTGCCGAGATTGATGATCTTTCACGGCTCGAAGCCGCATGATCCCCTCCGCGGGGCAAGCCCTCCACTCGTGAGGCGCTTCCCATGTTCGCGCACCTCAAGGGCAGTTGGGCAGGGTGCCGGAGCTCGGCGCCCGCCGAGTTATCCACAGCTTGCGCATCGTCTTGCGATCTTTTCCACAGCCCCCGCACCGAGGCTGTGGAAATGGGAGGAGATCGTTCCGAGAGATTCCGGACCGCCCCGGAATTCCCGTCGCAAACCTGCAATAAGCACTCATACGAGCGGGGTTGAATCACCCCAAAGGGTGGGACGAAGGAATTGAAGTGACGAAGACCAATGGAAACCCTTGTGGATGTCTATGAGGTCTCCATGCCGCTTTGTCGACAGTGTCCGTTTCGCCCTCTCAGGTTGTACACAGGTCACCCGTTCCCCTGTGGATAACTCTGTGGGCTGCGTCGATGGCTCAGCCCCGGCCGTCCAGACAGCGCATCAGCCAGTCGGCGGCCTCGACGAACTCCGCGTCCGTCGTCCCCGGACGCTCGGTCGCACGCCCTTCGTCGGCCCGCGGATACGAGCCGAGGTAGCGCACCTTTTCGCAGGCGCGCTTCAGGCCCATCAGCACGTCCCCGACCCGGCGGTCCTGCAGATGCCCCTCGCAGTCGACGGAGAAGCAATAGCGCCCGATGCCCTCACCCGTCGGCCGCGACTCGATGCGCATCATGTTCACGCCTCGCGACGCGAACTCCTGGAGCACCTCGAGCAGCGCACCGGGGTGGTCGTCGCGCAGCCAGAAGACGACGGAGGTCTTGTCGGCCCCGGTCGGAGCTGCCGGACGCGCGGGCCGGCCCACCAGGACGAAGCGCGTCGCCGCGTTGTCCGCGTCGTGGATGCCGGTCACCAGCGGCTCGAGCCCGTACGTCGCCGCTGCGAACTCACCGGCGAACGCGGCGTCGTAGCGGCCCTCCTGCACCAGCCGTGCACCGTCCGCGTTGGAGGCCGCCGACTCCCACAGCGCGTCCGGCAGGTTCGCCGCCATCCAGCGCCGCACCTGCGGCTGCGCGACCGGGTGCCCGGTCACCGTCTTGATGCTCTCCACGGTGGTCCCGGGGCGTACCAGCAGGGCGAAGGCGATCGGGAGCAGCACCTCGCGGTAGATCATCAGAGGCCGGCCGCTCGCCAGTTCGTCGAGCGTCGCCGTGACGCCTCCCTCGACCGAGTTCTCGATCGGCACGAGCGCTGCCGCGGCCTCGGAGTTCCGTACGGCGTCCAGTGCCGCCGGCACGGAGACCATCGGCATCAGTTCGCGTGTGGCGGCCTCGGGGAGGGTGCGCAGAGCGGCCTCGGTGAAGGTGCCCTCGGGGCCGAGGTAGGTGTAGCGGCTCGCTGGTGACATACGGCCACGGTAGTCGCGTCACGGAGCACGCGTGACCGCCGTCTCATCAGACGGGCGGGTGCGGGCTACGGTCACGCGTGACCGTAGCCCGCACCCGCCCGTCACTCACGCACCGGGGGTGCTCACTCCTCCCCGGCCAGCTTGAGCGTGCGCAGCTTGCGGACGGCGTACCAGGTGCCGCCGAGAGTGACGACCAGGAGCAGCGTCACTCCTGTCGGAACCCCGACTTCGGAGGTGATGCCCGCGCCGCTGTCCCCGACCTTCTGTGCCAGCGAGAGCGCCCACTGCTGCACGGACAGGTCGCGCGCACCCGGGACGATGCTGCCGACGAGGGCCTCCCAGATCAGCGCGTAGACCAGCCCGATCACCACGGCGTGCCTGGAGATCGTGCCGAGCAGCAGGAAGAGAGCGCTGTAGGCGACCGAGGCGACGGCCGCGCCCACCGCGTAGGCGACGGCGATCTGCTGGCTGTTGCCGTTGAGGATGTAGCCCGCCAGCAGCGTCGGGATCGCGGAGAAGGCGACGGTCACGCCGATGGCGACCAGCAGCTTCGTGACGATGATGCTGGAGCGCTTGAGCGGCTTGGCCAGCAGGTAGACGACGGACCCGTCGTCGATCTCGGGTCCGATCGCGCCCGTGCCCGCGACGACGCCGATGAGCGGCACCATCGTGGCCATGGCGAAGCTGCCGAGCAGCCCCTTGGCCACTTCGTCGTCGGCGCCGGTCAGACCGCGTACGGCTACGGCGACGACGAGCAGCAGCAGGGGCAGGGCGCACAGGAGCAGCGCGCGGCGCCGTCCCAGCAGGCCCTTGTAGGTGAGCCTTGCGACTGTGTGGTTGTACATCGTGAGGGCTCCCTTCAGGCCGCGACGAGGTAGGAGAAGACGCTCTCCAGGGACTCGTCCGAGGGCGAGACCGTGTAGAGCCGGATGCCGTGTTCTCGGGCGAGCTTCGGCAGGAGTTCGGTGAACCTGCCGAAGTCGATGGCCTGGATCTGGAGGGCCTTCTCGTCCCAGTCGAGCTGGATGCCCGCTGTCGAGGCGTCCGCGATGAGGGCTGCCGCGAGGCGGCGGTCGTCGCTGGAGCGCACGAGGTAGCGGTGCGGACGGTCCGTCATCAGGCGGCGGATCTTCCGGAAGTCACCGCTGGCCGCGTGCCTGCCGGCGACGACGACCTCGATGTGCGACGCCAGTTGCTCGACCTCCTCCAGGATGTGCGAGGAGAAGAGCACCGTGCGGCCTTGGTCGCCCATCTGCCGGAGCAGCTGCATCAGGTGCATCCGCTGCCGGGGGTCCATGCCGTTGAACGGTTCGTCGAGCAGCAGCACGGACGGTTGGTGCACCAGGGCGGAGGCCATCTTCACGCGCTGCCGCATGCCCTTGCTGTACGTGGAGATCTTGCGCTCCTGCGCGTGCTCCATCTCGACGGTGACGAGCGCCTCGCGGGCGGCCGCCGCCGGGTCGGGCAGCTTGTGCAGTTCGGCGTTGGCCAGTACGAAGTCCCAGCCGGTCAGGAAGTCGTACATCCCCTCACGTTCGGGGACGAGCCCGATCTCCTTGTACGCCTCCTGGTTGCGCCAGATCGGCTTGCCGTCGAGGGTGACGCTTCCGGTCGAGGGCGGCAGGAACCCGCCCATCATGTTGATGAGTGTGGACTTCCCCGCGCCGTTCGGGCCGAGGAGGCCGGTGACGCCGGGGCCGATGTCCATGGTGATGTCGTTGACGGCCACGACGTTCCCGAACCAGCGGGAGGTGTGGTCGATGTGCAGCGTGGTCACAGCCCGGCCTTTCGGTAGCGGCGCAGCAGCAGTCCGTACGTACCGGCGATGAGTACGACGATGAGCAGGACGTAGAGAGATGCCTGCATGCTGGTCAGTGCCTGGCCCGACGGGAAGTCGCTCTGTCCGTCCAGGAACTTCGACTGGAGACCGTCGACGAGCGTCCCGGGCGAGCCCAGCCCCAGCCAGCCGATGATCTTGGTGTTGTCCTGCGAGAAGGCGATCCCCTGCACGGTGCCGACGAGCATGTACGGAATGGTCAGCACCGCGATGATGGCGGCCACTCCGAAGCCGCGCCGCGGGGTGGCCGCGGCCACGGCCAGTCCGATGCCGGCGTGCAGCAGGGAGAAGATGGCGCAACAGGCCAGGCCGAGTGCGAAGCCCTTGGTCTGGTCGCCGAAGTCGAGCTTCGCCAGCAGCGCTCCGACGTAGAGGATCACGACGGACGCCGCGGTGAAGATGAAGATCGCGGCGGAGAGCGCGGCGTACTTGGCTCCGACGTAGTCGCTTCGCTCGATTGGACGTGAGAAGTAGAGCGGTACGACGCGGAAGCGCAGGTCCAGTGACACGGCCTGGGGTGCCATGGCGGCGATGTAGATGCCGATGACGGGCTGCATCCGCAGGACGTAGGAGTTGTAGTCCACGGGCATCTGCTTGGCCTCGGTGAAGATGGCCACCGCGACGACGATCGCGGCCGGGACGCAC
Organism: Streptomyces albidus (ex Kaewkla and Franco 2022); assembly: GCF_013870515.1. Taxonomy (GTDB): domain Bacteria; phylum Actinomycetota; class Actinomycetes; order Streptomycetales; family Streptomycetaceae; genus Streptomyces; species Streptomyces albidus. The sequence goes on along the minus strand of NZ_JACBXA010000047.1, from coordinate 11,110 downwards.
ATCACCGCGAAGAGGATCATCGGCAGCACCTTGGACTTGGCCGAGCGGCCGAGTCCGTACGCACCGCGCAGCGACTGGTCGAAGAGCGAGGTGCGGGCGTAACCGCGGCCGAGCCTGGGCCCGTCGTAGTTGCGGTAGCCGATGTTGTGGATGACGTCCTCGCCGCGCTGCCCCGGGGGAGCGGGCGGGGCCGTCTTCGACATGGACGTGGTCGGGTGAGGCTCAGGCGACATCGCCGCTGCCTCCCTTCTGCGGCTGGAGCTCGCGGTCGGCGGCTGCGGCAGCGGCTCCCGCGAGCGGGGCGCCCCCGGCCTGTGCTGTGGTGCCGGCGGCCTCGTCCGTGTCGAAGACCTCCGCGATGTGGTGCCTGCGCTGTTCCATGCGGACCAGGCCGAGGCCGAGCTCGGTCACGGTGTCCCGGATGGTGTCGTAGGCCGACTCGTCGGTCGCGTCGACCATGAGCAGGTGTCCTGCGCCGGGAGCTCCGGCGGCGCCGGGGGCCTGCGCGGACAGTCCGGCGGCGACCAGCGCGGACCGCAGGGCCTCGGTCCCGTTCGGATGGGTGTCGGTGTCCGTGACCTCCACGGCCAGCGAAGGCGTGCTCTTCGTGAAGTCGGCGGTGCTGGAGGCACGCAGCAGCTTGCCGCCGTCGATGACGACGACGTGGTCGCAGGTGCGTTCCAGCTCTCCCAGCAGGTGGGAGGTGACGAGCACGGAGATGCCGAAGTCGGTGTGGACGCGGCGGATGAGGGCGAGCATCTCGTCGCGGCCGACGGGGTCGAGCCCGTTGGTCGGCTCGTCCAGGAGCACCAGCTTGGGGTCGTGGACGAGTGCCTGGGCGAGTTTGACGCGCTGCTTCATGCCCGTCGAGTAGCCGCCCATCGGGCGGTAGCGCTCCTCGTACAGGCCGACATGGCGCAGGGTGTCCGCCGTGCGTTCGCGGGCCGACGTCGCCGGAAGCCCGGACATGCGGGCCATGTGGACGACGAACTCGGTGGCCGAGACGTCGGGCGGTAGGCAGTCGTGCTCGGGCATGTAGCCGACGCGCTCACGGATCGCGGAACCTTCGCGTGCCACGTCCATGCCGAGGACGGTGGCGCCGCCCTCGGTCGCCGGCGAGAGGCCGAGCAAGATCTTGATCAGTGTCGATTTTCCGGCCCCGTTGGCGCCCACCAGGCCGGTAACACCCGGCGTGATGCCTACGGTGAGCCGGTCCAGTGCGGTCACCCGCGGGTACCGCTTGGTCAGGCTTTCGATAGCAATCACATTCACGGTCACGACGCTAGGGCCTACACGGTCTGTGTCACGTCCGTCCAGGGGGCTGGATCTGTCTGGTACCGCAGACGGACGCTCCCTTAAGGGGACGTGGACAAGCGGGGACAAAGAAGCGGTTACCAGCGGTATCCACAGGCTTGTGGTGGCTATTGACGTCGCCACCGACCGTTGTCACATTGATCGGTGTCGGGATACGCGGGCAGGCGACGGGCGCCGCCCCTCGAACTCGGAGTGGGGGATCTGTGAGCGGACCGGAGAGCGGAGGGCTGGAAAGCGCCCGGGAGCGCTGGGTGCGTACGGCCGAAGGCATCGACCTGTGCGTGGCCGAGCTGGGCGACGCCGAGCGGCCCACCGTCGTCCTGCTGCACGGCTATCCGGACAGCAAAGAGGTCTGGTCGATGGTCGCCCGGCAGCTGGCCGGCCGATTCCACGTCGTGCTCTACGACGTGCGGGGGCACGGCCGTTCGTCGGCTCCCGAGCCGCTGCGCCGCGGGTTCACGCTGGAGAAGCTGACCCGGGATTTCCTGGCCGTCGCCGACGCCGTCTCACCCGACCGTCCGGTGCACCTCGTCGGGCACGACTGGGGATCGGTGCAGGGCTGGGAGTTCGTCACCGTCAAGGAGACCGAGGGCCGGATCGCCTCGTTCACCTCGATGTCGGGCCCCTCCCTGGACCACTTCGGGCACTGGATCAGGCGCCGGATGACCCGGCCGACGCCGCGGCGGCTGGCACAGGCCCTCGGCCAGGGCATCCGCTCCTGGTACATCTACATGCTGCACACCCCGGTCCTCCCCGAGCTGGCGTGGCGGGGGCCGCTGTCCACGTACTGGCCGAAGTACCTGCGGCGGGCGGAGAAGCTCCCGGCGGACGGATATCCGACGGAGTCCCTGCCGCGGGACGCGGCGCACGGCGCCTGGCTCTACCGCGACAACGTGCGCAGCAGGCTGCGCAGTCCCCGTGAGGACTGCTACGCCCACGTCCCGGTCCAGCTCATCACCCCCACCAAAGACGTCTTTCTGAGCGAGCGGCTCTACGACGAGCTGGCGCTGTGGGAGCCCGGCCTCATCCGGCACACGCTCGACGCCAGGCACTGGATCCCTCGCACCAGGCCCGACCAACTGGCCGTCTGGATCACCGACTTCGTCAACGCGCGGGAGTCCGGGCCGACGGGCGCGGAAGTACGGGGCGCCGTCGCCAGCGGGCCCCTCGCCGAACGGTTCGGCGGAGCGCTGGTCCTGGTCACCGGCGCCGGAAGCGGCATCGGGAAGGCCACGGCACTGGCGTTCGCGGAGGTCGGTGCGCGGATCGTGGCCGTCGACGTGGACGGGCGCAGCGCCGCGCGTACCGCGGAGCTGGCCCAGGAGGCGGGGGCACCGCGGGCCTGGGCCGAGACCGTGGACGTGAGCGACGAGCACGAGATGGAGAAGCTCGCGGAGAAGGTCGCCGCGGAGTACGGCGTCGTCGACGTCCTGGTCAACAACGCCGGGATAGGCGTCTCCGGCCCCTTCCTGGAGACCACCACCGAGGACTGGAAGCGGACGCTCGACGTCAACCTGTGGGGCGTCATCCACGGTTGCCGCCTCTTCGGAAAGCAGATGGCGGAGCGCGGGCAGGGCGGCCACATCGTCAACACCGCCTCGGACGCGGCCTATCAGCCGACCCGGCTGCTCCCGGCGTACGGCACGTCGAAGGCCGCCGTGCTGATGCTGAGCGAGTGCCTGCGCGCGGAGCTGGCAGGAAAGGGCATCGGCGTCACCGCGATCTGCCCCGGCCCGGTCAACACCGACATCACCAGGACGGCCCGGTTCGTCGGCCTCGACGAAGAGGAGCAGCAGCGCCGCAGGGACCGGGTCACCCGGCTCTACAAGCTGCGCAACTATCCGCCCGAGAAGGTCGCCAAGGTCGTCATGCGTGCGGTCGTGCGCAATCAGGCCGTGGTCCCCGTGACGCCGGAGGCACACGGCATGCGGATGCTCTCCCGGTTCGCCCCCAAGGTGCTGCGCGCCCTCGCCCGGATCGAGCCACGGCTGTGACGAGGGCCGGCACCGCCGGGGCCGCGGACCCCGGCGAGTACCGCATCGAGGACCTGGCGCAGCACAGCGGCGCCACGGTGCGCACCATCCGCGCCTACCAGGACCGGGGCCTGCTCCCCAGGCCGGAGCGGCGAGGCCGCGCCAACGTCTACGACGACTCGCACCTCAACCGCCTCCGCCAGATAGCCGGGCTGCTGGAGCGCGGGTACACCCTGGCCTCCATCAAGGAGCTGCTCCAGGCGTGGGACGAAGGCCGTGGCCTGGGCGGTGTGCTGGGGCTGCTCTCGGAGGTCGAGGGGCCCTGGACCGACGAGGAGCCCGGGCGCCTGACCCGCGAGGACCTGGACGGCCTCTTCGCCGCAGTGGGCAGCAAGGGGCACGGCGAGGACGCGGAAAGCGAGCGCCTGCGGAGTGACGCCGCAGTCGCCGAAGCGGTCGAACTCGGCGTGCTGGTGCCCCTGCCGGACCGGCCGGGGCAGTATCTCGTTCCCAGCCCGCAGGAGCTCGCCGTCGCCGCCGAACTGCACAGGGCCGGGGTCCCGTTGCCGGCGATCACGCAGCATCTGAGGGAGCTGCGCGAGCAGGTGGAGCACATCGCGGCCCGCTTCATGGACCTCACCAACGAGCACATATTCGTCCACTACCTCCACGACCACCCGTCGGACGAGGAGGCGTCAGAGGTGGCCGGTCTAGTACGGCGGCTCCGGCCGCTGGCCCAGCAGACCGCCGACGCCGAACTCGCCCGCGCCATGCGGAGCCTGGCCTCCCGCAACCTGCGTGAGCATCTGAGCCGGGCGGTCGCGTCCGGGGCGGGAGGCGGGGCGGCCGAGGCGGTGACCATGGCGGGCCCCTCCACGGAGCAGGTGCGGCTCCCCGCCGGGACGCTGTCGGCCGTACGGGGCATGGTCGGCGCGGAGAACGTGGCAGCGTTCATCGCCGCCGCGGCCGAACGCGAGGTACAGGCCCGCACGATGGACCGGTTGGCTGAGACGGGCCGCGAGGAGGCGCGTACCGGGACTCCGACCGCGTCATCGGACCGGGGTTAGATCCGGGCGCTCCCACAGCGGAGCCACCGTCCGGCTGCCGCTCCAACTCCAGCTCCGTCGGCAGGTCTTCTGTCAGCAGCCCACGGACGTCAGGCGTGGCGGGGCGCCCTGCGGGCGCGAAGGTGCCTGCCCGCGAACCGTCCGGCTGCTCGCGGGACGGCAAGGGAGTCGCACCGGGCCGCAGGTCTGCCGCGGCCCGGTGCCAGGGCGGAACAGGCGCCTTACTTCGCCTGGTTCGCCGGTACGGAGAGCCAGGGGAACTCGTCGAGCCGGTCGCGCAGCTCGGCCGGAAGGTGCTTGCGGACGCCCTCCCGGAACGTGCCGACAACGCGCTGCGCCTTCGCGGTGTCGCCGTTGTACTGCTCGTACGGCGTCTTCGCCGGGATGGGGAGCGGCGGGCCGTGCGGGACACGCGGCGGCTGGTCGTGGACCGTGTCGCCGTTGCCCCGGTGGGCCATGGGATCGATGTCGTAGGCGTGGTCGCCCATGAAGTAGCCGGCCACGCCGTTGGCGAAGCCGAGCAGGTTGGTGACCGGGTTCTCCGAGTAGCAGATCCCGTCGTTCTTGTTGCAGATCTCGTGGACGGCTATGTCACCGAAGCCGCGCGGGCCCTTCATGGTGATGCCCGGGACGATGGTGGGCAGATTGGTCTCGATGCCGCCTGGACCGCCCTTGACGCCGGGACGCCTTGGGTCGCCGTAGAGCACACCGTCGATCTGCTGATGGGGAACAGCCTGCTCTTGGGACAGCTTGTTGAGTTCGTCCCCGGCGACTATCGCGCCCTGTGAGTACCCGGTGATGGTGATGTGGGAGTCGGGGCACTGCCCGTGGTAGCCGCGAACCGCCTTGTCCAGCTTGGCGATTCCCTCTGCCACGGAGTCGTCCATGGAGATGGTGTCGCCCGGGAAGGGGGCGATCTGTGCCGAGTAGTGCACCTTCTCGAAGTCGACTCCGGCGGGCAGTTGCCCGTTGCTCTTGTCGTAGGCCGTGGCGTCGCCGTCGCCGTGGCCACCGACTTCGAAAACCCGGGCCTGGGCGCAGTCCGCCGCCCCCTCCGCGCCGACGGCGGTCGTCACCCCCGCCACGGTCAGGGCAAGCGCCGACGTCGTCGCCAGCGCTGCTCGCACTGTTCTTTTCCGCATACCGCCTTCTTCAGGTCGATGAAGAATCTCATTGCTGCGGCGACGCAAGAATCCCGCCGCCTCAATTCGCGGCGAGCGTAGCAATGGTCAACGACCTGAAGTGCCGCTATCCGAAGAGAAAATAGAAGCACCGATGCTGAAAATTCCACCGGACCGGTGCAACCTTTGACGTGTCTCATACCCGCAGGTGGCAGCACTGTTCCCGCCGGTTACACCAACCTTCGGAGATTAGTTTCATGATGAAAATTCAACTACGCGAGCGAGTCACCTCAGCCTGCCTCAGAAATGACACGGGATATCTTTCGCCCAGCCAGTGAAAATGGCCCACTCCGACCCTTGTGCGGCATTTTCCGGGCAGGCGGTCCGCTCCGGGGAGAACGCGCGGCATGCGGGGACCGCGCCCCCGGCTGTTTCGCCGGGCCGGTTCACCGGCGGCAGTCCCGCTCAAGCGCGCTGCACGCCCCGGCGTCCGGCGGCGTCCCGGGAGCACGTACGTCCCAGCGTCAACGGGCGATTCGGCACGGACGGCAGTGCCGCCCCGGCTTCATCCTGCGGCGTCGCGTCAGCGGCCCACCTGGAGCCCGGGTGCGCCCCACACGGGGAACCACCGGTCCAGTTCCGGCTCGACCGGCAGGTCGTCGGTCAGCAGCCCGCGCACCTGCAACTCCAGGGCACTGTCCCGCTTCTCAGGCTGAGCGTGCTCACGGCCGGGCTGAGGCGCGAAGGGATAGAAGGTGCCGCGTTTGTACAGGTAGACGAGGGCGAGGGAGCGGGTGTCCTCCGCATCCGCTCCCCGGAAGCCCGCGAGGGAGCACAGCAGTTGCGGCCCGAACCCGCTTTCGGCGAGGAGGGTGTTGACGGCGTGCAGATCGTTGACGAGCTCGACGACCTCCTGCGGTGAGTGGCGCACGAGGAGCCAGGTGTAGCCGTACTCGTCCTGGCTGAACTCCACCGGCGTCCCGCCCTGCCGGGGGCTCTGACCGGGTGGAGGGCTCAGGGCGAGGTCGGCGTCCAGCAGTTCCCGGACGTCCCGCTGCACCTGCTTGAACGCCCCGCCCTCGACGCTCGCGAAGCACACCGAACCGAGACCCGTGGGCACCAGATCGGCGCCAGCCTGAAGCGTGACGGCAGCTGCGGGCAGGGCGAAGAGCTGGTCCAGGTCCGGGCGCACCGGTTTGCTGCGCCCCATGAGTGCGTCCAGGAGACCCACGGTGTTCACGTCCCTTGTGCTGTGTGGCTTGTGCTGTGCGGTCTGTGATGTGCGGCCTGTGAGTTCGGCTCAGCGGCGGCGGTGCTTCCGCTCCGCTGCCCGTCCCTCGCCGGCCGGTCGAGGCCCGGACCCCGTCACTGCTGCCCGAGCTGCGCGCTGATACGGCGGAGCTGCTCGAGGCGGCGCTCCAAAGGCGGGTGCGAGGCGAGCAGCGTCGCCATGCTCTGGCCGGAGAAGGCGGGAACGAAGTAGAAGGCGTTGAACGGCTCGGCCTTGCGAAGATCACGCGTCGGGATGCGCGCCATCTCACCGGTGATCTTGGTCAGCGCGGAGGCGAGAGCGGAGGGCCGCCCCGTCAGCAGCGCGCCCGCACGGTCGGCGGACAGCTCGCGGTACCGGGAGAGCAGCCGCGTCAGCAGGAAGCTGATGACGTAGACGACGGCACTGATCAGAGGGATCAGCAGAAGGATCAGCCCGGCGCCGCTCTGGTCGTCGCGTCCGGCCCGGCTCAGCCCGCCGAAGATGGCGATGCGGGTGAGCACTCCGGCCAGCACGCCCAGGAAGGAGGCGATGGTCATCACTGCCACGTCGCGGTGCGCGACGTGCGAGAGCTCGTGGGAGAGCACGCCTTCCAGCTCCTCCGGCTCCAGTCGCCGCATCAGCCCCGTGGTCGCGCAGACCATCGACTTTCGCCGGCTGCGGCCGGTGGCGAACGCGTTCGGTACGTCGCTCTGCGCCACGGCCACCTTTGGCTTGGGCATGTCCGCGAGCGCGCACAACCGGTCCACCGCACCGTGCAGTTCCGGCGCCTGCTCGGGCGTGACCTCGCGGGCTCCCATGCTGAAGGCCGCGATCCGGTCGCTGAACCAGAACTGTGCGACGAACAGGCCGCCCACGGCCAGCACGATCAGCGGCCAGGCGTTGCTCAGCACCGCGACCAGCGAGCCGACGAGCACCACGTAGAGCAGCCCGATGAGGAACATCGTGATCACCATGCGACTGGTGAGACCCCGGTCGGCGACGTATCGGCTGTGAGCTGCTGCCATGTCCGTCGTTCCTCCCTGACCTGGACGGGTTCCGGCCTGAACCGGTGCCGCCTCTTACTCGCCGTCGGCCCGCACCCGAGACGTCCACGCACCCCCGCCGCCACCGTCCCGTCGGCGACCGCGCACGCTGTCCCGCATTCGCGTACGCACCACAGGACCGGCGACCGCTACCGGCACCAGCCGACTCCTATGAGGCAATTGTCCACTTTTTGCCCTCAGGCGACGAATGACGGAGAGCGACGAGGTGTGACCCGTCGCGGGCCGGCCGGGGAGGGTCGAAACGGCAGCCCGCACCCCCGCCCGTAGGCTCTGCCGCATGACCTCTTCCCGGCGCCCCCTGCGTCTGAGCACCGTGATCCTGCCCGTACTGCGCTGGCACGACGGTGGTCGCGAGAGGTGGCAGCGCGCCGAGGAGCTGGGCTTCGACACCGCCTACACCTACGACCACCTCTCCTGGCGCGAGCCCTTCCGCGACGGCACGTGGTTCGGCGCCCTGCCCACGCTGACGGCTGCCGCGGCGGTCACCTCCCGGCTGCGCCTGGGCACCCTCGTCACCTCGCCGAACTTCCGGCACCCGGTGACCCTCGCCAAGGAGCTGATGTCCATGGACGACATCAGCGACGGCCGCATCACCCTCGGGATCGGCGCCGGCGGCAACGGCTTCGACGCCACGGCGCTCGGCCAGGAACCCTGGACCCCCCGCGAGCGTGCGGACCGCTTCGCCGAGTTCGTGCCGCTGCTCGACCGGCTGCTCCGGGAACCGGTGGTCTCCTACGAGGGCGATTTCTACTCGGCGGGGGAGGTGCGCAACATTCCCGGTTGCGTCCAGAGCCCCCGGCTCCCCTTCGCCGTCGCCGCCACGGGCCCGCGCGGTCTGCTCCTCGCCGCGCGCTACGGGCAGTCGTGGGTGACCACGGGCGACCCGCGCATCCACGAGACGGCCACCCCGGCGGAGGGCCTGCAGGCGGTCCGCGACCAGATCGTCAGGCTCGGCACTGCCTGCGAGCAGACGGGCAGGGACCCCGGGGACATCAAGAAGGTCCTGCTCACGGGCTTCGTGCCGGGGAGCCCGCTGGACTCGGTGGACGCGTTCGTGGACTTCGCGGGGCGGTACGCGGCAGCGGGCATCGACGAGATCGTCCTGCACTGGCCGATCCGGGACACCGTCTTCGCCGCCGACGAGACGGTCTTCGAGCGCATCGTCACGGAGGGCCTGCCGCAGCTGGCCGCTTCGTAGAGGTGAGCCGGGCCTCCGCCGAGGGTGGCGGTCGAGGGGCTGACCCAAGGTCCCAACCTCCCGAGGTCCCGGAGCCGGGAAGCCCCAAGAAGCCCGCGAGAAGCCCCCAAGTCCCTTGAGAAGTGGCCGAATCCGGTCGTCAGTCGCTCATCGGCGGAACCCTCCGCACGGTTGTGCGCGCATATGCGCGAAGATGGACGCTGTGACTGAGCCGCGCGCAACCTCCGCCCCGAGCGCACCCCACGCCTCACCGAGCGCAGGCCGGGCGGCCGTCCGCCCCCGGCTGATCGCGACCGACCTCGACGGCACGTTGCTGCGCGACGACAAGTCGGTCTCCGACCGTACGGTCGCCGCACTGGCCGCCGCCGAGGTCGCAGGGCTCGAGGTCTTCTTCGTCACCGGGCGTCCCGCGCGCTGGATGGGCGTCGTCAGCGAGCACGTCCACGGGCACGGTCTCGCCATCTGCGCGAACGGCGCTGCGGTCGTCGACCTGCACCGCGGACGGAAGATCATCGATGTGCGGCCGCTGGAGCGGGACGACGCGCTGGCATCCGTCGACGCGCTGAGGGAGGCGGCTCCGGGCGTGAGCTTCGCCGTCGAGCGCACCGGCGGCATCCATTTCGAGCCTCAGTACCCCGCCCTGCACCCGGACCCTCTCGGGATCGTGGCTCCGGTGGAGAAACTGCTGGGCCCCGGTCACGAGGAGCCCGTGCTGAAGCTGCTCGCGTACCACCCCGACATGGAACCGGACCAGTTCCTCGCCCTGGGCCGGAAGGTGGCCGGCGCGCACGCGACGTTCACGCGTTCCAGCAAGTCCGCCCTCCTGGAGATCAGCGGCGCCGGTGTCAGCAAGGCGAGCACTCTGGCCCGTTCCTGCGCCGAGCGCGGCATCCAGCCGGAAGAGGTCGTCGCCTTCGGCGACATGCCCAACGACCTGGAGATGCTCGGCTGGGCGGGCACCTCGTACGCGATGGCCAACGCCCACCCCGAGGTGCTCGCCGCCACGACGGACCACGCGGCCTCCAACGAGGACGACGGGGTCGCAGCGGTCATCGAGAAGCTGCTGCTCGGGTCTCCGGGCTCCGCAAGCGGCCTTCCCGGGGATCTTCCGCTCCACGGCCGATAGGACGCCCCGGGTCCGGGCCGAGCGACGCGGCAGCAGCCGCTTCGAGAGCGAGCATCCGGCTGAACGGACCGTCGGCTGCCGCCAGTTCGCGGTAAGTGCCCCGTTCGACGGTGCGGCCGCCGTCGAGCACGATCACCTCGTCAACGGCGTCCAGGCCCTGGAGCCGGTGTGTGATCAGCACCGTCGTTCGCCCCTCGGTCGCGGCCAGCAGGTCCGCGGTGAGCGCGTCCGCCGTGGGAAGGTCGAGATGTTCGGCGGGCTCGTCCAGGACGAGCACGGGGAAGTCGGCGAGCAACGCGCGGGCGAGCGCGAGCCGTTGGCGCTGCCCGCCCGAGAGGCGCGCGCCGTGCTCACCGACCATGGTGTCGAGCCCGCCGGGCAACGTGCCGACCCAGGAGTCGAGTCGGGCCCCGGCAAGCGCCCCGCGCAGCTCGGCGTCGGTGGCGTCCGTACGTGCGAGGCGCAGGTTCTCCCGCAGTGAGCTGTCGAAGATGTGGGCGTCCTGGGCGCACAGGCCGACGAAGCGGCGCACGGCGTCGGAGCGCAACTCGCGCGCGGGGACGCCCCCGAGCGTGTACGAGCCGGCGTCCGGGTCGAGGAAGCGCAGCAGCGTGGAGGCGAGGGTGGTCTTCCCCGAACCCGATGTGCCGACCACGGCCACGCGGCGTCCCGGGGTGAGGTTCAGGTCGAAGTCGGCGAGGGGCGGGGGAGTCGGGCGCAGGTCTTCGTCCGCCTTGCGCTCCCGGCGGGCCGGCTCCGGGTAGCGCGCGGTGACGGCGCGAAGGGTGAGGGGGAAGGGCGAGTCGGGGGCGGGGGCGGCTTCGCCCTCGCCGGGTTCGCGTACGGGATCGGGCGCGTCCAGCACGTCCTGGATCCGCTCGGCCGAGCGGCGGGTCCGCTGGCGGTACTGGACGGCGAGCGGCATCCCGTTCACCGCCTCGAACGCCGCGAGCGGTGTGAGGACGAGCGCCGCGAGCCACACCCCGTCGAGGCGG
>NZ_JACBXA010000469.1 GCF_013870515.1 Streptomyces albidus (ex Kaewkla and Franco 2022) | reverse complement strand
GGCGGGCGTCGCGCTGGTCGCCGTCGGCGGGTACGGGCGGGGCGAGCTGTCCCCGCGCAGCGACCTGGATCTGCTGCTCCTGCACGACGGACGGCGCCAGAGCGAGATCGCGCGGATCGCGGACCGCATCTGGTATCCCGTCTGGGACCTGGGGATCGCCCTGGACCACTCCGTACGCACACCGGCCGAGGCCCGGAGGACGGCGGAGGAGGACCTCAAGGTCCAACTGGGCCTGCTGGACGCACGGCACGTGGCCGGCGACGAGACGCTGACCGCGGACTTGCGCGCCGGGGCGCTCGCGCAGTGGCGCGCACAGGCCCACAAGCGCCTTCCCGAGCTGGGGGAGCTGGCCGAGGAACGGGCCCGTACGCACGGGGAGTTGCGCTTCCTGCTGGAACCCGACCTGAAGGAGGCCCGGGGCGGACTGCGCGACGCCACGGCCCTGCGGGCGGTGGCCGCGTCCTGGCTCGCGGACGCACCGCGCCGCGGCCTCGCCGAGGCGCGGGAGACTCTGCTGGACGTGCGCGACGCACTCCACCTCACCACCGGACGGGCCACCGACAGGCTCGCGCTGCAGGACCAGGACCAGGTCGCCTCGGCGCTCCGCATGGTGGACGCCGACTTCCTGCTGCGGCAGGTCTACGAGGCCGCCCGCACCCTCGCCTACGCCTCCGACGTGACCTGGCGTGAGGTGGGCCGCGTGCTCCGCTCCCGTGGAGGACGCGCGACCCGGCTGCGCGGGCTGCTCGGCGGTGCGGGCGGATCGCGCCGTGCGCCGGCCGACCAGGAACGTACGCCGCTCGCGGAAGGGGTCGTCGAGCACGACGGCGAAGCCGTCCTCGCGCGCACCGCCCGTCCGGACCGCGATCCGGTGCTGCCGCTGCGGGCCGCCGCAGCCGCGGCTCAGGCCCAACTGCCCCTCGCTCTGCCCGCGGTGCGGCGGATGGCCGAGGCCACTGCCGGTACGGCACAGGGGGCCGGCAACCGTACGGGCACCGGCAGGGCAGGAGCAGGCGGCGCAAAGACCCTGCCGGTGCCGTGGCCCGCGGAGGCCCGCGAGGAGTTCGTCTCCCTGCTCGGCGCCGGCGAAGCCACGGTGCCGGTCTGGGAGGCGCTGGAGGCGGAGGGCCTGATCGCCCGCCTGCTGCCGGACTGGGAGCGCGTCCGCTGCCGCCCGCAGCGCAACGCCGTGCACCGCTTCACCGTCGACCGTCACCTGGTGGAGACGGCCGTGCGCGCCTCAGCGCTGACCCGGCGGGTGCAGCGGCCCGACCTGCTGCTGGTCGGGGCGCTGCTGCACGACATCGGCAAGGGCTGGCCCGGCGACCACTCCGTGGTGGGGGAGACGATCGCCCGTGACATGGCGGCCCGGATCGGCTTCGGGGAGGCCGACGTCGAGGTCCTCGCCACGCTCGTACGCCACCACCTCCTGCTCGTCGAGACGGCGACCCGGCGCGACCTGGACGACCCGGCGACGATCCGCTCGGTCGCGGACGTGGTCCGCAGCGCGGGCACACTCGAACTTCTTCACGCACTGACCGAGGCCGACGCGCTCGCCACGGGGCCCGCGGCATGGTCCGCGTGGCGCGGAACCCTGGTGGCCGACCTGGTCAAGCGGGTCGCCGGAGTGCTGGCGGGTGAGGCGGTGGAGGAGCACACCGAACCGTTCGTACCGACAGCTGAGGCGGAGCGGCTCGCCGTCGAGGCATGGCGCACACACGCCCCCGTGCTCGCGCTGTCCCAACAGCCCGAGGTGCAGCCCGATGCGCAGGATCCGGACGAGCAGGACGCCGGGGAGGGAGCCGGCTCCCGTACGGGCGGTCCGGTCGGCGTCGAGTTGCTGGTGACCGTCCCCGCACCTCCGGCGCCGGACGACCCCACCTCCGCGCCCGGGGGCGGATCGAGGTGTCCTGCGGCTTGGCCTTGTAGCTGGTCTGCGGGCGGCTGGGCAC
>NZ_JACBXA010000468.1 GCF_013870515.1 Streptomyces albidus (ex Kaewkla and Franco 2022) | reverse complement strand
GACCGCGGTGACCACGACTCCCGGGACGGTGAAGGACGCGTACGCGCCCGCGGCGCCCAGCACCACCGCTGCGGCCGGCACCGGAAGCGTCGCGAAGTGGTCGAGCCCGCCGCCCGCGCGCAGCTGCCCGAAGTACTGGGCCAGGAGGTTGAGCGCCACGAAGGCCACGACCAGGACACTCGACCCGGCGACGACCGCGCGCGACTCCGCGCCGCCTTCGACGACGCCCCTCATCAGCACCATGATCCCCAGCGACTGGAACGTCGCCACGAACAGGAGCGGGATGCGGGCGACCCGCGCCCGCGAAAGCTGGGCGCGGTAGACGGCGCACAGCGCGGGCCACAGCCGGGCACGCGGGGCGAGGGGCGCGGGGGTCTCCGCACCCGTACGGGAAGCACCTGCCGAAGTCTCGGTTTCCTCGGGCCGTGCGGCCCGCGCGGTTCCCCGCAACGCCACCGAACTCACGCCTTCACCAGACCTTCCCCGCTGCCGCCCAGTGCCAGATACACGTCCTCCAGGCTGGGCGTCGCCAGGGAGAAGTCGTCCAGTGCCGCGAAGGCCTTGCCGGTGGTGACGACGCTGACCGCGTCGCGGGCCGCCTCCGGCGCCAGGCGCAGCGTCCAGCGGCGCCCTGAGACGGTGGCGCGTCCTGCCAGCTCAGCGACCTCGGGCACCTCCAGCGGTGCGCGGTCACGCCAGACCAGGTCCAGCCTTACGTCCTCGCCGACCATGCTCTTCAGCCCGCCCGGGGTGTCGCAGGCGATGACGCGGCCCCGTTCCAGCACCGCGACCCGGTCCAGGACGGTCTCGGCCTCGATGACGTTGTGCGTCACCAGCACGACCGTGGTTCCGTACTCGCTGCGCCGCCGGTCCACCGCGGACCAGACCGCGCGCCGGGCCAGGGGGTCCATGCCGGTCGTCGGCTCGTCGAGCACGAGCAGGGGCCGCTCGCCCACGAGCGCCGCCGCGACACAGGCCAGGCGACGCTGGCCGCCCGAGAGCTTGTTCAGCGGGCGTCCGGCGAGGTCGCCGAGGTCGAGCTCGTCCAGTACGGCGTCACGCTCGCGGCGTGCGGCGCCTGCGTCCAGCCCGCGCAGCCGTGCCGTCGTCTCGGCGGCGAGCCCCACCGTCAACTCGTCCAGTGCGCTCGACTCCTGACCCAGATAGGCCAGCAGCCGCGAAGCACGTTCCGGGTGCCGCACGAGATCGTGGCCGAGTACGTCGACGCTGCCCGAGTCGGGGCGCAGAAGGCCGGTGAGCTGCCTGACGACGGTCGTCTTCCCCGCTCCGTTCGGCCCGAGAAGGCCGAAGATCTCTCCGGGGTGCACCTGGAGGGTGATCCCGTCACAGGCCCGTACGGGCGGAGTGCGGGGCCGTCCGCGCCGGCTCCTGCCCGCCGGGTAGGTCTTGACCAGCCCGGTCATGCGCACGGCGGCCCGCGTCGCCGTAGCCACGCTTCCCACCGCCTGCTGCCATGTGCCGGTTCCCACGAGCGACGAGCCTACGCTGCTGCGGCGGCCCGGCTGACAACGGGCCGCTCGCCTGCTCTCCCACCGGCTGTCGCCCGCTCGTTCACTCGGGGACGGGCGCGCCCTCTGCCGGAGCGCTCTGCTGCCCGCTCACGGGGGCGTCGACCTCTCGCCAGAAGCCCGCGCGGATCGCATACCGGTCGTGCTCGTCGATCTGGTCGTCCTTGTGCGCGAGCAGCCCGAAGCGGGCGGCGTAACGGAGCAGTTCCCCGTCGATGCGGTGCGGGATGCGCGGGTATTCACGGGCCAGCGACTGCACGTGTACGGGCGCGGAGAGGCGCTCCAGCCAGCGGCGGGCGAAGACCTGGCCCACCTCGAAGGGGTCGCCGCTGACCGCGGTGATGTCCTCTTCGCGGTCCGCCCAGCGCTGCTCGGCCGTCGTCAGCTGGGCCAGCATGGGCAGGGCCGCGATGTCGGGGGCCTCGCCCGGCGTCCC
>NZ_JACBXA010000467.1 GCF_013870515.1 Streptomyces albidus (ex Kaewkla and Franco 2022) | reverse complement strand
CACGCCCGGCGAACGCCGCGAGGACGCGCTGGCGGCGTGTGCGCTGGTGCCCACCCTGCTCACGGCTCTGCACCGGCTCGGCGAAGGGCTCGAACCGGTCGAGCCCCGGGACGACCTGCCGTACGCGGCGAACTACCTCCACATGCTCACCGGCCAGGAGCCCTCGCAGCGTCAAGTCCGCGCCGTGGAGCGCTATCTCGTCTCCACCGTCGACCACGGATTCAACGCGTCCACCTTCACGGGCCGCGTCATCGCCTCGACCGGAGCCGACGTCGCCGCGTGTCTCACCGGCGCGATCGGCGCCCTGTCGGGGCCGCTGCACGGCGGCTCACCCAGCCGCGCCCTGGACACCCTGGACGCCATCGGCACACCGGACCGCATCGACGGGTGGATCCGCGAACACGTCCTGGCGGGCGAGAGGATCATGGGCTTCGGACACCCCGTCTACCGTACGGAGGACCCTCGTTCGCGGATGCTCAAGAAGATCGCCCGCGAATTCGGCGGCCCGCTTGTCGAGTTCGCCGTGCAGGTCGAGGAGCGGGTCCAGGCGATTCTCGAAGAGCTCAAGCCGGGCCGCGAACTCCACACCAACGTCGAGTTCTACGCCGCCGTCGTCATGGAACTGAGCGGACTCCCGCGCACGATGTTCACGCCCACGTTCTGCGCCGCGCGCGTGGTCGGCTGGAGCGCCAACATCCTTGAACAGGCCGAGGATTCGAAGATCATCCGTCCCGCCGCGCGCTACACGGGCCCCGTTCCTCCCGAGCCGGTGCCGGCGATCTGACTCCGTACGGCGTCAGCCGGAGAAGGCGCGGAAGGAAGGGCGGGGGCGCGAATCGGCGCCGTCGCCGCTGCTTCCGTGCGCGGCCTGGAGTACGGCTGGAGCCGGCATGGAGAACTGCTGGAGCAACCCCAGTAGTTGAGGGATCGGCGGTGACCGCGAGCGCCCCCGTCTCACAGCGGCGTACGGCATGCGAGTCCGAACCGGCTCATCAATTCCGCGCTCGTTCGAGCGCGCAACTTCGGCCACGAGCAAGCGCGTTCGGCATTTATCATCCCCCCACACGACCAGAGGGGGACCATGCGCACCCGACCCGACGCGGCAGGCATCGCCTGCCTCGTACCCGTCTTACTGCTCGCGCTGACCGGCTGCGCCGACCAGAAAGAGGTCGCGGAGAGCTGCGCCGCGAAGATCGCGCACATGAACAACCCGCCGCAGCACGCGAGCGACCCCCGCCCCGAAGCGTGCGAGGACCTCAACGACGAGGACTACGAGGTGATCGTCGTCCACCGCTCGTTCAACGACGGGGAGGTCTTCGACGAAGAGGGGAACGTCGACCTCGGCAGGGTCGAGGACATCGACGAGTGACGAGGGGTCGCGGTCGCCTGCGGCGGTCGTGCCGCCGAAGCCGGGTCCGGGCCCACTCAGGGGTCCGCAAACGCGAGAACGCCCCGCCGGTCAGCCCGGCCGGGGCGCTCGTACGCAGGTCGGCGAGAGCGACACCACCGACGCGGAAGTAGGCCGTGTGGGACTCGAACCCACAACCAATGGATTAAAAGTCCACTGCTCTGCCAATTGAGCTAACGGCCCGCCCCCGCAGCATAGCCCGGCGGTCCGCCGGGCTTCGAAGGCATTCGCCTTCGTGCTGGGAAGGTGTCAGCTGTTGCGCTTCCAACGCGGCTTGTCCGTGCGGCGGTCGAAGGAGCGACCACCGGTGCGGTGGTCGTCGCGGCGGCCCTGGGGGCGACGGTCGTCGTGCGAACGGGCGTCGCGACCGAACGAGGACGAGGTCGACGACGAGGCCGGGCGACGGTCGTCGCGGCGGAACCCACCACGGTCGCCGTCGCGCCGCTCCCGGTTGTAGGACGGGCGGTCGTCCCGGTTGTAGGACGGGCGGTCGTCGCGGCGGAAGCCGCCGCGGTCACCGTCACCGTTGGTCGCCTCCGCACTGCCCAGAGACGGTCCA
>NZ_JACBXA010000466.1 GCF_013870515.1 Streptomyces albidus (ex Kaewkla and Franco 2022) | reverse complement strand
CGTCAGCGGCGCCACCACCGTCCCAGCGCCCAACGCGAAGCCGGGGCCGAGCCCGTAGGCCGCACCCCACACGGCCGCGTTCGGCAGCAGTGCCAGGACCAGGAGGAACACCGCGAACTGGCCCGGCCAGGGCCCGGCCAGCTCCGGGAACGCGTCGCGCACCGCGTCCAGACGCCACAACACCGCGCAGAGAGTCAGCACGAGACCGCCCGCGCACAGCACAGCCGTGACCGTCAGCACCGTGCGCACGGGACGCACTCGACGGACGAGCGCGGCGGCTTCCCTCAGGTGCACGGGAAGCGGCGGCACGCTCGTCGCGTCCTCGTTCTCCACGAGCGCGTCCCGCTCGTTCCCTGAATCGTTGGTCGTGGCGGGTGGGCCGGACGAGGCGTGAGAAGCGGGGCCGTCAGGCTCGTCGGGCCCCTTCCGCGCGTGAGCGGCCTTGGAGGCTCCGCGCCCGAATCCCACCCACGCGGCGGCCGCCGCGACGCACACCACGAAGAACGGCAGCCGCACGACGGCACTGATCACGTCGGCGCGTACGGGCCCGCCGGAGGCGAAGACCACGGCCGTGGCGCTCGTCAGCAGATAGCCGCAAGCGACCCAGCCGACCGGCCCGAACACTGCTTGCGCCCCGTCCTCGCCCAGTCGTGCCGCATCGTCCTCGCCCTCCACGAGCGCGCGCAGGCACGCCCTGTACAGCAACGAGACGGGCAGGACCATCAGCAGCAGCGGCGTCAGTGCGACGGGGGCGGGAACGCCGGAGAGAGTCTCGGTGCGAATCAGCTGACTGCCGTGGCCGAGCAGCCACAGATCGGCGGCGATGTGCAGGGCACCGCCGGCGCCGCTGTCCGGGTAGGGGGAGATGATCCACAACAGCAGTACGAGGACGGTCAGCCCTCCGAGGCCGAGACCTGCGGCGATCACACCTTCGAAGAGCCAGGCCGCAGCCGATGGCAGCGGTCGCGAGGTGCTTCGGTTGTACGGAGACAACGTCGGGCTGCGATGCGTCACTTGGCTCACGCCGACATGCTGTCAACAACACACGTTTTGATCCGGTAACAGACAAATTGTCGCTGTGTCGCCCACTATGTCCACATGCACCTTGTCACACAATTCACACGGCAATGGCTGGGGTGTCGCCCAGGCCGGATGATCCGGGGGAGCGCATGAGCCCGGAGCACGAGCTGTCCGCCGACGAAATCGAGGAATCCGAAGAAGCATCCGAGGCGACGGACGAGGCTCAGGCGGTGACTCCGCTCGGCGCGCAGGATGACACCGTCGAGGACGACGGACTACCGGACCCGGCAGGCGACACGGTCCGCGACCCGTCCGAGGACCAGGCTGAAGACCCGTCCGAGGACCAGGCTGAAGGCCCGTCCGAACTCCCGTCTGGCGAAACGCCCGGACACCCCGGACGCTCCCAACACCCCAGCGCGCCCGAGGACCCCGCTGACGCCGCGCCCGAAGACCCCGCCGTGGCCCCCGCCGAGGACGTACGCCCCACCGCAGCCGACGCCTTCGACATGCTCCACGCCCGGCACGCCCCCTCCCTCACGCGTCAGGCCTTCCTGCTCTGCGGTCACCGCGGCCTTGCGCGCCGTGCCGTCACACACGCGTTCCGACTCGCGTGGCAGCGCTGGCCGGAAGTGGCCGTCGACGCCGACCCGGCCGGATGGGTTCGCGCGGCCTCCTATCAATACGCCCTCGCACCCTGGCGCCACTTCCGCGTTCTCCGCATCGTCCGCCACAGGCGCGCGATGCGCAGCGTCCCTCCCGGCGACCGCACGCTGCTCGACGCGCTTCTGCGGCTGCCCAACTCGTACCGTGCGCCGTTGCTGTTGTGCGACGGTCTCGGGCTGAGCCTGGCGGACACGGCCGCCGAGGTGGAGGCGGGTACTGCGGCGACCGCGGGACGGCTGCGGCACTGCTGCTGCTCGTCCTGGCCGACAACTACCTGCTGCTGTACGTC
>NZ_JACBXA010000465.1 GCF_013870515.1 Streptomyces albidus (ex Kaewkla and Franco 2022) | reverse complement strand
GTTCTCGACGGTACGGGCGGCCGTCGCCGTCGCCTCCGCCCGCAGGCGCTTCGCCTCACGCTGCGCCGACTCGCGTACGACCCTCGCCGCCGCCTCGGCCTGCTCGACCGTCAGCCGCGCCTCGCTCCGGCCCGCGCCGAGCACCTGCGCGCTCTCGCTCTCGGCCAGCACCAGCAGCTTCCGCGCCCGGTCGCCCAGCGCCTCGTACGTCTGCGGCGGACGGGACTCGGCCTCGGCTCGCAGCCTCTCCATCTCGCCGGTCATCTGCTCCACGAGGGCGGTGAGCCTGGCGGCACGCTCCCAGTCCTCACTGGAACGCCCGATCAGGCGGGCCACCCTCCTGTCGACCTGCTCGGGCCGGTAGCCCCGGCCCCGTACAACGGCGAAGGCATGCGGCGACGCACCCATATCGAGCCCCTTACCTCAGCAACACAATCCGGCGGACGCACATCCTTCTCGATCCGGCCGAAGCGGTCATAACGTGCGCGCGCTCTGAGGAGGCCGAGAA
This sequence comes from Streptomyces albidus (ex Kaewkla and Franco 2022), assembly GCF_013870515.1. Taxonomy (GTDB): domain Bacteria; phylum Actinomycetota; class Actinomycetes; order Streptomycetales; family Streptomycetaceae; genus Streptomyces; species Streptomyces albidus. The sequence goes on along the minus strand of NZ_JACBXA010000465.1, from coordinate 1,465 downwards.
CGGGGCACCGCGGCACGGATGAAGAGGGAGCGGGCGCCCCCTTCCGGACGCGATCCGGGCCCTGACTTGGCGTGATCCGGCAGACGCCCGGCACAGCAGAAGTCCCGCCGCCCGTCAGCACACCCAGGACAGGGACCATCCGTGAGGGTGACGGGCGACGGGACCGGATCCGCCGCAAAGAGTGAACGGCGCCTCCGCGTGAACCACCGCGAAGGCGCCGCAACCTGCTGCCGCCCGGAAAACCGGGCGGCACTCAAGGGACGCGCGTCAGAACAACCCGTCCCACATCTGCTCCAGCAGCACCGCCCACCAGTTCTCCGGTGAAGCGAGCGCCGCGGGGTCCAGCGCGGCCAGCTGGGACTGGAAGTCGACCGTCCAGCGGCCCGCCTGCTCCTGCGTCAGCCCGTACCTCAGCGGCCACATCCGGCCCAGGGCGCCCAGGCAGCGCACGAACTCCGGCAGCCCGTTGTTAACGAACTGCGGCTGCGCGGGCTGCCCGTCGGCGGCGGCCTCCAACGGCACGGCCACGATGTGCGCCGTCCCGTACTGCACGCACATCTGACGGCCGAAGTCGTTGCCCATCACCAGATACGAACCCGCGTCGGCGCCCGGCTGGACGCCACGCTCCTGTGCGAGTTCGGCGAGGGTCGGCACCGGACGGCCCGGCTGCGCCTGCCCCCAGAAGAACGGGCTCACATCCACCGGCAGCCCCGCCCACACGAGCGTCTGCCCGACGACGTCGGGCACACCCTGCCGCGAGACGGAGTGCTGGTCGAAGCGGAAGACGCCCTGCGGCCCGAAGGCCTGCATCAGCTCGTGCCCTATGGCGTCCGGCGGGACGGGCGGCACGGGCGGGATCTGGTGCTGCGGCGGCAACGGCACGCGGAACGGGGCAGGGCGGGCCGGGCCGTCGGCGACCTGATGCAACTCGCCCTGGTGCTCCAGCAGATGGCGCATGCCCTGCTGCCGCGAGGCGTGGTCGCGTCCGTAAGGGGCGGTGTGCGTGACACGCACCTGCGGCCAGGTCTCGCGGACCATACGGGCGCAATAGCCGCCCGGCAGCTCGCAGGACTCCAACTCGGTGTGCAGCTCGACCACTTGCTGCGGCGGCACGTTCATGTTGCGCAGCTCGTGCAGGATCTGCCACTCCGGGTGCGGAGTGCCGGGGGCGGAGCGCCGGATGAGCTGCTGCTCGGAACCGTCCGGCGCGCGGTAGCTGAGCACCGCCATGTAGCCCGGGCCGACCGTGGGCTGACCGGAGGGCTGCTGCGGGTAGCCGTACGCGGGCGGGGCGCCCGGAACGCCGGGCGCACCGGGCGGAGGCCCGGCGGGCGGACCCTGCGGGAAGCCGTACGCCTGCGGCGGCGGACCGGCGGGAGCACCTGGCATCGCGGGCGGCGCACCGGGTGGAGGCCCGGGCGGCGCGGGGGCACCGGGGCCGCCAGGCGCAGGGCAGGCCAGCATC
>NZ_JACBXA010000464.1 GCF_013870515.1 Streptomyces albidus (ex Kaewkla and Franco 2022) | reverse complement strand
CCAGCCCCGGGACGCGGGTGCCGGTGAGCCAGCGGACGACGATGTGGGCCCAGCGCTCGTGCGCGGGAAGGCGCAGCCATTCGTCGTGGGCCGGGGTGGGCGCGTACCGCTCGTCGGGTTCGCCGTCGGGGGCCAACAGGCCCGCGGCGTAAGCGAGTTCGATCCAGAAGGCCGCTGTGGGCTCGGGCACGTCGAGCACGGTGGCGGTGCGCTTGAGGTCGCGTACGCCCAGGCCGCCGGCACGGAGCACGGAAGGCGGGTCCGACTCCCAGTCGGCCAGCAGGTCCTCCAGGGTGCCCAGGGCGCCGAGGACCTGGCTCGCGGCCGCCGCGTCGACCGTCTCCACCGGATACTCGCGCCTGGCGATGAGGGAGGGGGGCAGCGGTTCGACGTCCCGGTGGGCGCGGCCCGCGCGAAGGTGCAGGGCGACTTCCCTCGGAAGCACGACGGTGCGGGACGAGGAGCGTACGAGCAGCGCGCGGTCGAGCAGCCAAGTCACGGGAAGCGAGGGGGCGTCGGCCTGTACGGAACCGTAGGGCGGGCCCCAGCGCAGCTTGTCGAGCATGACGAGGGACTGCGGGGGTGCGCCGTCGAGGAGTTCGGCGGTGCGGGCGCGGTCGGTGAAGAGCGAGGTGAGCGAGGCCAGCGCGCTCACCGGATCATGGGTGCCGGGTAGGCCCGCCATGGCGAGGATCTCCTGCAGCCGTCCCGGCGACATGCCCGCGGTCGCTTCTGCCAGCGTCGGCCCGAGGCCGGTGGGGGAGGGCGCGGAAGGGTTTGGGGTCAGCAGTTCGCGGACGGTGCGTACGAGGCGCAGCTTGTCGTCCTCGCCCCACAGCAGTGCCTGTGCGCGCAGAGTGCGTAGCGCGCGGGGCAGTTCACCGGGGACGTCGTAAGCGGGGTCGCCGGTGGGATCCATGCCTTCGGGATCGCCCGCGAGGAGCGCGACGAGGGTCTCGTACGGACAGGGGTCCGGCGCGACGGCGATGGCCTCCGCGGTCTGGAGCGCGAAGCGGTCCAGCCGCTCGACCGCACGTACGACGGAGGCCCTGGTGCCCGCACGGGTGGCGAGCTGGGTGAGGTCGTTGGGCACGGGCGAGAGCAGATCCGGGCGGGTGCGGAGCAGCTCGGCGAGCGCTCCGTCGTCGCGGGAGCGCAGATCGTCGGCGAGCGTACGGGGGGCGGGGCTACCGCCGTTCTGCTCGGTGCTCATCCACACCACGTTAGCGGGGCGTCCGCGAGCCGGTCGCCCGCGTCCCCGGGGCGCATGGCGCGGTACCGTCGTGTTCGAGCCTGGCAAGTGGCAGGGCAGGCGCCAAAGTCACGCAGTCGTTGGGGAATTGGTGGGGATCGAGAGCGATCAGCTCGTGTTCGACTATCTGAGCCGGATCGGCGATCTGGCTCACCGCACGTCGATGACGGCCGCCGAGCGTGCGCGGCTGGTGAGCGGGCTGCGCGGACGGATCGACAGGCTGCGGGCCGAGGAGGGCGGCGCGGAGAGCAAGGCCGCCGTGCGGAAGATCCTCGCCAGGCTGGGCAAGCCCGAGGAGGTCGTCTCCGGGGCGACCGGGTCGGGTGGCGGATCCGCGTGGACGGGTTCCGCGAAGACGGCTTCCGCCTCGGGCGTGCCGATGCCGCGGAGCGGCTCGGACGACGACCGGTTCGGCGAGGACCCGAAGGTGTCCTTGTGGAAGCGGGCCTCCCCCAGGCGCACATCTGAGGCCGCACCGTCGCCGCCGGCGGCCACCGCCGCGACGGGCGCCTCGGCGCCCCACCTCGCGGGCATGGACGAACTGGGCCCCGAGGAGTCGAACCCCGACTGGTGGCGCGTCGACACCAGTCCCTACGGCGACGGGAGCGGCAGCCGTACGTTCGGTGAGCCGGTCCCCGGCTTCGTCGGCGGCATCGAGCTGCCCGAGCTGTTCGAGCCGCCGAGGGACGAGGACAAGCCGGGCGGAGGCAAGCCGTCGGCGCCCGGGACGAAGATTCCCGTTCCGCGTGCCGGGG
>NZ_JACBXA010000463.1 GCF_013870515.1 Streptomyces albidus (ex Kaewkla and Franco 2022) | reverse complement strand
ACGAGCTTCATACCTTCACCTCCTGAGCCGCCGCAGGGCGAGCGCTCGTGTACCCGGGCGGCGGTGCGGCCGCGCGGGAGGGAACCGTGGGAAGCGAGATGAGGGAGGCCAGCATCGCGCCGACGGGGGTTCGCAGACCGAGGTTCCACTCCTCACGCAGGGTGGAGCGGCCGTCGAGGAAGTGCAGTACGCGCGGCAGCGGGTTGCGGCGGAAGAGATCCTCGAAGAAGGGCGCCCCCTCGACGCCCCCGGTGGCCAGGGCCCGCAGCAGGACGGCGTCCATGGCGCGGTGACGGCGGCTGTGCGGACGCGGCGGCAGCGGAGTGCGGCCCGCGCGGACGGCCTGCGCGATCGCCGCGGTCTGCCGCTGGAGGGCGGTGAAGGTGTAGCCGGTGGACGGCCGGGTGGCGCCGGCGGCGGCGCCCACGGGGAAGACGGAGTCGCCGGTGCGTCGTGGGAATCTTCCGTCCGTCATGGGAATGACGCCTTGTTCGGTGGCCGTGACGGTGAAGGGCCCCAGCGGGCGGGTGCTGCTCGTGTAGTGCCGGAGGGCCGCTTCGTAGCCCGCGCGGTCCAGGACGGTCTCCGAGAACTCGGTGTATTCCACCAGCGCTTCGCGAGCGCTCATTGGCAGGACGTAGGCGAAGGAGAGCCCACGGCGCGGCTGTTGGGTGCGCATGTCCATCAACTCCGCGACGGCCGGGTCGAAGCAGTCGCTCTCGGTGCGCACGAACCAGCCGCGGAAGTGCTGCAGCAGCGTCGTCCGGGCGGGCGGCAGACGGCGGGGCGGGCGGGAGTCGAAGACCCAGCGGCCTCTCAAGGCGAACGGTTCGCCCTGCTCGTCGACGCCGGTCACCCGCGCCCCGTGAGGGGTGTCGTGCACGGTGGCGACGGTTCCGGCGACCAGCTCCACGTCCGGGCATGCACGCAGCCGCTCCCCCAGCGCGCGGGTGTAGTCCTCCGAGCGGAGCATCTTGTACGGCACTGGGCAGTCGCCCGTCGTGCTGCGGCCGTCGCGGCCCCGGATGAGGAGGCGCTGCCACGACGCGGTGAGCAACTCGTCCCAGTCGCCCCCGGGTTCCTCCCAGAAGCACCAGGTGCGCGCAGGGGTGCGTACCGGCCCGGGGGGTGGTTCCACCAGCAGCACCGAGGGGTGGTGCCCGTGTGCGGCGGCACGTGGCCGGGTCAGCTGCCAGGCCAGCGACAGCCCTGCGGCGCCGGCGCCGATGACGACGATGTCCGCCTCCTTCACCGTCCTCACCCCGGGAAGGCGTTGCGGCCGCGCAGTTCGCAGCGCCGCTCCGCATAGGCGAGGTCGTCGCGCCAGAGCCTGGTGGCCGCGCGCCGCATCAGCGGCCGGAACAACGGGGCCATGCGCCGTGCGACACGGAATCCCGGTCGTCCGGAGGTGGCAAGTACCGCCTCGATGACGGCAGTTCGAGGCCGTGGATGGCCGGGCGCCGTCAGTGGAGTGGCGTGCGTCTCCACGGACGAGCCCGCGCCTTCGCCGCTTTGGATGTGCATGACGACGGTGCGGGGCCCCGGTGCGGTGAACGTGGCGCGTACGGGCACGGCGGCGCGCCCGGCGAGCCGGTAGGCCACGTCCACCACGAACCGGTCGCCGGTGTCGGGGTGGGGTTCCTCCACGACGGTGAGCTGCGTGAAGGAGTACGGGTGGAACCACGCGCCGTGCCAGGGGTCGAGGCGGTTGGCGACGACGTCCTCGGGCTCGCAGTCCCCGGTCAGGGTGGCGACGGCGTCAAGGGCCGGGACGTCGGCCGGGCGAGCCGGCAACTCCGGGTGCGGCAGCGGTTGTTCGCCGCCTGCCGTGTCGAGGCGGACCCAGGCCAGCACCCCGTCGTCGTGCACCGGGTACGGCGTCCAGCCGGACAGGTCCGTCCCGTCCAGGCTCAGGCCGTGCCAGCGGCAGACGAGCCGCCCGCCGGACACCGCCCCCTCGCACAGCGGCGCACCCAGATGGGGGCAGTGTCCGGCGGGCGGCTCGTCTGCC
>NZ_JACBXA010000462.1 GCF_013870515.1 Streptomyces albidus (ex Kaewkla and Franco 2022) | reverse complement strand
TTCGGAGGTGCCCGCCCGGGCGCTCCAGCCGCCGCAGCCGAAGCCCGAGTCCGTACGGGGGGTGTGCTTCCGGTCTTCCTCGAGTTCCGAGAGTCGGACATGTGTGCACCTCCGGCATACCTGACCACGTTCCCTCTCTACGGAGGGGTACGCCAGTACGAGCCGTCCGGATGCCTCGGATACTGTCGGGGCATGCGTATCCATGCGGTCGACCACCCGTTGGTGGCGCACAAACTGACGACACTGCGCGACGAGCGCACCGATTCACCGACCTTCCGGCGTCTGGCCGACGAGTTGGTGACCCTTCTCGCATACGAGGCGACGAGGGACGTGCGCACCTCCGGCGTCGAGATCCGCACCCCGGTCACGGAGACCACGGGCGTGCGCCTGTCGCACCCGCGCCCCCTGGTCGTGCCGATCCTGCGCGCGGGCCTCGGCATGCTCGACGGGATGGTGCGGCTGCTGCCCACGGCGGAGGTCGGATTCCTCGGCATGATCCGTGACGAGCAGACGTTGCAGGCGTCCACGTACGCGACCCGGATGCCGGACGATCTGTCCGGACGGCAGGTGTACGTGCTGGACCCGATGCTGGCGACCGGCGGGACGCTCGTCGCCGCGATCCGCGAACTGATCCAGCGCGGTGCCGACGACGTGACGGCCATCTGTCTGCTGGCCGCGCCGGAGGGCGTGGAGCTGATGGAGCGCGAGCTTTCGGGGACTCCCGTGACCGTGGTGACCGCTTCGATCGACGAGCGCCTCAACGAGCACGGCTACATCGTTCCGGGCCTCGGCGACGCGGGCGACCGCATGTACGGGACCGTGGGCTGACCGGTCCTCCGCGCACGCCCTTGAACGGGCGTGAACGGGTGTGATCGCAAGCGCGCGGCGTTCGTTCGGGCTGCGCGTCAGTCGGTGCAGGTGCTCTTCGAGGCCGAGGGGGACGGGTTCGCCAGCGCCGCCATCGCGGCGTCGGCGTCCTTCTCCTTGGCCAGCTTCTTGTAGTCGTCGCCGATGACGAAGTCGACGTCGTCGCCCTTGCGCTCGTCGAAGCGGGTGTCGGTGTCCTTGAGCTGAGTGCCCAGCACCTTCAGACGGGCGTCGCCGTCCTCGCCGGGCGCGCCGAGGAGCAGACCCACGTTCTTGACCTTCTTGTCGAACTCCTTGGGCGCGTTGGCGACCTTGCCGATCTTGAAGCCGCGCTCCTTCAGCGCGTCCGCCGTGGTCTTGGCGAGGCCGCTGCGATCGGTGGAGTTGAGCACGTTGACCTTGATGGTGTCCGGCTCCGGAAGCTTCACGGGCTTGCCGGACCCGGCGACCCGCTGCTCGTTCTTCTCGGAACCCCGGGCCTTCGCGTCCTTGCCGCAGTTCTTGCTCTGGGCGTGGTTGCTCGACGCACGGGCAGGGGTGCCGCCCGAGAAGATGTCGATGAGTTGGAGAGTCCCCCATCCGGCGACGCCCAGAGCGCAGACGGAGGCGATTGAGGCGAGCACGATCCTGCGACGGTTGCGGGGGCGGCGCATGCGGGGGTAACGATTTCCCGTGATGCGGTACTTTCCGCCCATGCCGGGGGGAGTCAGCATGCTCATGAGGCGCAGCGTAATGCGCTACGAACGCAATGCCTACTAGATGATCAGTGATTGTGGCGTGCCGACCCTGAAAGGGCTAGTCCGAGTGGAGGGCTTTAGTCCAGTTCCAACACGCGGGCGTGCAGCACCTGTCGCTGCTGCAGCGCGGCGCGTACGGCGCGGTGCAGCCCGTCCTCCAGGTAGAGGTCGCCGCTCCACTTCACGACGTGGGCGAACAGGTCTCCGTAGAAGGTGGAGTCCTCAGCCAGCAGCGTCTCGAGATCGAGCTGACCCTTCGTCGTGACGAGCTGGTCAAGGCGCACCGGGCGTGGGGCAACGTCCGCCCACTGGCGGGTGCTTTCCCGGCCGTGGTCGGGGTACGGCCGCCCGTTTCCGATTCGCTTGAAGATCACACGGAAAGCCTACCGGGCCACCGGCACCGGGCGCAGCTTCCTGTTGCTCTTGTCGGCGGCCGGGC
>NZ_JACBXA010000461.1 GCF_013870515.1 Streptomyces albidus (ex Kaewkla and Franco 2022) | reverse complement strand
CGGAGACACCTCCCACGCGGGCCGACCCGGGCCAGTCGAGCCCCAGTCGACCGAACACGGAACGGGCGAGCGCCAGCGGTTCGCGTGCGCGGGTCTCCTCCAGCGGCGGCCGGTTGACTCCGCCGGTGATCTCGAAGGGCAGCCGCGCCGTGTCCGCCACCATGCGGCGCAGCGCGGCGTCGAGTTCCTCCTGCGCGACGGAGTCCGGTGCCCGCACGTCCACCGTCACCCGTGCCAGGTCCGGGACGGTGTTCTGCGTCGTGCCGGCGGTGGCCATCGTGGGCGTCACCGTGACCTCCCCGTCGTCGGAGCCCAGCCGGCCGAGTCCGACGACGACGCCGGCGAGGTCCACCAGCGCGTTGCGGCCCCGGTGCGGATCGAGGCCCGCGTGCGCGGCCGTACCCGTCACCGAGATGTCGTAGAAGGACCAGCCCTTGCGTGCGTGCTTGAGTGCGCCGCCGTCGGCAGCGCCCTCGAGCACGAGCGCGGCGCGCGACTTTCGCGCCCACTCGGTCACGACAGGGCCTCCGAGGGGTGAGCCGACCTCCTCGTCCGTGGTGACGAGGAAGGCGACGGGCGGGGACGAGCCCGTCTCGGCACGCAGCTCGGCGAGCCCGTGCAGCCCCTGCACCAGCCCCGCCTTCATGTCGAAGACGCCGGGGCCCACGACCCGCGAACCCTGGACCTCGAACGGCCGGCGGCGCAGCGTGCCCAGCGGCCAGACCGTGTCGAGGTGACCGACGAGCAGCACCGGAGGAAGGTCGGCGGGACCGAGCCGCCAGAGCAGACCACCGGGTGTTCCCGACGCGTCGGAGTCCAGCACCGTGGGCCGCTCGCCGAGCAGCCGTGTGCCGACGTCCTCCAGCAGGGACCGGCAGGCAAGCAGCGCCTCCGGGTCCGAGGAGGGCGATTCGGCCGAGACCAGCGCGCCGATGTCGTCGAGCATCGCTGGCCTGCGGGCCGTGAGCTTCGCGAGGAAGGCCTGCGGGTCGGGTACGGACGGGGCTGGCACAGCGAGGCTCCTTTGCCGCGGTCGCCGGGTCGGGACGTCCCGTGGACGCCTCACCAGCATCACCGCAGTAAGCCGTGCGAAAGTCTGTGGCAGGCACCAAGCTTTGGAGCTGATCCCTCATGGCGGAGCACAACCCCCCTCCGGCCGGGCACGGCGAACCGGTGTCTCTCGCGTCCGTCGTCGAGTCCCTCGGGCCGGAGGGCCTGGAGGTCTGGGCCGCACCTCACGGGCTGGAGGTTCCCGTGTCGGGCCTGGCCGTGCGGGAGGCGGACGACGACGACCCGCGCGGCGCGGACCTGCTGCTGGCGATCGGTACGAGCGGCAGCCCGGACGACCCCGATGCGCTGGCGGAGCTCCTCACCGCCGCGGCCGCCGCAGGGGCGCGGGCCGTCGTCGTCAGGAGCCGCCACGGTGCCCCTCCCGGTGCGGCAGCTCTGGCCGAGCCCCACGGTGTGGCGCTGATGGGCCTGCCGGTGGAGCTGGAGTGGGCGGAGGTGATCGGGAGACTGCGGGCCCTGCTCGCGCTCGCAGCGGCCCCGCGGCAGGGACCGCTCGGCGTGATCTCCCGCCAGCAGGACCTGCTGAGCCTGGCGAACACCCTCGCCGGGCTCGTGCACGGCTCAGTGATGATCTTCACGCCCGGCCAGGAGCTGCTGGCCGCCTCCCGGCTGACCGAGGGCGACGACGACATGCGCAGGGCCGCCGTACTGGAGCAGCACGGCCCGGCCGGATACCGCAGCAGGCTGGCCGCACTCGGCGTCTACCGCAGGCTGTGGTCGGACGAGGGCGTCGTCGACGTGGCCGCCGTTCCGGAACTGGGCGCCGGGCGCAGACTCGCCGTTGCCGTACGGGCGGGGAAGGAGAACCTGGGCTCGATCTGGGTGGCCGAAGGCACCGGGCCCCTCGCGGAGAACGCCGCCTCGCTCCTCGCCGAGACGGCCGCCGTGGCCGCCGCGCGGCTGCTCGGGCTGGACCAGGAGGAGCTGGCACGGCACCGCATGAGCGAGGAGCTGGTCGGACGGCTGCTCCTCGGCGAGGTCGATCCCCGTCTGGCCGGTGCGCATCTGGGGATCCCGCCCGAC
>NZ_JACBXA010000460.1 GCF_013870515.1 Streptomyces albidus (ex Kaewkla and Franco 2022) | reverse complement strand
GTTCCGCGCGTTCCCACCGTCCACACCGAAGCGCTCTGCCAGCTCTCCGGCGGTCGGCTCGATGGCTCCGTCGTACTGGCGCAGGGTGTTCTGGTAGTGCTCCCATCCGGCCTGCTTGGCCTCCGAACGGAACAACGGGCCCTCACCGCCCACGGCACCTTCAGGGGCGCCAGAGGCGAGCGGGGCGAGGTCTCCGGCCAGCCGGTCACGCAGCAGGGTCGCCTCACGAACCTCGGTGCTGAGCTGCGCAAGCGCCGTCTCCTGCTCCCGGGCTTCCTCCTCGGCGGTACGGGCGCGGGAGGTGAGGCCGTCCAGCGTCTGCTGAGCGGTCTGGGCCTCACGCTGGAGCCGGTTCAGCTCCTGCTCGGCCCGCCGGTGGCCGTCGGTCAGTTCCTGCTGCGCGGCGCCCGTCGCCTGCTCCGCGCGCTGCCGCGCGGTGCCCTCTTCGCGCCGCGCGGTCTCCGCGCGCTTCCGCGCACCCTGCTCCTCTTCAGCGGCCTTCTCGATCTCCTCACGGAGGGATTCGAGTTGGTTCCGCGCGACTTCGGTGGCCTCTTCCGCGCGCTGCCGCGCGGCCTCCGCCTCCTGCCGCGCGCTCTCCGCGCGCTGCCGCGCACCCTCCGCTTCTTCCGCGCGGCCGGATGCGACGGCGGGTGTGACGGCGAGTCCTTCGAGGAGTTCGAGGACCGTCGTGGGGTTGGCGTAGTCGAGCTGGGCGACATCGTCGGCGCGGGTGAGCGCAGTCAGTCGTCGCACCATCGCCAGTGCCTGCCCCTGGTCGGTGGCAACGTCGGCCTTGTCCAGGGCCTTCTGCGCCTTCTTCCGTCGCTTGCCCACCCGGCTCTGCCCGCGACGCTGCCTGGCGTCCGGGGCCTTGAGTGCCAGGCGTAGGCGGTAGACGCGGCGTGCGGCCTTCTGCGCCCGCGCAGCGCGAGCGATGCCGCTGGCAGAGCTGCCAGCATCCAGGCCGAGAGAGGCGAAGAGCCCGGCCCAGGCGTGCTGCCAGATCAGCAGCACCAGCCGCATCGGGCCAGGCCTGCCCGCTTCTTCCAACTCCCGGCCGGTGTCGGGGCGGTGGAGCTTGGAGCGGAGCTGAAGCTCGATCAGCCACGTCGCCAGCGGCGGGATCGCCGCCATGACGGGCCGTGCCCACCAATTGGGAGCGTGCACGGCGTTCATCAGCGATGAAAACGCTACGAGGGTCCAGGCGGTGCGGTGCATCAGCCGCAGCTCGTCCGTCCAGCCGACCTGGGGGTCGGCGGCGCGGTAGAGCATGACCAGCAGCGTCATCTCCGCCGCGTCGAACACGGCGATGAACGCCACCGCCAGCCACGGCGAGAGCTCCGCCGTATCGCGGGCGAAGCCCCACAGGCCATGCACCGAAACGGCGACACCACCCAAGGCGACAACGGCCTGAGGACCGATCCCCGCCAGCCACGGCGTCCTGCCACGGCGACGGGCGATCAGCGTGATCCCCACAGCCAGCACCAGGAAGGTGACCGCTGTGGCAACGACGAAGGGCAGCCACCCGGGCTGCCCTTCAAGGAACGAGTTGAGTGTGCTGGTCATCGGCGGCGCCTCCTTCGGGGCGTGCGGTGCAGACGCCAACCCGCCCACGCCAGACCGCCGGCCACGAGAGCGCAGCCGAGACTGTCGAAAGCGACGGACGCAAGAGCGACGACGGTGAAGCCCCACCGGAACAGCGGACTTGCCAGCTCCCCACGGAGGCTCCGGTGTCGCTTGCGGGTGGAGGTGGTCATCACGCCACCTCCGGAACGATCGCGGCGGACCTGCGGTTGGCCACCTTCACCCGGGCGGCGAGAAGCTCGCGGTGGGCACGGCGCAGACGGCGCTCTGACCACGGCGTAGCGGGCCGGTCCAGCAGGCTGATCTCGACATCGAGCACGTCGACCTCTGCCTGCACGATCGGCAACGAGGCTTCGATCGCGTCCAGTTCAGCGCTGGTCGGCTCCTGCTCGTCTTCGTACGCGGGGACGAGGGAGAGCAATTTGGGCGTGGTGTTCATGGCGTGTGGCGTCCTTCCAGGCGTTGGGGTGGATGTCGTGTACGTGGTGGCCGGCGGCGTAGGCGGCGCCTGCCGCG
>NZ_JACBXA010000046.1 GCF_013870515.1 Streptomyces albidus (ex Kaewkla and Franco 2022) | reverse complement strand
GCACCGCCGACGAGCAGCGGACCGGCCAGCGCGGCCAGCGCCGCCTGCGGGAGTCGGGAAGGCATGGAGTCTCACTTCACTTCGTCTGTGACGGCAAGCCACTGGGAACTGATCAGATCGCCGACGGCCCGGAGCGCCGCCACGTCGTCGCGAGCGGGCTGTTCGCCCGCCAGCAGACGCCGGAGCAACTCGGCGTCCGTCTCGCCGCATTCCGCCAGCGCGAGGGTGTTCTCGTTCATCAGGACGGCGCCGCCGAACGGCAGCCGGGTCAGCACCACGCCGGGTGCGAGCGTGACGCCTCGGGTGGGAGGCGAGGTCTGTTCGGTCATGGAGGTCAGCCCTTCAGCCATCGGTCGATCCACAGCAGCCGCAGCAGCGGCAGGGCGTGGTCCGCGCGGCCGGGGCCCTCCTTGAGCAGTCCGGTCACGGTGTCCGGCTCGATCAGCCCCATGTCGGCGAGGGCGCTCTCCCTCTCCAACTCCGCGACGACCTTGGCGCTTTCCCGGTGCAGGTAGGCCGCCGCGGCGAGCCTCAGATCGAAGGAGGACGAGGCGCGCCGCAGCCCCCGCACCCGATGGCGGGCGACGGCGCCGGTCAGCGGCAGGTTGTTGCGGAACACCCCGCGGGAGATGCGCCCGAGCTGCTCCGGCGGCAGCGCCTGCAGAGCCGCCAGCACTCTCGGGTCGGTGGCCGGGTAGAGGGCACCGCCCCAGGGAACGCGTTCGGTCACGCCCGCGTCGGCGCGCCCCAACAGGGGCCCCAGGAAGTCCAGATGGTCCTTCCAGACGGACAGCGATGCCTGCTGGACCGTCTGGAGTGCGGCGCGGCCCGCGCCGGTCATGCCCGGCAGATCCCTCCTGCCCAGCGGTACGGGCGGCGGGGGCCTGTCGAGGGCCTGCGCGTCGTCGGCGGCGGCCGGGTCGGGCTTGTCGCTGCGTACGACTCCCTGCTCCAGCAGGCCCACCGCGTCTTCGAGAGAGGGGAGCACGCCGGAGAGATGGAACGGTTCGCAGGTGAGGAGCCGCCAGTGGCGCTGTCCCGTCGCGACGTCGGACAGCTTCGCCGCGGTCAGGTCTTCCAGGAGAGCAGCTGAGGCAAGGGGCCGTCCCGCTGCGCTTGCCAGGGTCTCGGCGATGCGGCGGGGGAACTCCAGATCGGGCAGCGAAGGTGTCAACTCGCCCAGCGGCGCGCGGTGATGGTCGAGCAGGTCGAAGACGTCGACCGGTACGCGGCGGACCTCGAGGCCGGGGATCGCGGCCGGCGGCGGCCGGTGTCCCGGCAGCCCCAGTTCGGCGTGCACCAGCTGTGGACGGTGCCCCGCGGCAAGGGCGGCGACGGCGAGGAACGCCGACGACAGCCCTCCGCCGTATGCGATCGCGTAGCCGCCGGGCGCCTCGCTGAGCACGTCTGCGACGGCCGACAGGAGGCCTGGCGTCTCGGCGGGCAGATGCGGGCGCCGGCGTGTGACGGTGACGCCGTCAGCTCCGACTCTCACCGAAGTGCCCAGCGCCAGACGGCGGACGCCCGGCAGCGGCGTGCCGTCCGGCGGCGGAGCCAGCCCGTGGATCAGCGCCAGCAGGGTGCCCGCGTCGGGCGCGTTCCCCTCCGGCGCGCCCGCGAAGTCCCCTGGGCTCTCGCTCCATTCGAGCCGGCCGGGACCCAGGCGGTAGTAGACGTCCCCCTCGCCGAGCCCTGTCCTGGTCAGCTCGAACCCCCCTGGGCCGGCCTCGACCGTCACACCGGTCGCCGCGGTCTCCTGGAGCAGCGGTGCGCGGTGGACGGCGCCGCTCTCGCCGGCTGTGACGACGTTCAGCATGCCGCTTTCCTTCCGTCCGTGCGCAGCACCTCGGTGTACTCCTCGCGTACGGGAAGCGAGGTGGTCACCACGGCGCCGTCGCACTGGGCCCATGCGTAGAAGCCGCCCGGGGCCACGACCGGCGCCGCCTCACGGCCGAGATGGAACGAGGCCGGATACCCCAGCGCGCGCAGACCGGCGGCGACGAACAACGCGTCCTCGACCGGGTCGAGAAAACCCATCAGAAGTCGTTCGGCCATTCGCAGCCGGGCGACCGCGAGAGGCACTCCCATGGCCTGGATTGCGAACCCCTCGCGCACGGGCGGCCATTCGAGCTTGTACGTTCCGCCGTCGCGCCGAGCGGACTGCACGAATTCCTGTGCCGTATGCGCCGCTTTCCACAGTCGCAGCATTCCCCTGCCCCCACGTTCCCGCCATGAATCCGCCCCTGAACCAGCCCTGAACCCGCCCTGGAGAGGGAGGCGTTCGCCGCCCCCCTCCCGTATCCGGACCCCCGCCGGGGCGCGCACCGCATGCACGGTCCGCGTCCCCGGCGGGATCACTCACTCGCGGAGCGTCAGCCCTGCAGGTAGCAGTGGAACCACTCGCAGATCAGGCCGTGGCAGCACTGCGAGTCCCAGGTGCAGGACTCGTAACGCGGAACACAGGCCTCTTCCACGGCGGTCGCCTCGGCGTGCAGGTGCTGCTGCATTCCGTTGCCGGCGAGCCGCTCGGAAAGTGACGTCAAAGCCATGACATCCCCCAACTGGATTCTCCGGATGGCCTTTTGGCCAACCTCGTGAGCATGACGAAATCACGGCCCGAACAGGCCACTCAAACATTTCAAGGAACTTGAAATCCCGTTCTCCGGGGGCCCGTTGGGAAATCACGGGGTGCGCTGACCGGGGCACTCGGACGCAGCACGGTCGTTCAGCGTCGACGGCCGACCGCCGTCCGGCCGCCGCACACGGTCTCCACCGCACGCCCGCGCCTACGATTCGGCCATGGACCCTCGTGACCCGGAGTTGCCCGGACGGTTGCTGCTGCAGGAACGGGACGCGCTGATGCCCCTGCTGAGGCGCACACCGGAGGAACTCTTCTCGCGCCCCACCGCCTGCCCCGACTGGAACGTGCGGCAGGTGCTCGCGCACTGCGGGGCAGCTCTCGACCGCATCATCGAGGACCGGCTCGAACCGGGCGTGTTCTCCCCCGAGTCCAACGCCGCCGACGTCGCCGAGCGGGACCCCTGGCCCCTGCACCGGGTCCTGGACGAGGTGGAGGCGGGCATGTCCCGGGCGGGCCCGGTCATCGCCGGGCGCAGCGACGGAAGGATGGACACCGTCGCTCTCGGGGAGTGGGTCCACGCCGGGGACGTGCGTGACGCCTTCGGTGAACCCGGCGCGTACGGCGGCGGCGCGGCAGACCCGGCGCTGACCCTTCTCGTCATCGCCAGCCGGAGACGGAGCACACCGCTGGTGCACGTCAGCCTCCCCGGCCGCGAGGCACCGCTGGTGCTCGGCACCGGTGACGGCGACCGCCCCCCGGCCCGACTCACCGCGGACGTACCGACGTTGGTCCGTCTCTACGCGGACCGCCCGCTCGACGGCGCGCGTTACGAACTGAGCGGCGCCGCGAAGGAGGAACTGCACATCTTCGGCTGACGAACCGGGCGGCGAGGTGCGCTACTTGATGCCCTGCGCCCTGGCGTTCGCCAGGAGCGCCTTGATCCCGTTCAGGTCGTAGCCGACGAGCTTGCCCATGTTCGCCGCCGTCTTGTAGCCGCCGTTGGGCGAGCACGCGAGCGGCCGGTTGCCGTACGACGTGGCGACGCACTCGTAGTTCTCGACCGTGCCGTCCTTGTCCTTGTCGTAGTTGGGGTGGTCCAGGCCCAGGCCGTGGAGCAGTTCGTGCGAGGGGATGTTGTGCTTGTTGTCCTGCGAGAGGTACCAGGACCCGTCGCGGTACTCGGAGTTCATCGTGACGATCGCCGAGTACTGAGCCGTCGTCCTGGTGTCGTAGCAGGTCGCGGCTTGGGAGAAGCCCGGCCTGCCCGCGAGCGGCCGGTAGCCCTCCCTGAACCAGATGTGGCCTCGCGGCGGGCACTTTCCGGCGGCGACGGACTCCACGCCCCCGATGGATATCTTCACGCCTGCCGCCCTGAGTTGAGTGACCGCGCGGGTGAGATACGGGGTGTACCACTTCCTGATCGCGTCGGACTCGAAGGTGACCGTTTGCACCTGGGAGGGGCTGAGGGCGGTGATGTGGTCCTTCGTCGCGATCTTCCAGCCGGTGCCGGACGTGGTGACGCCGGCGGCACCGGCGGAGGACACGGCCAGCACGCTCAGGACGGCTGTCGCGGCGGCGAGTGCGAGGGTGCGTCTGGGCAAGGGTGCTCCTTATGTAATTGTGGGGGGTGTCCGCTGTTCACATGTCCTTCACAAAGCAGACTCGTGACGCCCACAACTAGTTGCACCCTAAACAAGATTCACTCGACGCGGCTCCCGAGCCGCCCTCGCTGCGGACGCACGCGGGGCCGCATCTCAGACCGCGGAACGGCGCGAACTCCCCGATCCCCTCTGCCGGTCCGGCCCGTTCGGCGCCCCTCCCTCGTCCGTCGCGGGGAGCCTCCAGAAGGCCGAGAGCAGCCGCTCACGGCCCTGCACGACGAGGAAGAGGCACAGCAGCGTGTATGCGAGCGAGAAGTACTTGACCATCGGGTAGCCGTAGGCGAAGTCCATCACCGTGATGTTCAGCGACACCGCGAAGAGCCCCAGCGCCCCGAGAGTGACCGTCCTGCGCGAGAGCAACAGCAGTGCCGGGACGACCTCGTAGAGACCGGTGAAGCGGCCGTACACGGGCGAGTATCCGTAGAAGGCCCACACCACGCTGGTGCCGTCGGCCGTGCGGTTGGAGATCACCCAGTCCCCGTAGTCGTACTGGCCGCCGAGGAGCTTGATGCTCCCGTAGCCCACGAAGACGACGAACAGCAGCAGCCTGACGGCGAAGACCAGGCGGGGAATCAGTTTCTTGGACGCCATGTGCTCCGAGTCCTCTCGAATCCGCGCCGTCGGGGGCCCGGCCGGCGTCGCCGCCAGTCTCGGTTCCGCGCGGGAGCGCGTGCTTCGTCCTCGCGGCTCACGTCGGCGGCCACCCGTAGGAGTCCGTCCCCTCCTCCGGGAGGACGCCGGGCCGTAAGGACGGAGCTACGTTCGCCTCGTGCGGCTGATCAGAGATTCCTTGCGATTCCCCGTCGTCGGATACGGGTGGGTGCGGCTGCTGCCGATGGGCTGCGCGGTCGGTTTCATCGCGCTGCTGCACGTCCCGCAGGTCGAACCGTCGGGCTGGGACTGGCTGATCGCCGTGGTCTCGGCGGGTCTGGTTCCGGCAGGCGGGCGGCATCCGGTGCAGGTGGCGCTGGTGCAGTGCGCGCTGCTCGGTCTGTCCGTGGCGGTCTCCGCGCAGATGGGCGGCGGAGTCGCCCAGATCCTCGCGTGTGTGGCACTGGGTGAGGTGGCCCTGAGGCGTCCCGGGCCGAAGACCTGGTGGAGCGCGGCGGCGGTCGGTGCGGCAAGCGGGTGGAACTTCTTCCCCCACTACTCTCCGGCCGCGAATCTGCTGACGGTGCTGCTCGACGTCGGACTGCCGCTGCTGCTGGGGTCGTTCCTGCGTTCCCTGCGTCAACTGGCCGAGCAGGCCGAGCAGCGGGCGCTGGAGGCGGAGCGGGACAGGGACTGGGGGACCAAGGTGGCGCGCGCAGCCGAACGGGCCGCCGTGGCCCGGGAGTTGCACGACGTGGTGGCCCACCATGTGGCGTCGATCGTGCTGCGTGTCGGAGTGGTGCGGCATGTGGTGCCGTCCGTCGATCCGCGCCTTGACGACGCTCTGGAGGACGTGCACGCCATCGGCGGCCAGGCCCTCACCGACCTGCGCCGGCTGGTCTCCGTGCTCCGCGACCCCGATACCGTCGGAGAACCGGTGCTGCTCACGGCCTCCGCGCTGTCGGCCGAGCTTGCCACCGTCGTGGAGCGCACACGGCAGGCAGGGGCGAGCGTGGAGACCGCCGTGGACGCGGAGACGGTCGACGGTCTCGACACCGCCCACCGGCATGCCGTTCTGCGGCTCGTTCAGGAAGGCCTGACGAACGCTCTCAAGCACGCGGGCCGCGGTGTGCACGTACGGCTGGTGCTCCGGCGCGACGACGACGGCCGAGTGAGAGCCGAGGTGAGCGACGACGGCGCAGGCGCCGGAACCCTCGGCGGGACGGCCCCCGGCCACGGCCTGCTGATGATGCGTGAGCGGCTGGAGCTGCTGGGAGGAGAACTGCACGTCGGGCCGTGCGGCACGGGATGGTCGCTGCGCGCGGTGCTTCCGGACGCCCCCTCGCGGGCGGAGGTGACGTCGTGATCCGCACCCTCGTCGTCGACGACCAGCAGCTCGTCCGTGCCGGTCTGCGCATGCTCTGCACCGTCGCGGAGGACGTCGAGGTGGTGGGCGAGGCGGAGAACGGCCATCAAGCGGTCTCTCTCGTCGAGCAGTTGGTGCCGGACGTCGTGCTCATGGACCTCCGCATGCCGGGAGTCGACGGGATCACCGCCACCCGCCGCATCCTGGCCGCACGCCCTTCGACCCGGATCCTGGTACTGACGACCTTCGACGACGACGAACATCTCTATCCGGCACTGGAGGCGGGGGCGTGCGGGTTCCTCGCCAAGGACACCGCGCCCGAGGATCTTCTGGACGGCCTACGCGCCGCCGCCGAGGGACGGAGCCCCTTCAGCCCCAACGTGCTGCGCCGTCTCGTCGAGCGAGCGGTCGCCGTGGAACGCCGGACGCCCGGGCAGCCGGATCCGGTCTCGCTCACGGACCGGGAGCGCGAAGTGCTCGAACTGGTAGTCACCGGCAGCTCCAACGCCGAGATCGCCGAGCGGCTCTTCATCGGGATCACCACGGTCAAGACGCACGTCGCGAATCTGATGACCAAGACAGGCAGCCGCAACCGCGTCCAACTCGCCGTCCGCGCCCACCGGACGGGCGTGGGCCACGAGCCCGGCGGCCAGGCGACGGACTGAGCAGCATCCCGGACCAGGTGGACGCGCGCACACCCACCCGCTCCCTCCCCCTTCCGGACGAGACTGCTCTGCCGGCCGGCCCCGCCCATGTGCGGCGCGTCGCGCGCTGCCACAGCCTGGACGGATGGCTGACACAGAGCGCCGTTGGTGCTTCGCCGACCAGCTGGGCCCGCACTTCCTGGACGGCAAGGACCAGCCGGTGCTGCTCGTGGAGTCCAGGGCCGTGTTGCGGCGCAGGCGCTTCCACCGGCAGAAGGCGCACCTGGTGCTCTCCGCTCTGCGGCACAGGGCGGCCGAGCTGGGCGAGCAGGCACGCTTTCTGCAGACGGACACCTACCGGCAGGCGCTGGAGGAGCTCCGGGAACCCGTGACCGTCTGCGGCCCGACCTCGCACGCCGCAGCACGCTTCGTCCAGGGGCTCGACGCCGTCACCGTGCTCCCGTCACGCGGCTTCGTCACCAGCCGCGACGACTTCGAGGAGTGGGCCGCCCAGCGCGGACGCAAGCCGCTGCACCTGGAGGACTTCTACCGGACGGTCCGCCGCCGCACCGGAATCCTGATGGACGAGGACGGCCCCGTGGGCGGGCGGTGGAACCTGGACGCGGAGAACCGGGAGCGCCCGCCCGCGGCGGACGAGCTCGGTCTGAAGCTCTACCGTCCGCAGGAGGACGAGATCGACGCGCAGGTACGAGCCGACCTCGACGAAGCCGAGCGGCGCGGCGAGGTCTCCTTCGTCGGCCGCGACGGACCGCGCCTCTTCCCCGCCACCCGGGCGGAGGCCCGAAGAGCGCTCAGACACTTCGTCGAACACCGCCTGGCCACGTTCGGACCGTACGAGGACGCCATGCTGACCGGTGACTGGATGATGAGTCACAGCGTGCTCTCGGCGTCCATGAACCTCGGCCTGCTGGATCCGGCGGAGTGCGCCCGCGCCGCCGAGACCGCCTTCCGCGAAGGGCAGGTGCCGCTGCGCAGCGCCGAGGGTTACATCAGGCAGCTCATCGGCTGGCGCGACTACGTGTGGCACGTGTACTGGCACTTCGGTCCTGGCTACCGCCGGCGCAACGCGCTGCGGGCGAGGCGTCGCATCCCCGGCTGGTTCGCCGGCCTCGACGCGGACAGCGTGCAGGCGCGCTGCCTGTCGACGGTGCTGCGGGACGTCCGGGACCGGGGCTGGACCCACCACATTCCACGGCTGATGGTGCTGGGCAACTACGGGCTCCAGCGCGGCTGGAACCCGGCCGAACTCAGCGACTGGTTCCACCGTTGCTTCGTCGACGGCTACGAATGGGTCATGGCTGCCAACGTCATCGGCATGTCCCAGTACGCCGACGGCGGCGCGATCACCACGAAGCCGTACGCCGCCGGCGGCGCCTACATCGACAGGATGAGCGACTTCTGCCACGGGTGCGCCTACCGGCCCTCCGTGCGCACGGGCGACGAGGCGTGCCCGTACACGGCCGGGTACTGGTCCTTCCTCGCCCGCAACGAGGAGCGCCTGTCCGGCAATCCCCGCATGGCACCGCAGCTGCGCAACCTCGGGCGCATGCACGACCTGGACGAGATCGTGGCGCGGGAGCGCAGGCGGCGGCGTCCCTGAACGTCAGCCGCGGAGTCCTGCGCCCGGTGGACGGCCTTCTGGAGTACGTCACAGGTGTGCTGGAGCTCGTCCATCAGCCGCACCGCCTCCGCGAGGAGGATGCCGTACGGCGCGGACGGGTCGGCCAGAGGGAGCCCGCTGTCCTCGGTGTCCTGCTCCAGGCGCGAGCGGTTCTGCTGTGCCGTCTCGGCGGCCGAGCACAGCTCGCGGGCCTGATCCGCGATCCGTTCCTCGTCCAGCTTGCTGAAGAGATCGGTGATGTGCGCGAGGGAGGCCAGCAGGTCGCCGTACCTGCGCAGGAATTCGCGGTGCTCTTCCGAGTCCCGGGCCTTCCCGGTGGCCGCGTCGATCCCGTCGTCCCTCTCGCCTTGGCCGGCCTGCTCGGCCTGGTCGAGGCTGCGGGCCATGGATCCCAACTGGTAAGACACCCGCTCCAGCGCGTCGATGACGGCGTGGTAGCCCGAGAACGTCGTGTGGTGCCGGTGACGGCGGAGCAGGCGGCGTGGGTTGTAGTACGTGCTCTCCCAGGCGGTGCGCACGGAGGACTGCGCCTGGTCGGCGATCGGGCCCAGCTGGGATGCCCGCCTGCGCCAGTGCTCCGTACGTTCCGCCTCGAGCACCCCCTCCTGCAAGGCCGGGTACATGTCGTCCACGAGGTTGCACAGGGAATGAGCCAGGGTGTGGATGCCGCTCTCGGCGCTGCGGTAACGCATCGGCGGCAGCACCAGCACGTTGACCAGCACCCCTACTCCGCAGCCGATGAGGACCAGCAGCACGATCTGGCCGAGCTGGCTCCACCGCTCGCTGTCGCTGGTCGCCGAGACGTACGTGGAGAAGGCGAAGAAGGCCGCGGTCGCCACCTGTGTGCCCTGCGATCCGAGTGCGCTCCACCGGCCGATGGCCATTGCGGCGAGTCCCACGAGAGCGAAGGTCAGCAGATCCGGTCCCGCCAGGTAGCCGATCACGCCCTGGAGAGCCACGCCCGTGGAGACCGCACCGACGTACCGCAGCGCTTGCAGCGCCGACCGGTAGACCGTGACCTGCATGATCAGCACGGCGGAGAACGGTGCGAACGCCGGGGACACAGCCTTCATCACGTCATGCGCGATCACCCACGACACCACGGCGGCCAGCGTGCTCTTGGCGATCAGAAGGAGGGTGTGCCGCTCATGGCTGTCGTCACCCAGGGCCCTGCGCACCCACTGCTCTCCCCGGGAGAGAACTCCCAGTGGCGCCGGCCTCCGCTCCTGCGGCCCACGCGCTTCCTCCGCCATGCGCGACTACCTCCACAATCCTCGCTCGAGCTGCTGGGAGAAGATTGCGTACCCGCATCGCACCTGGTTAGTGCCACCGTCCGGGACCGGCCTTCCGCATGCTCCGGGTACGCCCCGCCGACGGCTCCCCGCGAGCACGCCGGCAACGGGAACTCCGCGTGCCCTGCGGCTCAAATCCGCCTGGCGGCACGGCAGTTGACGCCTAACATCGTGGCCCGGCGCAGTGCCTGCGCCCCCGGCCCATTCGAGAAGAGGTGCCCAATGACCGACGACCCCGTAGGGAACGATCCGGACATCCAGGCCAAGATCGACGTCACGGTGCCGCAGTCGGCCCGGATCTGGAACTACTGGCTGGGCGGCAAGGACAACTACGAGGTCGACCAGAGAGCCGGCGACCAGTTCCGCGAGATCTACCCCGACATCGAGGACGGAGCACGCGCCGCCCGGTACTTCCTCGCCCGCGCCGTAAGGCATCTGGCCGGTGAGGCGGGAGTGACCCAGTTCCTCGACATCGGCACCGGGCTGCCCAACGTCGACAACACCCATCAGATCGCGCAGAGGGTGAACCCCGCGGCCCGGATCGTCTACGTCGACAACGACCCGCTCGTGCTGGCGCACGCCCGCGCCCTGCTCACCAGCACCCCGGAAGGCGTCACCCACTACGTGGACGCCGACCTGCGGGACCCGGAGACCATCCTGCGAGAGGCCTCCCGGACGCTGGACTTCTCCCGGCCCGTCGCGCTCATGCTCATGGGCATCCTCGGCCACATCGAGGACTTCGACGAGGCACGCACGATCGTGCGGCAGCTGACGGACGCGCTGCCGTCCGGCAGCCATCTCGTGCAGTACGACAGCACCGACACCAGCCCCGCGTACGTCGAGGCCCTGCGGCTCTACAACGAGGGCGGCTCCGCTCCCTACATCCTGCGCAGCCCGGAGCAGATCGCCCGCTTCTTCGACGGCCTGGAGCTGCTGGAACCGGGGGTCGTCTCGTGCCCCCGCTGGCGGCCGGACGCCATGCCGGTCGGCGAGCCCGTGGACGTCGACCAGTACGGCGGCGTCGCACTCAAGAGGTAGCGCGTGCGGGGCTGTTGAGCCCCCGGGCGGGCCGGTCCGTGCACGGCGACCGTGTACGGACCGGCCCGCCGGCGCTCTACCTGGCGGCGAGCCGGCTCAACGGCCCATCCGCAGGCCCTGTTTGTCGGCGCCCCTGCTCAGGACGGCCTTCCTGATCTTGTTGTACGCGTCGATCCGGTCGTCGCCCAGCCGGGCCGCTTCCGAGCTCAGGTCGACCGCGCTGATCCGCGGCGAGGTCTGGACGAAGAAGGGGATGTACTCGGCCTTCTTCACCGACCACTCCCCGCGCTTGCCGGTCGTACGCGCGTGCTTGCCGTGCTTCTCGGCCTTGGCACCCTTCTCCGCCTTGGCACCCTTTTCAGCCTTCGCGTCCTTCAGCGCCTCGGCACTCCCGGACGACGCCTGGCCCCGGGGCGGCACGAAGGTGAATCGCGCGGCCGAACTCATCGCGCCGCGCGGGTCGTTCATCTTTCCTGCGATCTGGTCGCCCATCCCGTACACCACCCAGGTGCCGTTCACCTTCTCGTAGGCCTGCGGGACGTGGGCGTGCGTACCGATGATGAGGTCGATGTCCTTGCGCCCGTTCGTGCGGGAGGCGGTCAACTGCTTGGCCAGCGTCTTCTGTTGCTGGTCCGGCGCCTCCTGCCACTCGGTCCCCCAGTGCAGGCTCGTCACCACGACGTCGGCTCCCGCACGGCGTGCGGCGCGGGCGTCGGCGATGATGCGCTGCGGGTCGATCAGGTTGACCGCCCACGACTTCTTCTTCGGCACGGGGATGCCGTTGGTCCCGTAGGTGTAGGCGAGTTGGGCCACGGTCGCGCCGCCCGCCTTCATGAGGGTCGGCTGGGTCTGCTGCTTCGCCGAGCTCGCGGAGCCCGCGTGCTTGAGTCCCGCCTCGTCCATGGCCTTCAGGGTGCGGCGTACGCCCTCGACTCCGTCGTCCATCGAGTGGTTCGAGGCGGAGGAGCAGCTCTCGTACCCGGTGTCCTTGATCGCCTCGGCGACGTTCGGCGGCGTCTTGAAGGCCGGGTATCCGGTGAAGGGGCCGCCCGAGCGGCCGTAGACCGTCTCCATGTGGCATATCGCGAGGTCGGCACGGGAGGCGAGCGGCTTGACGCCGGCCAGCATGGTGCGGAAGTCGTAGCCGGAGCCCGCAGCGTCCGAACGGGCCTGCCGTATGACCGAGTCGTGGGAAAGTATGTCGCCGGTGGCGAGGAGGGTGAACGGGCGCTCGGCCGGGGCAGTGGCGCGACCACTCTTCGCTGCGGAATCCTCCCGGCTCCCCTCCCGGTCGTGCTGCCGGGCGTGCTGCACGCTGCCGCATGCGGCGACCGTTCCCAGCAGCGTCGTCGCGGCGGCGACGAGGGCGGCCCTGCGTATGTTCGTGATCATGGCGGGTTCTCGCTCTCTCCTTGAGAAAGTCGACAACGACAAACCCACATATATGCCGCATACGGAGACACCGCCGCAGCTCACCGCCGAACGGCGCAACGTCACGCCCCGCCCAGACGACCGGGCCGTGACCAGCACTTTCCCTGCGGGCACCCTTTCGGGCCCGGCAAGGCGCCCGCCCCGGGCCCCGCTCCGCCCCCGGGTCGGGTCGAGCTTCGCGAGACGGCCCGGACGGACCAGGGGCGGCGAGCCCGCCGGGCGCTGACCGCACCCTCCGGGCCTCCGTCGCTCTCCGTCTCGCAACCCTGTCGTTACCGCAACACCACTGCGGTACTACGCGCGTTGACCGTAGGCTGCACTGCGCCCGCGCAGTCCACGAAGGGGAACTCGATGACAGCGGAACCTCAACGCCGCAGACGCCTCGGCCGGTTGGCCGTCGGCGTGGCCGCACTGGCCACCGTAGGTATGCTCTCCGCCGCCCTGCCCGCCTTTGCCGGCGACGATGACGGAAAGAGCAGCCAGAGCCATGGCCACGGCAGCACGGTCGACGTGCAGTTGCTTTCCTTCAACGACTTCCACGGCAACATCGAGCCACCCGCCGGCTCCTCCGGAGAGGTCTCCCGTCTGAAGCCCGACGGAACCACGGAGAAGGTGGCCGCGGGCGGCGCCGAATACCTGGCGACCTCGCTGCGCAAGGCCCGCAAGGACAACCCGTACAGCGTCACCGCCGCTGCGGGCGATCTCATCGGCGCCAGCCCCCTGGTCTCCGGTCTCTTCCACGACGAGCCCACCATCGAGGCGCTCAACAAGGTCGACCTGGACGTCGCGGGCGTCGGCAACCACGAGTTCGACGAGGGCCGCAAAGAGCTGAAGCGGATGCAGGACGGCGGCTGCCACCCCGAGGACGGCTGCTTCGAGGACGGCAAGAAGTTCAAGGGATCCGACTTCCCCTACCTCGCCGCCAACGTGACGGACGAGAAGACGAAGCGCCCGATCCTCAAGCCGTACAGCGTCTGGAAGAAGAAGGGCGTGAAGATCGGCTTCATCGGCGTCACGCTCGAGGGCACGCCCGACATCGTCACCGAAGAGGGCGTCAAGGGCCTGAAGTTCCACGACGAGATCAAGACGGTCAACAAGTACGCCAAGAAGCTCCAGCACATGGGCGTGAAGTCCATCGTCGCGCTCATCCACGAGGGCGGGTCCCCGGCCAAGCCGGAGTACAACTACGACTGCGACAGCCCCGGCCCGGGCGACGGCATCTCCGGCCCCATCGTCGACATCGCCAAGGGCATCACCCCGAAGGTCGACGCCCTGGTCACCGGCCACACGCACCAGGCGTACGCCTGCACCGTCCCGGACCCGGCGGGCGACCCGCGCATGGTCACCTCGGCCTCGTCGTTCGGCAAGCTCTACACGGACACCACGCTGACGTACGACCGTCGCACCGACGACATCGTGCGCACCGGCGTCAAGACCGCCAACCACGTCGTGAGCCGCGAGCAGGCCAAGGCCAAGGACCTCACCTCGCTCGTGAAGCGGTGGAGCAAGCTGGCGGAGCCCATCGCGAACAGGCCCATCGGCTACATCTCGGGCGACATCGAGGGCCGGGGCGCCACCACGCCCGAGTCCCCCCTCGGCGACGTGATCTCCGACGCCCAGCTGGAGGCGATGGCACCCGAGGACAAGGGCGGGGCCCAGCTCGCGCTGATGAACCCGGGCGGCATCCGCTCCGACCTCGTCCACGCGGCGTCCGGCAGTGAGGGCGACGGTGTGGTGACGTACGGCGAAGGGTTCACCGTGCAGCCCTTCACCAACATGATGACCGCGATCGACCTCACCGGTGAGCAGCTGATCACCGCCCTGGAGCAGCAGGTCAGCGGAGCGAACGAGGCGACGCCGAAGATCCTTCAGGTCTCCGAGGGCTTCAGCTACACCCTCGACATGACGAAGTCCGGCAAGGACCGCGTCGTCAAGGACTCGGTGAAGCTGGACGACAAGGCGATCGACCCGGCGAAGACGTACCGCGTCGCGATGAACGAGTTCCTCGCGGGCGGCGGCGACGGCTTCGCGGCCTTCAAGGACGGCAAGGACAAGCTCGTGGGCTCGTCCGACCTGGACGCGCTGGAGGCGTACTTCGGCGAGCACTCCTCGTCCTCCGACCCGCTGGCCCCGCCGAAGGCGGACCGCATCAAGGTCGTTCAGTAGCACCCGGCGCTGACTGCGCGAAGGCCCGGCGGGGAGTCTCCCGCCGGGCCTTCGCGCTGCGTAGGGCACAGACCGCTCCCCAGAGAATCTCATCGCGTGAGCACGGGGATCGCCGTCGGCGACCGGACGGCCCGTCACGGCCAGGGGCACTCCGGCCAGTTCCGCGCCCGGTGGTCGTCCGCTGCGACGTCGGCCCGATGCGTCCAGGTTTGAACACGACCGTGTGTGCTACTCGGGCTTCGACCCGGTTCGGGCCTGACACGTCGTGAGCCGCATCGGCGGGGACCTCCGCCGGACGGCTCCGGCACGGGCAGCACGGACCCGGAAGAGGAGCTGCTCAGGCAGCACCGAGTACGTACGTCGTTCAGGAGCTTTGTTCCATGACCACTGCGCGAGAAGTGATGAGCCCCGGCGCGGACTGCGTCCGAAGCGACCAGTCGGCCGCCGACGCCGCCCGAATAATGACCGAGGCCGGTGTGGGCGCCCTGCCGATCTGCGGCCAGGACGACGGCAAGATCAAGGGTGTCGTCACTGACCGGGATCTGGTGGTGAAGGTGATCGGCAAGGGACGGGATCCGCAATCCTTCCCCGCCGGCAGCCTGAACCAGGCAGAGGCGGTCACCATCGGGGCCGACGACGGCACCGAGGAGGTGCTGGCCACGATGACCCGGTACGGGGTGCGTCGTCTGCCGGTGATCGACGGAAGCCGGCTCGTCGGAATGGTGGCTGTCGCGGACGTGGCCCGTTCACTTCCGAACGCCACGACGGGTGATCTCGTCGAGGCACTGTCCGCCGACTGACACCCGACTGACACCGGCGAAGGCCGGACCGCGAAGGGCACCCCACCGCACGGCGGTCGGGGGCCCTTCCTTTCGGCACCGTGACCCGGCAGCCCCCGTCTCATCCTTCTCAGATGTCTCATCGCACGTACGAATCAGCTGCGGTACCCAACCGCTTCAGCGAAACGAGGAGCCACGAGATGGCCGTATGTGAGGTCTGCGGAAACGACTACGCCGCCACGTTCGAAGTCCGTGCCGCAGGCGCGGTGCACATCTTCGACAGCTTCGAATGTGCCGCGCAGAGGATGGCGCCGATCTGTGAGAACTGCGGATGCCGCATCCTGGGGCACGGCCTGGAGGCCGAAGGACGGTACTTCTGCTGTGCGAACTGCGCGCGCATGCAGGGACGTATGGAGCTGGCGGACAGCGTCTGAGTCCGGGCTCGAAGTGGCCGCTCCGGGAGGCCCGTCCGTGCTCCCGGAGCGGTGACCGACCGCGCTACCTGACGGAGCGCACCCGGAGCACCAGCGCACCGCCCACCGCGCTGACGGCCGCGGTGAGCAGATAGAGGCCGCCGTATCCCGAAGCGGCCAGCACGGGCACGGCGAGAGCCGGCGCCAGCACCTGCGGGGCCGCGGTGGCTATGGCGAAGATGCCCAGGTCCCGGCCGGTGTCGGCGGCCGAGGGAAGCACCGAACTGATGACCGCGAGGTCCACGGCGAGGAACGTGCCGAAGCCGATGCCGACGGCGACCGCCGCGAGCACCGCGACCGGCCAGCTCGGCACGAGAGCCAGCCCCAGGGCACCCAGCCCCATCGACGCACCGCCCGCGGCGACGAAGACCCGCCTGCGTCCGAGCCGGTCCGAGAGGCGTCCCGTGACCAGCGCCGCTGCCATCGCGCACAGGACGGTCACGCCGGTCGTCGTCAGCATCGCCTGCTGGGGGTCCTCGACCCGCAGCGCGTCCGTCAGGTAGTAGAGGAGGTACTGGGTGATCAGCGCGAACCCGAGCACCACCAGGAACCTGCTGGCCCATGCCCACGCCAGGTCACCCGAGACGGCGGTTCTGCGACTTCCCTTACGAGCAGGAGCGGAGGCAACACCCAGAGGGGACGGACCGGTCTCGGCCGGCCCCGTGCTCTTCGGCCGGGTGTCCTCCTCCTTGTGCCCGGCGAGGAACGGCACCACCGCCACCACTGCGATCACCGCGCACATCGCATAGCCGGCGACCAGCCCCGGCACGAGCTTGTTGACGAGGAGCGTGCCCAGGAGCGCGCCGAGCATCTGCGTCATCCCGGCCCAGCCCGCCACCGTGCCCAGCTGCGGCCGCGGCACCCGGTCGGGAATGGTGGCGACCAGACCCGCCTGCACCGCGGAGAGCCCGAGTTGGGCGACCACCCACCCGAGGATCATCGACACGGACCCGGTCGCCCCGGCGAGGAGCGCGAGACCGGCCGCGGCCAGCACGCTGCCCAGCGCCACCCACGGTCTGCGCCTGCCGTACCGGGAGCGCGTACGGTCGCTGACCGCGCCGAACGCCGGTACGGCCACAGCCGTGACCGCCGCCCCGACGCCGGTGGCCAGCCCGAGCAGGGCCTCCTTGCCGTCGGGAGCGAACAGCTCGGCCTGACGGGCCAGTTGCACCTGTGCGGGGGTGAGGAACGCGAGCCACATGCCGGTGCTCGCGAGCGCGTAGCGCCCGGTCCAACCTCTGGTGACCGGCGCCCTCCCCTCGTCGAGGACGGCTCGGGGGGCGGCATCGGGTTCGTACGGGGTCGTCGTCTCCTGGGTCATCTCGTTCTCCGCAAGGCGCGTCCGGCAGGGCAGATGGGGACAGCCTCCTGCGTGGCGCTTGTGCTGCACTTGCGGGAGATGCGCGGGGGCGGCAAAGAGGCGACGGGGCCTTGCACGACACAGGCGGAGGGGCCCAGGTCTGGGCCCCTCCGCCTGTGCGGAACGCCGCTCGGGGCGTCGCGCCTTGTTCGTCGCAGCTGCGGCCGGCGCAGCGGGTCCGTCAGCCCACCGGGCTCGCCTTCTCGAAGCCCAGGACGACGACGGCCTGGTAGTAGGTCCACGCCAAGGCGTTGCACGAGGCCTGGGTGGCACCGCTGTAGCCGGCACAGACGCGCTTCAGGTCCTCGTAGAAGGCGCTGTCGATCCGGTCCTTGTTGGCCTCGAAGGTGCCCTGCGCCTTGTAGTTGCGGTAGCCGAAGTCGTGGCGGATGCAACCGTTCTCGAAGGGGAAGCCGAAGGGGTTGTCAGGGGAGGAGGAGCAGACGTCCGTCGACCAGTCGAAGTTGTACTCGGCCCAGGAGCCCTGGTTCGCCCGAGCGGACAGGAAGGCGCTCTGGCTTCCGGCGCCGGTCTGGGTCCAGCTGGAGAGCACCTGCGGCTTGTCGGCCGGGTCGGCGTGTGCGGTGGTGGCGGAACCGATGACGGCGAGGAGTGAAGCGGAAGAAACGACAAGACCCGCGGTGAGTCTTCGACGCATTTCATACCTCCGTGGGGGGAGAGGTCCGGACATCGGACTGTCGAAGCATGAGCATGACAGAACAACTGCGTCCCAAATAGCTTCCTGCGTTGAGGAATTCAAGCCAAGTTGACTCGCCGGTACGGCCTCGATGGCCGGTATGTCACGCGGTTCCACCTGTACGGGTGAGAGGAGCGAGAAGGGCGATGGCCAGGGCGGCCACCACCAACAGGCCCAGCGCGAGCGGCAGTCCGACGACGGTCGCCGCTCCCCCGATGAGGGGCGGGACCAGCAGCCACCCGAGGTTGCCCGCGAAACCGACCTGCCCCATGGCCAGACCCGGACGCGGAAGCGCACCCGCCGCCGTGAACGCCCCTGGGAAGACAGCGCTGATCCCCGCCCCCGCGACCACGAGCGCGGCCAGCGCCACTCCGGGCCTGCCGAGCAGCAGCGCGACGGCGAGTACGACGGCACAGCACAGCGTCCCGGTCCGGATCAGCCGTACCCAGCCCAGGCGGTTCACCAGCCGGTCGTTCAACAGGCGGGTGACGACCCCGCCGGCGGAGAACGCCGCGTACCCCGCTGCGGCCGTGGCGGCGTCCGCGCCCAACTCCCGCAGGTACACGCCGCTCCAGGACGCGGGGGTGTCCTCGACGAGCGCGGCGAGGAAGGTCATCAGGGCGAGCAGCGACACAGTCGCGCGCCTTCCTCGGCCGCGTGGTGACCCGTACAGGGCGACGGCATCCGTACGGTCGCCGCGTTCGTCGCCGTCACCGGGCGAAGGCTCCGTCGCGGCGCTCTTCGCGCTCGGTTCCGCCTCGGGTATGAGCCCCCAGGCTCCCGCCGCAGAGAGGACGGCGAGCAGGAGAGCCATGAGGACGAACTGTGCCGTCAGCGTGAGGCCGAGGGAGACCGTGGCGACCCCGGCGAGCCCTCCCGCGACGGCACCGACGCTGCGGAGGGCGTGCATGGAGTTGAGCACAGCACGGCCGTACTCCCGCTGCACGACGACCGCTTGGGCGTTCATGGCGACCGAGGTGCATCCGTCGGCGGCTCCCAGCAGCACCAGCACGCCCATGAGCGGCCACGCGGACTGCGCGACCGGGACGAGGCCCAGCGGAAGGCTCAGCGCCACGGGCGCCAGGCCGCTGACCGTACGGCTGCCGAGCCGCTGCACCATCAGCCCGCCGAGCTGGCTCCCGGCCAGCGCGCCCAGGCCGGGCCCGGCCATCACCACACCCAACATCCCTTCGGACAGGTGCAGTTCGTCCTTCACGGCGGGCACGCGTGCGGCCCAGGAAGCGAAGACGGCTCCGTGGACGAAGAAGATCAGAGAGACGGCCACCCGTGCGCGGCGCAGGCGCCGTGTGATCGGAAGACCCTCGGCCACGCTGCCCCCGTACGACGACGCCTGTGCGGCGTCCCAGTAGACACGGCGTCGGCGGCATTCCGCGACCCGCCCGGGAAAAGGACCGAGGCCCCGGGACGGATCCCGGGGCCTCGATTGCCAACGTGGGGGAAGAGCCCACGACCAGCCGGCACACTGATAACGAAGCGGCCGACGAATCGTCACGGTTCCTCGATTTTTCTGACGTTGTGATGCAAAGCGCATAAAAAGTGGATTCCAGCGAGGCGGTCGAGCACCCCTCGCGGGGCGCCTCAAGCGAGGGCGCACACCGCCGGAGCCCGCCCGGCGGTGGAGTCGCTCGGCGTCACGCGCCGGGACGAGCAGGCGTTCCAGGAACCGGACTGACGTGCCGTCACACTCATCACCGCTCCACAGGGCGCCGACTCACGACGGGGTGTCAGCGGCTGCCATTTCAATGGCGAGTTGACGCAAACACCCGCCGGCGCAAATCCGAAAAGGCATCGCCGGAACCGTCTCACTATTTGAACAAGTCATTTCGCCCGTAGTGCGTCTTAGGCGTCCGTAAGAGACCGGGACTTCACTGCGAACTCTGCCGATCACCTGGCGTAACCGAGTTCATCCGACGTCGCAGGTCTTGTGCAGATGCAGGTCAGGCGCCGCTTCACGCAGTGAGCACAGTCCTCCGAAACTGATTTCAGCGAACCTGCACAACTGGTTCGTAGGGGAGGCACATGACCCGCCCGAGAGGCTTGGAACCCCTGTGGCGGCGGTGAACTTGGTGCGGGAATGTCCATTTGAATGCCGGTCAGGTCTTCATGTCTGCGCATACAGCCGAAGCGGCAAGTGAAGGGATCGCCACGAATTCGTGGACAGGACTACACGTAAGCGAAGTTGATTGCCCGGATCAGCGCGGAACGACCACACGGACG
This sequence comes from Streptomyces albidus (ex Kaewkla and Franco 2022), assembly GCF_013870515.1. GTDB lineage: Bacteria > Actinomycetota > Actinomycetes > Streptomycetales > Streptomycetaceae > Streptomyces > Streptomyces albidus. The sequence goes on along the minus strand of NZ_JACBXA010000046.1, from coordinate 11,781 downwards.
AGTGGCCCGGCAGCGCTTGAGCGTGCTTTGATCGGCCCAGACGCGGAAGTTGAACGAATGGTTCCCGTTGTCGGGCATCAGACGACCGCTCGTTACGGCCGGACGGCTTTGTCCCCGAGTCGGCCGATGCTATTGAGAGAACATCCAAGCAAGCGAAGGGAAGCCAACATGGACTTCACGCCCCAGGTTGAGACCCGCGAGATTTCCGACAACGACCTGGACAACGTTTCCGGTGGTGTCCTCGGCTCGGTCGTCGGCACCGCTGTCAGCACCGCTGACTCCGTTGCCCCGGTTTCGGAGACCGTCGGCACCGTGAACGGCGCCGTTTCCGGTCTGACCGGCGTCGACGCCTCCCAGGTCACCGGTCTCGCCGGTCTCTGAGGCGATGCCTGTCACCGGGCTGCAGAGGCACCGATGTTGAGCACGTTGAAACTCTGCCTGCCCGGTGCATCTGAATCCCAGTGGGGTGAACGTGAGCCCCGGAACCTTCGTTCCGGGGCTTACGGATGCGTTCGGGACCAGCTGGCGAACAGCTTCACCGAATTTCTGTCAGTGGCTGCCAGTCGTCATTGCTCCAGTGGTCACCCCGATCAAGCTGGCGCCATGCGGTGCCGGCTCCGAAGAAGCGTCGTGCCTGAAAGCAACGAACGCAGTTGAGGGAATAGCCCCGTGCAGTTCCGGCAAAAGGCGTTTTCCAAGCTGCAGTCCCCCGAGGAACTCGACCTGCCCGTGCGCTACGCACGGCCGCAGGGCTGGCTCGTGCTGCTCGTGACCGTCGTCGTCATGGCAGGCGCGGGCTACTGGGCCGTCACCGGCCGCGTCTCGGCGAAGCTCGACGCACCCGGCGTCCTCACGCACGCCAAGGGCAGTTACGTCCTCCAGAGCCCCGTCTCCGGTCAGGTGACAGAGGTGCTGGCGAAGGAGGGCAGCATGCTCCCGGCCGGCACCCCCGTGCTGAAGCTCCGCACGGACCGCGGCTTCCGGGCCGTACGGACCGTGGCGCCGGGGCGGGTGACCACCCTGACCGCCAAGATCGGCTCCGTCGTCACGACCGGCAAGGACGTCGCGACGGTCGAACGGCTCGAGAAGACCGACGAGCCGCTTGTGGCCATGCTGTACGTGCCGGGCAGCAGCGGGTCGACAGTGCGGCCGGGCGCCTCGGTCGATCTGACGGTGCAGTCCGCGCCCACCGAGCAGTACGGCGTGCTGCGGGGCCGTGTGAAGGCTGTCGGCAGGGCACCGCAGACGCGTCAGCAGATCTCCGGGTTCCTCGGCAACGGCCAACTCGCCGCGCAGTTCTCCAAGGAGGGCCAGCCGGTGGCGGTCCTGGTGCAGCTGGAGCCCTCGTCCTCGACCAAGTCCGGCTACAGATGGTCCTCGGAGGACGGGCCGCCGTACCGGCTGGACTCCATGACGATGACCGACGGCGCGATACACCAGCCCTCCGAGCGCCCGGTCGATTGGCTGCTCCCGTGACCGCCCAGCAGGACTCCACGACGACGCAGCCGCCCGAACTGCCGCCCCCGGGACGGGGAAAGCACCGTCCGAACGGCAGGAGCGGCGGGCGCCGCCGTGCCGACGACGCGGCGAAGCCGGCGCACCAGCCGATGCCGAAGCCCAAGTACAAGACCATCCGCACCCCCACCGTGCTCCAGATGGAGGCCGTGGAGTGCGGCGCCGCCGCCCTCGCGATGGTCCTGGGCCACTGGGGGCGCCACGTCCCCCTCGAAGAGCTGCGCATCGCCTGCGGTGTCTCCCGCGACGGCTCACGCGCCAGCAACCTGCTCAAGGCGGCCCGCACCTACGGGCTGACGGCCAAGGGCATGCAGATGGAACCGGCCGCGCTGGCCGATGTCCCGGCTCCGGCCGTGCTGTTCTGGGAGTTCAACCACTACGTGGTCTACGAGGGCATGGGACGGCGCCTCGGCCGCCGCGGCGTGTTCATCAACGACCCCGACAAGGGGCGCCGGTTCGTCGCGATGGAGGACTTCGACACCAGCTTCACCGGTGTCGTCCTCACCTTCGAACCGGGCGACGGCTTCCGCCGCGGCGGCAAGCGCCCGGGCTTCATGGGCGCCATGCCGACCCGGCTGCGCGGCACCACGGGCACGATGCTGGCCGCGCTGCTGGCAAGCCTCCTGCTCGTCGCGGTGGGGGCGGCCGTACCGGCGCTGAGCCGTACGTACATCGACATGTTCCTGATCGGGAACCAGACCTCGCTGCTGGGCGTGCTGTTCGCCTCGATGGGCGCCATGGTGGTGCTCACCGCTGCCCTGACGGCCCTTCAGCAGGCGAACCTGCTGCGTGGACGCATCATCTCCTCCACTCTCAGCAGCGCCCGTTTCTTCCGGCACCTGCTCAGACTGCCCGTCACGTTCTTCGCCCAGCGCAGCCCGGCCGACCTCGTGCAGCGCCTCCAGTCCAACGACACCGTCTCCGAGACCCTCGCCCGCGACCTGGCCGCCGCGGGCGTGGACGCCATCGTCGTCATCCTCTACGCGGTGCTCCTGTGGACGTACGACCCTCAACTGACCCTGATCGGTGTGCTGATCGCCCTGCTGAACGTGGTGGCCATGCGCGTGGTCATCCGGCTGCGCGCCACGGGCACCCAGAAGCTGCGGGCTGACAGCGCACGGCTGACCAACACCTCCTACACCGGCCTCCAGTTGATCGAGACGATGAAGGCCACCGGCGGCGAGAACGGCTACTTCCGCCGCTGGGCTGGGCAGCACGCCACCACCCTGGAGGAGCAGCAGAAGCTCGGGGTGCCCTCCGCCGCCCTGGCCGTCGTCGCTCCCACCCTCGCGACGCTCAACAGCGCGATGATCCTTCTCATCGGCGGCATGCGGGCGGTCGAGGGCCACATCTCGATCGGTCTGCTGGTGGCCTTCCAGGCGCTGGTGACACGCTTCACCGCACCCATCACGCGGCTCAACGGTGTCGCGGGGCGCATCCAGGACTTCGCCGCGGACGTGGCCAGGCTGAAGGACGTGGAGAACTTCCCCGTGGACACGCTGTATTCGCGGCGTGAGCCCGCCGCGAGCACGCGCCGGCTCAAGGGCCACGTCTCGCTGGAGAACATCACCTTCGGATACAGCCCGCTCGACAAGCCGCTGCTCACCGAGTTCTCGCTGTCGGTGGGACCGGGCAGGCAGGTAGCGCTCGTCGGTGGCTCCGGGAGCGGCAAGTCCACCGTCTCCAGGCTCATTTCAGGTCTCTACAGTCCCTGGGAGGGAGTGATCCGGATCGACGGGGAGCGGCTGGAGGACATCTCCCGCAGCGCACTCGCCGCGTCGGTCTCCTTCGTCGACCAGGACGTCTTCCTCTTCGAAGGAACCGTCCGCGACAACGTCGCGCTGTGGGACCCCTCGATCTCGGACGAGGCCGTCACCACGGCCCTGCGGGACGCCGCCGTGCTCGACGACTTCGCGCACCGTTCGGGCGGGATCCACAGCCGTGTCGAGCAGGACGGACGCAACCTCTCCGGCGGGCAGCGTCAACGCCTCGAGATCGCACGGGCGTTGGTCCGCCGGCCCAGCATCCTCGTCCTGGACGAGGTGACCAGCGCCCTGGACGCGCAGACCGAGCAGGTCATCATCGACAACCTGCGGCGCCGCGGCTGCGCCTGCGTCGTCATCGCCCACCGGCTGAGCACCGTACGGGACAGCGACGAGATCGTCGTGCTGGACCACGGGACGGTCGTCGAGCGCGGGCGGCACGACGAACTCGTCGCCGCGGCCGGGCAGTACGCCGAGCTGGTCAAGGAGCACTGACGTGGCATCCGGCGACGGCTCCAAGGGGCAGCAGGGCACCGGGTACGGCACGGGCTCGTACGAGAGGGCCGGGTACGAGCCGTCCCCGTACGGCGTCGGCCCGAACGGCCCGGGTCCACAGGAGACCGGCCCGCACGACACCGGTTCGCACGAGACCCGCCCGTACGACACCGGTTCGCACGAGACCGGCTACGACAGCGGTTCCTACCGCACGGCGCCGTACGGCAACGACGGCTACAGCAACAGCACTTACGGCGAGGCAGCACCCACCGCGCCCGCACCGCCCGCCACACCCGGCCCCCGCGAAGGCGCCCACGACGCGAACGCCGACGCGTTCCAGGAGCCCCCCGCCGGCGCGGCCCCCGGCCCGGCCGTCCACGATCCGGTGGTCGCCGCCTTCGGCGCCCTCGGCGACGAGGTCGACTGCGTGAGCGGACGCAGCATGCCGCTGGAGGGTCCGCACGTGCTCTGGCTCGTGACGGCCGGCGCGATGGACCTCTTCGCCGTGGACGCCGCCCAGCAGGGCCACTGGCACTTCCTGGGACGCCTCGAACCGGGGACCCTCGTCCTCGGCCCGGTCCAGGGGCCCCAGCACACCCTGACGGGCAGGCCGCTGCGGGAGTGCGCGCTGCGGCGCATCGAGCTGCGCGAGCTCTTCATGCCCGACTACACGGACGCGTACGGCACCTCGGACCCCGCGTGGAACGGGGGCCACGGCTGGAACACCGACCCCGGTACGGGTGCGGCAGCCGCCGTCCACACCCCGCTCGACACCGCCTTCGCCCTCGGAATCGGCCGCAGCCTGCGCGTCCTCTTCGAGGCGCCCCTGGACGGCGAGGTGACGCCGGACGCGATGGCCCACCAGGGCGCTGGCGCGCAGTTCGCCCCGGACGACGACGACATCATGTGGATGCCGGTCGATCCCGGGAGCGTCCAGTACGGCGTCGAGTACAGCCCCGAGGCCGCGTCCCAGCTGCTCGTCGACGGCGCGATGTGGCAGCGCATGGTCAATCAGCAGTTCCGGCTGCTGTCCGCCCTGGACCGCTGGATCGAACGTCTGGAGCGCGCCCACGAGGACCGTACGGCTGCGGGCATCGAAGCCGGTGAGGCCGTACGGGCCCAGGCGGACCAGGCGCTGCTGGCCTCCATCAACACCACGGGCAAGGGTGCTTCGGCCGCTTCGCGAGCCACCGACGACGCCACGCTCGCCGTCGCCCGCATGGCCGCCGAGGACGCGGGAATCACGCTCGAGGCGCCCGAGGAGAGCAGCTCGCTGGGCGACCGTACGAACCCGGTCGAGCGCATCGCGCTCAGCTCCCGCGTCCGTACGCGCGTGGTCAAGCTGGAGGGCCGCTGGTGGCGCGACAACACCGGCCCTCTCGTGGGTCACCGTGAGGGGTCCGGAACGCCGGTCGCTCTGCTGTGGCGGCGTGGCAGGTACGAGGCGGTGGACTCCGCCGGCAGGCGCACCAGGCTCAGCAGCAAGAGTGCGGGCGAACTCGAGCCGCGGGCCGTGATGTTCTACCGTCCGCTGCCCGAAGAGCCCATGACCGCTTGGCAGTTGCTGCGCTTCTGCCTGCGCGGAACACGCATGGACGTGCGCAACCTGGTCCTCGGCGGCCTGGTGGCCGTCGGGCTCGGCGCGCTCGTGCCCATCGCCACCGGCCAGGTGCTGGGTGTGTACGTGCCGAACGCGGAGACCAGCCTCATCACGCAGGTCTCGCTGGCGATCGTGCTCAGCAGCGTCGTCACCGCGGCGTTCATGCTGCTGCAGAACATCTCCATCCTGCGCGTGGAGGGGCGCGTCGAGAGCGCGCTGCAACCAGCCGTCTGGGACCGGCTGCTGCGGCTGCCGACGAAGTTCTTCGCCGAACGCTCGACCGGCGAACTGGCCAGCGCCGCCATGGGAATCAGCACGATGCGGCGCGTGCTGTCCGGGGTCGGGCCGGTCGCGGTGCAGGCCTGCACCATCGGCGCGATGAACCTGGTGCTGCTGCTCTTCTACAGCATCCCGCTGACGCTCGTGGCGCTCGGCCTTCTGGTCGTCATCGCGGGCGCCTTCATCGGCATGGGCGTCTGGCAGCTGCGCTGGCAGAGCCGGCTGATCGACCTGAACAACAAGCTCAACAACCAGGCGTTCCAGACCCTTCGCGGTCTGCCGAAGCTGCGCGTGGCGGCGGCGGAGAGCTTCGCGTACGCGGCGTGGGCACGGGAGTTCGCCCGCAGCCGCGAGCTCCAGCAGCGGGTCGGCCGGATCAAGAACTGGACGACGGTCCTCAACTCGGTCTATCTGCCGCTCTGTTCCCTCATCATGTTCATGCTGCTGGCGGGTCCGGCTCGCGGAACCCTGTCCGCGGCGGGCTTCCTCACGTTCAACACCGCGGTGACGATGATGCTCACCTCGGTGACCCAGCTGACGAACTCGCTCATCTCGGCCGCGTCCGCGCTGCCGATGTTCGAGAAGGTCAAGCCGGTGCTCCACGAGCCGACCGAGGTGCGCGGAGGAAGCGCGCTGCCCGGTGCGCTGTCCGGCGGGATCGAGGCCCGGCAGCTCTCCTTCAGGTACAGCGACGACGGCCCGCTGACACTCGACGACGTCTCCTTCCGTGTGGAGCCGGGCGAGTTCGTGGCGATCGTCGGGGCGAGCGGCTGCGGCAAGTCGACCCTGCTGAGGCTTCTCATCGGCTTCGACAAGCCCGTCTCCGGCACCGTCCTCTACGACGGGCAGGACCTGGCGGCCCTCGACCAGTCGGCGGTGCGCCGACAGTGCGGGGTCGTGCTGCAGAACGCACAGCCGTTCGTCGGCTCGATCCTCGACTCCATCTGCGGCGCCGAGATCTTCTCGCACGAAGAGGCCTGGGAGGCGGCCGAAATGGCGGGCCTCGCCGAGGACATCAAGCGCATGCCGATGGGGATGCACACCATCCTCTCCGACGGAGGTGCCGCCGTCTCCGGCGGCCAGCGGCAGCGTCTGATGATCGCCCAGGCCCTCATCCGGCGCCCCCGCATCCTCTACTTCGACGAGGCGACCAGCGCGCTGGACAACGAGACCCAGCGCATCGTCACCGAGAGCACCCGCAAGCTGCAGGCGACGCGCATCGTCATCGCACACCGGCTGTCCACCGTCATGGACGCCGACAGGGTGCTGGTGATGTCACAGGGACAGGTCGTGCAGCAGGGGACGCCACAGGAGTTGCTGGCGGACACCGACGGTCCGTTCCACGAACTGGTCCGCCGCCAGATCCAGTGACGCCCCTGCCGGGCGGGCTCACCTCTCCCGGCTGTACCGGCACACCACCGCGCCGTTGCCGAACGGACGGACGGACTCCAGCGCGAACTCGGTGAAGCGGAACTCCGAGGAGAACATCGGCAACCCCGACCCGAGGACGAGCGGATAGGTCTTGATGATCAACTCGTCGATCTCGTCGATCAGTTCACCCGCGATCTTCGATCCTCCGCACAGGTAGATCCCCAGCCCGTCCTCCTGCTTGAGCGCGCGGACCCTCCCGGTCAGGTCCTCGGAGATGATCTCCACGGCCGGGTCGGGCGACTTCTCGATGCTGCGCGACGCCACGTACTGGCGCAGGTGTGCGTACGGGCTGGTGACGTCGATGTCCAGCGCGACGTCGTAGCTCGCCCTGCCCTGGATGATCGTGTCGAACTCCTTGTGCTCCAGGTCGTCGATGCCCAGGGCCTGACGCCCCGGTGTCGGCAGGGTCTCGGGGAACTCCTCCTTGAGGAACTCGAAGAACTCCTCGTCCACGTACTTGGTGAAGAACTGCCCGTCCCCTCCCGGGGCTCCGATGAAGCCGTCGATGGATGCGGCGATGAAATAGGTCAGCTTTCGCATGTGATCCCCTCGTCGTGGCGGTGAGTGGTTTCCGCGACCTCGCCAGCACAACCACTTCAGGTAGAGTGCTTCATGTGTAGTGGTTGCGCAAGGCGTTTTTCCCGCAGTGGAGTCGGAGGGGGAACGGATGGTCAGGAACCCGGAGCGCAGGACGGCCCTCGTCGACGCCGCCATCGAGGTGCTGGCTCGCGACGGGGCGCGCGGGCTCACCTTCCGCGCCGTCGACGCCCAGGCGGGCGTCCCCACCGGCACGGCCTCCAACTACTTCACCAGCAGGGACGATCTGTTCACGCAGGCCGGCGGCCGCATCCATCTGCGCATGGCGCCCGACCCCGCCGATGTCACCGAGGTGATCGGCTCCGCCGCGCCCTCACGCGAACTCGTCGCGGAACTGCTCCGCTGGCTGATGCGCCGCATGACCCGGGAGCGCACGGGCTACCTGGCCATGCTGGAGCTGCGCCTCGAAGCCACCCGGCGGCCGGCACTGCAACGCGAGCTCACACGTGCCGTCCGCGCCGAGTTCGAGGAGAATCTGAGCTTCCATCTCGACTCCGGGATGCCCGGCGACGCGGACACCGTGCTCGTCCTCTACCTCGCCATGACAGGCGTGCTGCTGGAGCACCTCACGCTGCCCGAGATGTTCTCCGAGGAGGAGACGGAGAGGCTCGTCGAGGCGGTGGTCTCCTCGGTCCTGCCGGCGGAGTGACCGTCAGGCCGTCCCGACACGGACTGCGGCCCTCCTCGCACTCGAACACACGTACCCGGCGCGGACCGACGTGACCAACGCGTGATCGAACGCGGAATCTCGTCGCGGTGAAGCGAAGCCCCCGACGGTGTCCCGCGTTCACCGGACGCTGTTGCCCCGTCATGGGAAACACGTCATTCATCCTTCTCCGCGGCGCCCAGCGCGACGGACTCGCCGAACCGGCGACGCAGTTCGCCGAACTGACCGGCGCCTACTGGCTGGAGCCGATCTACACCGGGCTCGCGAACGAATGGAGCCGCCAGGGCAGGACCGTCCCCGGCACCCCGCGCGGGCGCCGGCGCCTCCTGGCGGCTCCCGACGCGGCAAGCCCCCTCGACGAGCCGCAGCCCCCGGCTGACCCGGCCGCGTAACTCGATCGAGTCAACCTGGGGTCCGGCACGCGACGCACACCCCGCATCGGGCGTTGGCGGGCGAAGAGGCTGACTACTGCGCGCCTTCACGTTCCCGCGCCGCTTTCCCTTGCCACCTCATCCTCTCCGCACCCGCCCGCAGTCCAGCGCCCAGGGAGTGTCCGATGCAGATCCGTCGCCTCGCCGTCACCGCAACCGCTCTCGTCTCCGCCCTGACCGTCACCCCACAGGCGTTCGCCGGGAGCGGTCTCGCCCCCGTGGAGTACCGGCCCGCCGACCATCTCACCGTCACCGTCGCCGACTCGGGCCGCGCCGGGGTCGACGACACGTACGAGCTGTACTGCCACCCGGCCAGTGGCGACCACCCCGACGCCGAGGAGGCGTGCGACGGGCTCGACGAGCTGACGACATGGGGCAAGGAGCCCTTCGCGCCCGTCAGGACGGGCACCCGCTGCACGATGCAGTACGGCGGCCCCGTCAGCGCCCACGTACACGGACGGTGGGCCGGACGGCCCGTGAACGCCAGCTTCAACCGCGAGAACGGCTGCGAGATGCAGCGCTGGGACACCCTCGTGCCGCTCCTGCCGCGGATGAGCAACCAGACGCAGCCCGTGTGATCACGGAGCTGTGAGAACGGCGTACGCCCGGGGCCGGGGCATCCCCCTCCCCCGCCTCGGTCCCCGGGCCTACGTCCAATGACGGAACAGCGCCGCGAAATTCGCAGCCCGGGCCCGGGGTTGGAATGAACCGGAACGGCTGGAAGAGCGGGCACCCCGAACCCGGAAGGGCCGGGCGCCCCGCACCGCGAGCGCTTGAGGGAGACAGACTCATGTCCGTGCAGCTCAACCACACGATCGTGTACGCCACCGACAAGAAGGCGTCCGCCGAATTCCTCGCCGGGCTGCTCGGTCTCGAAGTGCAGCCGCAGTTCGGCCCGTTCCTTCCCGTCGCCGCCGCCAACGACGTCACTCTCGACTACATCGACGCCGGAGCCGAACCCGTCACGCCGCAGCACTACGCCTTCCTCGTCTCCGAGCAGGAATTCGACGAGATCTTCGCCCGCATCGGCGCGGCAGGGCTCGCCTACTACGCGGACCCCGGCCGGAAGCACCCCGGCGAGATCAACCACCACGACGGCGGCCGCGGCGTCTACTGGGCAGACCCCGACGGGCACGTCCTGGAGATCATCACGCGGCCCTACGGCAGCGGCAGCTGACGTCAGCTCTTCGGCGGTGCGGACCGCCGGTTCCCGTCCGGGCACAGCGTCCCGCGCGGCAGCTTGTAGGGCGCGGCGAGCCGGTACGTACCCGGGCGGGGGGCCTCCAGCAGGGTCCAGGTGTCCATCACCGGGTCCTTCTCGCCCGGCGCGGGCGGACCGCCGACGGTCGGAGCGGCCTTCCGCAGGCAGCCGTACACGTTCTGAGCCCCGGGCTCCGGCGCTTCGATGCGCTGCCCCTCCCTGTCGACCAGGCCCAGCCACGGCGACCACGGGACGCGTACCAGCACGGCGCCACTCTCACGCACCCGCACCTTCACCTCGCCCGCCCCCGCGTGCTCCACGCTCGCAGGCGGCTCTGCCAGCGGCAGCGGATCGGCGACGCGGTAGAGCCGCCAGTTCTCGTCGCTCCAGATCTCCTCCAGATAGGGCTGTCCCGCCCTGACGATCTCGGCCTCCTCCTTGGCGGCGCCGTCCGGCGGAGAGGAGGAGGGCAGCACCACGTAGTGCACCGCCCAGCGACGCAGCCACGCGTGATAGCTGTCCGGGTCCAGGCCGCCGTTCTCGTAGAAGACGGGATTGCGGTCGGTGTCGGCCTGCCTGTTCCAGCCGCGGGCGAGATTGACGTACGGCGCGAGGGCGGAGGCCTCCCGATGGCTGCGTACGGGCACCACCTCGACGCGGCCGCGCACGGCGTCGACGCGCTTGAGCTGCTGCACCAGCGGGGTCAGTTCACGGCCCCACGTGTGGTCGGGGGTCGTCGCGAAGACGTCGTAGGAGGGCTTGGCGATCTGCCAGCCGACCGCCACGACGAGGGCGACCACCATCGCCACGCCCCGCCGCGACCGCCAGTCACCGACCACCAGCGGAGCCGCCGCCAGCAGGATCACCACGCCGAACAGCAGGCTGAGGCGCTCCACGTTCGACCCGACCTGCGAGGGGATCAGCCATGTGAGCGCGACACCGATCGCGTACACCAGCGCACCCAGCCGCACCGTGCGCCACGAACGCGGCACGAACAGCAGCGCCGCCACCGCTCCAAGGAGCGGGAAGAGCGCCGACCACCACGGGATCGGCTGCACGCCCTCGAAGGGGAAGAAGACCGCCGAGACGATCACGACGACCGGTGGCGTGACGGCCAGTGAGTACGCGGCCTGCCGGCGGCGGTCCAGGAAGAGGGCGGCCGCGACCACCTCGAGGAACAGCCCCGCGACGGGGCTCCCCGTCGTCGCCAGGGCCGCCAGCACGGCGGCGGCAGCCCCCCGTGCGTACCGGCCCTTGCCGGTGCTGCGCCACCAACGCCGGGGCCAGGCCCACACCATGGCGACCGCGCCGAGCGCGAAGAGCACACCCAGAGCGAAGGTGACACGGCCCGAAGCGGCGTTGCAGGTGAAGGAGAAGGCGCCCCAGAGAGCAGGCAGAAGGGGCTTGCTCAGCACTCGGCGGAGTATCAGGGCGAGCAGCGCCGAGGAGAGGACCCCGGCCAGGATCAGCGTGGTGCGGACGCCGAGCGCCGCCATCAGATAGGGCGAGAGCACGCTGTACGAGAAGGGGTGCAGCCCGCCGTACCAGGCGAGGTTGTAGGCCGAGTCGGGGTGCTGCTCGACGAACTCCGCCCAGGCGTCCTGCGCGGCAAGGTCTCCGCCGCCGCTGGCAAGGAGCCACAGCCAGACCAAGTGCAGGACGGTGGCGAGCAGTACGGGTGCGGCCACGGGGTGACGGAGCACCGCGGAAGCCGCCTGCGTGACGCGTGTGCGCGTGCGCAGGGAGGCGTCCTGGCGGGGGATCGGGGGAAGGCGTGCGCAGCCCACCTGGACCGTGTGGTC
>NZ_JACBXA010000459.1 GCF_013870515.1 Streptomyces albidus (ex Kaewkla and Franco 2022) | reverse complement strand
GGCGCCCGACCTGCCCGGAGAGTACGGCGGCTCGGGCATCACCGCGCTCGAACTGGGCGAGGTCTGCGCGCACTTGGGCGGGGTGTGCAGTGCCCTGCGCGGGCTCGTGACGGTGCAGGGCATGGTCGCCGCCGCGCTGAACCGCTGGGGAACGCGGGAGCAGCGGGCGCGCTGGCTGCCGAAGCTGGCGAGCGGCGAGCTCATCGCCGGCTTCGCCGCGACCGAGGAGGCGGCGGGCAGCGCCCTGTCCGCGGTCGGCACCCGCATCGAGGACTCCGGTGACGGCGAGCACGTCACCGTCACCGGCCGCAAGAGGTGGATCACCTTCGGACAGGTCGCACAGGTCTTCCTCGTGCTCGGCAAGGTCGACGGCAAGCCCGCCGCGGTGCTCGTGGAAGCGGACCGCGAAGGGGTGAGCAGGGAGCCGGTCGGCGGCCAACTCGGCATGCGCGCCGCGCAGATCGCGCACATCGGGTTCGAGGACGTACGGGTGCCGCGGGCCGACCTCGTCGCTCCCGCAGGACTGGGACTCTCCCACGTCGCGGCGACCGCCCTGGACCACGGCCGGTTCACCGTCGCCTGGGGGTGCGTCGGCATGGCGGAGGCCTGCGTGGAGGACGCGACCTCCCACGCCGCCTCCCGGATGCAGGACGGTGTGGCGCTCTTCGACCACCAGTCGGTCCGCTCGATGCTCGCAAGGATCGCGGTGGAGACCGCAGGCGCGCGTGAACTCGCCGGACGTGCCGCCAAGTTCCGCTCCAGGGGAGCGCAGCGCGGCGTGACGGAGACGATCGTCGCCAAGTACGCGGCCGCGGGCGCAGCCGCCTCCGCGAGCAGGGACGCGGTTCAGATCCTCGGTTCGGCCGGCTGCGATCCGGACAGCCGGTCGGGGCGCCACTTCCGTGACGCGAAGGTCATGGAGATCATCGAAGGAGCGCAGCAGGTGGCCGAAGTACACATCGCCGAGCAGCTGTTGCGCCGTCATGCGGCCGTTCCCGCCGCGCGGGTCGACGAGGTGCGGGCATGACGGGCGGCCCGCGGGACGCACCGGTCGTCAAGTGCCTCGTGTGGGACCTGGACGACACGCTGTGGGACGGGGTGGTGCTGGAGGGCGACGATCCGGTGCCCTTCCCCGCCGCGCTCAAGACGCTCCGGGCCCTGGACGAGCGGGGGATCCTGCACGCCGCCGCCAGCCGCGGCGAGTTCGCCATCACCTCCCGCCATCTCGACGAGCGCGGCCTGGAGGAGTGGTTCTGCGACGTCCAGGTCGGCTGGGGGTCCAAGTCCGCCGCCGTACGCCGGATCGCCGAGGGGCTCAACATCGGCCTCGACACCCTGGCGTTCATCGACAACGACCCCGTCGAGCGCGCCGAGGTCGAGAGCGTGCTCCCCATGGTCCGCTGCTACGCGGCCGACCAGGTGGGCGGGATCCCCGATCTCCCGGAGTTCCAGCCGGAGTTCGTCACCGAGGAGGCGGGCAGGCGCCGGCATCTGTACCGGACCGAGCGCCGACGGCAGGTGGCCGAGGAGGAGTTCGACGGGGACCGGCACGGCTTCCTTGCCTCGCTCGGCCTCGTCATGACGGTCCGCACGGCCACCGACGAAGACCTCACCCGCGCCAGCGAGTTGACCGTACGGACACACCAGCTCAACAGCACCGGCCTGACCTACGACGCCGACGAGCTGCGGCGGTTGCGGTCCTCACCGGACCACCTGGTGCAGGTGGCAGCGCTGCGCGACCGGTTCGGCGACTACGGGATCATCGGGCTCGCCGTCACGGAACTCACCGCGAACGACTCGGTGTTGCGGCTGATGCTCATGTCGTGCCGTGTCGCCTCCCGCGGGGCGGGCACCGTGCTCCTGGACCACCTGGTCCGCGAGGCGCTGGCGGACGGGCGGCGTCCCATCGCGCACTTCGTGCCCACCGAAGCCAACCGCAACATGCTGGTCACGCTCCGGTTCGCCGGATATCTGCCTGTCGGCGGCGAGGAGGACCCGCTCGTCCTCGCCTTCGACCCGGAACGCCTTCAGCCCCCCAAGCAGGGCCATGTGCGGGTCATCAGCGGAACGGACTGAGGAGTGGGACCAGTGTGCTGCACGAATCGGCGGGGGAGCGGGCCGCGATGACCGACCCGGAGAAGACATCGGAGGGCGGGCCGGCGGGAGC
>NZ_JACBXA010000458.1 GCF_013870515.1 Streptomyces albidus (ex Kaewkla and Franco 2022) | reverse complement strand
CAAAGGCGAGGCGGCGGGCTTGTGACGCTGTGATCGGGCCGTAGCCCTTCAACTGTCCCGGCTCCTCCTCGATGCCGAGCAGGGAATCCATCGGGACGGTCACCTGCACGATCGCCGCCGAACGGCCACCTGAAGGCCCCACGCCGGCAGGACGGTTCACGACGAGGTCGAACAGGGCGTCAACTCGCCGCTGTGCCAACGTCCATTCCTCGGCGTCCACGCCTTCGCTGCTCTCGAGAAGCGTTCGGGCGTGGGCGTCGACGGCCTGGTCGAGTTGCGCCGCCTGGTCGGCGGGGAGACAGGCGCCCCAATGAGCCATGCCGTCCCCGATCTCACGGTGGGTGATCTCCCGCTCCCGCTTGCGGTCCTGGTGCCGAAGCTCCACGCCGTCAGGGTCCAGCCGGGCGACCGACCGGTGCAGCGCCCTGCGCGTCTGGCCGCACGCCAACGACGCCATTCGCGGCGCCACTTCGGCCTCGACCTGAACAGCGAGCAACGGGTCCAGGATGTCGGTGACCTCGACCACGGCCTTGGCCTGCATCCAGGAGATCTCACCGGCCTCCAGCAGCCCCATCGTGGTGGGAAGACGAGCGTCCAACTCCCGTGCCACGTGGAGACGGCCCTCCGCCGTCGCACCCGAGATCTTCAGCGCACAGGCGACTTCCTCCGCCGCGAAGTCCCATTCCCCGGCCACATCCCGGTTCCACCTTGCGCGCAGCCCCTCTTCGGCATCGGAGTGCAGAGCGGCCAGCACCTGTGCCTGCCGAGCGTGGACCCAGGAGGCGTGCCGCTCCAAGGCCTTCAGCGCGTCGACACGACCCGCGTGGGACAGCTTCTCCGCGTCCAGCACATCCAGCACCACCGCAGTCTCCGGGCCCGGAACGGCCTCGGCCAGATACGACGCCCACTCATCCGGCGTCCCCGGATGCGATGTGTGTCCCTGCGTGCTCATTGATCTCTCACCCCCGTTCATCTGGCTCATCTCCCGCCCTTACAACGGGACTTCGCCACCCCTCCATTCTCTCGAACGCAACACCAAAACCCCAGCTCAAAGCCGCTTTTCACTCGAATGTGGCCACCCGCCCGGAACCGGGAACTCCACCTTCACCAGGTGACCCCCGCGGCGTGGCAGCCGGACGCTTCGCCTCCACGCACCTGGCACGGAACACACTCCGGCACCGCCGCGCGGCAGCAGCCCGACAGGGCACGCCCACACACCCCGCAAGGCCGTAGACCGGTGACGCCTGCTCCGAGGTGTGAACACCCGCCACCGCCCACACCCGCACCTCCTCTCCACCCACCACAACCCCCCACCGCTCCCCCCGTAGCCAGCCAGGCCACCCCCACCACCGACAACCACCACCGGCCCACCAACCAGCACCCCGACGAAACAACCGACCCCACCCCCCACCCCAACCCACCACCAGCAACCCACCAGCCCGCACCACCCCGGACCAAGGCGCCCACCAGCGGACCCCGGACCACCACCCCACCCCCATCACCCCTTCGGGCGAACCGGGTCCCGATCGCGATCAATGGGCATTGTGCGCACGTAGGTTAGGGCCACCTCACCATTCCTTCTCGGTCCGGCGGGCACCACACGAGTGCCTACCGGACCGCAGAGTTGTGGGCCGCGACATCTGGAAGGTCCTCAAGTGCCTGCGTACGCCGACGATCCCCGCCTTCTTGCGGGCGGCACCGAAGGAGCGGAGCCGTCCAGGCGGACGGCGGCGAGTACCGCGGCCGGTACGGGCTGAGCGTGCATGCGCTCGCCGCCTTCCACCGGCCGCGCGTCGAGGCGCTGGTCGAGGCGGAGCCCGACGTGCTGGCCCTGGAGACGGTGCCCGACGTGGACGAGGCGGAGGCGCTGATGCAGGCCGTGCGGGGCTGCGGCGTCCCGGTGTGGCTGAGCTGCACCGTGGCGGGCGGGCGCACGCGGGCCGGGCAGCCGCTGGCCGAGGCCTTCGAGGTGGCGAGCGGGAACGATCAGGTTCTCGCCGTGGGCGTCAACTGCTGCGCCGCGGAGGACGTGGACGAGGCGATCGAGGTGGCGGCAGCCGTGACGGGCAAGCCTGTCGTCGTCTATCCCAACAGCGGCGAGAGCTGGGGCGGGCGCCCGGGTGCCGGGGGAGAGGGGCGGGGTGCCGGGAGCCCCGGCTGGCACGGTACT
>NZ_JACBXA010000457.1 GCF_013870515.1 Streptomyces albidus (ex Kaewkla and Franco 2022) | reverse complement strand
CGGCCCCGCTGTCAGACGCAGCTGTCCGTTGCCGTCGGGCAGGGTGGGCAGCGATTCGGGCACCGAGGCCCGTACGGCGCCGGAGGCCGGCGTCGGATGACCCGCGCCCGACTCCCCGGGTGCGTACGGGGACGGGAGCGCCTCGTCCGGCGACGAGATCTCCACACGCAGGGCCGACTCTCCGACCCGCAGCGTCGAGCCCGGACGGAAGAGGACGGGCTGCCGCCCGACGCGCGCTCCGTCCAGCGAGGTGCCGTTGGTGGAGTCCAGGTCGGTGACGGTGACCGCTCCGCCGTCGGAGACGGTCACCGCGCAGTGCAGCCGGGAGACGTCCGGGTCGTCGAGCGGGACGTCCGTCTCCGCCGAGCGGCCGAGGTGGATCTTGCCGCCCTGCAGGAGGTGTATGCCGCCTGCGTCCGGGCCGGCGATCACATGCAGACGGGCCTTCGCCGAGCCGTACGCGGCGAGGGCGGGGGTCGTCGCGGGGAGGACGGGGCCGTGCAGCGAGACGACGGCGCCGTCGAGCAGCGGGGGCTCGCCCAGCATCTGGCGGTGGGGATCGAGGCGCTCCGTCCCCACGTACACCGCGGCTGAGGAGTCGGCGGAAGAAGCGGAGGAAGCTGAGGAGTCGGCACCGCCCGAAGGGCCGCCACCCGCACCGTGCGCACCCGCGGCCGAGGCGGCCGTCGAGACCAGCGCGACCGTCACCGCGGACAGCGGGGTGCCGGACGGAGCCGTGACCACGACGTCGCACGACGGTGCCGTGCCCGGCGCGCCCACCGTGCCCCCCGCACCCTGGCCGCTCCCACGCGGCCCGAGGGTGACAGTCAGCCGGATCTGCATCGGCCCTCCCGGTCCCAGCCACCGGTGTGCCGGCTCCGGCACGCGACGAGGTGGTCGGCCCCGTCGTGCTCCTGGCGCACGGCACACATGTCACACACGGCACAACACAAGACGCGCTCGCACGTCCACGCACAGTGCTGCCGGTGTCGCGTGCATCCTCGCACCCGCCACTGACAAAACGCTCCGCTCGCGCCGACCAATGATCTTGATTTTCCGGCCATATGCGCAAGAGGGCGTGTCCGGACCGTCCACCGACCTCGGCCGACGAGCCTGACCATGACAAGAGGTACGGCCTGATTCACCAGTCGCGGGACGCCAGACGATGCCGAACCGAGACATGGCCGGAGCGGTGACACTTGCTGTGACGGGGGAGGCCTCCGGGGCAGGAGGGGCGAGCCGGCGGAACGCCGCCGGGCCGCAACCGCGCTGGTCGCGTGAAGCGTCCCTCCCCGAAGCAGCCCGCAGTTCGCATTCGCCGTTCGACCGTTCGCGAGACGGCATTATTGTGGGTGGGATTGCAGTACGACACCAGGGAGCGCATGACGTGCGGCCGGTAGGCAGCAAGTACTTGCTCGAGGAGCCGCTGGGCCGCGGCGCCACGGGGACCGTGTGGCGGGCCAGCCAGCGGGAGACGGCGGGCGCCGAGGCAGCTGTGCCCGGTCAGCCCGGTGAGACGGTGGCGATCAAGGTTCTCAAGGAGGAGCTGGCGAACGACCCCGACGTGGTCATGCGCTTCCTCCGGGAGCGCTCCGTCCTGCTCCGTCTGACGCATCACAACATCGTCCGCACCCGGGACCTCGTCGTCGAGGGCGATCTGCTCGCCCTCGTGATGGACCTCATCGACGGGCCGGACCTGCAGCGCTACCTGCGCGAGAACGGCCCGTTCTCACCCGTGGCCGCCGCGCTGGTGACGGCCCAGGTCGCCGACGCGCTGGCGGCGAGCCATGCCGACGGCGTCGTGCACCGGGACCTCAAGCCGGCCAACGTGCTGCTCGCGAACGGGCCGGAGGGCATGCGTCCCATGCTCACCGACTTCGGCATCGCGCGGCTGGCCGATTCGCCAGGCCTGACCCGCACCCAGGAATTCGTCGGCACTCCCGCCTACGTGGCGCCGGAGTCCGCCGAGGGCCGGCCCCAGACCTCCGCCGTCGACATCTACGGCGCGGGCATCCTTCTCTACGAACTCGCCACCGGCCGGCCGCCCTTCGCGGGCAGCACCGCGCTGGAGGTGCTGCACCGCCACCTCGCCGAGGAGCCGCAGCGCCCGCCGAGCATGCCGGACCCGCTGTGGACGGTGGTCGAGAGCTGCCTGCGCAAGCGCCCGGAGGAGCGGCCCAGCGCCGTCAACCTCGCCAACGCGC
>NZ_JACBXA010000456.1 GCF_013870515.1 Streptomyces albidus (ex Kaewkla and Franco 2022) | reverse complement strand
GCCGGACGAGGACGCCGGCGTCGCGCAGCGCGGTGAGAGTCCGGGGAGCGGGATGCCCGTACGGGTTGTCTGCTCCCGCGGAGACCAGCGCGATACGCGGGCGCAAGCGCGCCAACAGGGGCGGGTACTGGTAGGCGGAGCCGTGGTGGGCGACCTTGAGCACGTCCACCGACGGCAGTCCCGGGAGACTCGTCAACAGCCCGCGCTGGGCGTCCGGTTCGAGGTCTCCCGGCAGCAGAAACGTCGTGCCTCCCGACCGGAAGAGCAGAGTGATGCTGGCGTCGTTGGCACCCTCGGCCTGCACGGGGGGCTCACCTGCCGCAGGGGACGGCCACAGGACCTGCCACGACAGCTCGCCCGTGCTGCGCCGCTCACCCGCCCCGGCACGGACGAGAGGGATTCCGGCCTGCCGCGCCGTACGCCGGACGAACTCCGCCTGCCCCCGCGGCTCTTCGAGCGGCGTGGTCTGGATCGCCCCGACGCTGCGCCCCTTCAACACCCCGGGCAGGCCCGTGACATGGTCGGCGTGGAAATGCGTGAGCACGAGCAGCGGGATGCTCGTGACGCCGAGGGCTCGCAGGCATCTGTCGACCGCTGACGGATCCGGCCCGGCGTCGACGACCACGGCCGTACGGGCCCGGCCGGTGGACAGCGCCAGGGCATCCCCCTGACCGACGTCGCACGCGACAAGACGCCACCCGGGTGGAGGCCATCCGGTGAACGGGCGGACCAGCGGCACGGGGCGGACCACCGTCAGCAGAAGCACCAGTACGCACGCCGCACACAGCCACGGGTGACGCGACAGCCGAAGCCGTCTGCCGAGAAGCACCGCGGTGGTGATGATGAGCGCGAGCAGCAACGCGCCGCTCCAGCTTCCGGGCCAGTCGATCTCCGCACCGGGCAGGTCCGCGCCGGTGCGGGCGAGACGTGCGATGCCCTCGGCAGGCCAACCGGCCAGCCACGCCGCCCCCTTGGCGACCGGCATCGCCAACGGCGCGGCCGCGAGGGCCGCGAACCCCAGCACCGTGGCGGGAGCGACGGCGAACTCGGCCAGCAGGTTGCACGGTACGGCGACGAGGCTCACATGCGCGGCCAGCACCGCCACCACCGGGGCGCAGGCGGCCTGTGCCGCGCCCGCCGCAGCAAGAGCCTCCGCAAGGCGGCCGTTCACACCCTTGCGACGCAGGGCTGAGCTCCATCGCGGGGCCAGAGTGAGCAGCGCCCCGGTGGCGAGCACGGAGAGCAGGAAACCGAAGTCGACAGCGAGCCACGGATCGAGGAGCACGAGCAGAAGAACGGCAGCCGCCAGGGCGGGCAGGAGAGAGCGCCTCCGTCCGGTGACGAGGGCGAGAAGAGTGATCAGGCCGCAAGCGGCTGCCCGTATGACGCTGGGTTCGGGACGGCAGACGATCACGAAAGCCACGGTGAGCAGCGCCCCGAGCACCGCCGTGGCGCGAAGCGGAATGGCCAGCCTCGGGGCGAGGCCGCGCCGCTCGGCGAGGTGGGCGCTGCCCGGCGGGCCGATGAGCACGGCGAGCATGATCGTGAGGTTCGCGCCGCTGACGGCCAGCAGATGCGTCATGTCCGTGGTGCGGAAGGCCGCTTGGAGGTCGGCGGGCAGCCTCGAGGTGTCGCCCACGACCAGGCCCGGCAGCAGTCCGCGCGCGTCCCCCTCCAGGCCCGCGGTGGCCTCGCGGAGCCCGGCACGCAGGCTGCCTGCCATGAGCTGCAGATCCGACGGCTCACGGATCACCCGGGGCGGCCCGTCTGCCCGGGTCCGGACGACGGCGGCGACGTCCTGCCCGTGCCCGGTCCGTGCGGGCGTGAGGAGCCGGGCATCGAGGCGCAGCCCGGTGGACGGCAGCAGGCGAAGCCACCTTGCCGAGGCCGAACCGCCCGGCTGCTGGACGATGACGAGCACGGGCGTACGGACGCCACGTTGGACGAGTGGCGAGCGCTGATCCCCGCCTCGACCGCCGGCCACCGGGGAGCCGCGCGCCGTGACCCGGGTGGCCTCGGCCTTGAAGAGGAGCGCCGTCGGGGCCTGTTGGGCGCCGTGCACCCGCGCCTGGATGCGGCGCGGGTCACCGGTGACGGTCAAGTCGACCGTCACCGAGGCGCCTTGGCCTGCCAGGAGCGGCACAGGCCCCCTGTGCAGATCCGCCGCGTGCAGTGCCGCGACGCCTCCGCCCGCCGCTGCGCACAGCAGCGCCAGAGCCA
>NZ_JACBXA010000455.1 GCF_013870515.1 Streptomyces albidus (ex Kaewkla and Franco 2022) | reverse complement strand
CGGTCGAGTCCAATGACGACCGCGCCATCGCCATCTGGCGCGAGGCCGTGGACGCCCTGGCCGCGGGTCTCGTCACGACCCTCACCCTCCTGGACCCCCGCACCGTGATCATCGGCGGCGGGCTGGCGGAAGCCGGCGACATCCTCTTCGTACCGCTGCGGGAAGCGGTGCGTGCGCGGGTCACCTTCCAGCAACTCCCCACGATCGTCCCGGCGGCCCTCGGGGACGCCGCAGGCTGCCTGGGCGCGGGACTCCTCGCCTGGGATCTACTCACCGCGGAGGTTCCGAGCCGATGACCCCCACGAACCCGACGGGCCCGAACAGCCCCACGAATCCGGCCGGTTCGACGGGGCGCTCGGCACCGTCCGGCCCGCCGAGCAGGCGCACGGTGCTGACCGGCGCACGCGTGGTGCTGCCGGGCGGCATCGACGACGGCGGCACGCTGACCGTCGAGGGCCGCACGATCGTCGAGAACTCACCCGAGGACACGCCGGCTCTCGACCTGCGCGGCCACTGGATCGTCCCAGGCTTCGTCGACATGCACGTGCACGGCGGTGGCGGCGCGTCCTTCTCCGCTGGCACGGCGGAGCAGGCCCTCACGGTCATCGACACCCACCGGCGGCACGGCACCACCACCATGATCGCCTCAACCGTGACGGGCGAACTCGGCGACCTCGCCCAACAGGCGGGGGCGCTCAGCGAGTTGGTGGAGCAGGGCGACCTCGCCGGCGTCCACTTCGAGGGTCCGTTCATCTCGCCGCAGCGCTGCGGCGCACACGATCCGGCACTGCTGCGCGACCCCGACCCCACCGAGGTGCGCAAGCTGGTCGACGCCGCGCGCGGGAGCGCGAGGATGATGACCCTCGCACCGGAGCTGCCGGGCGGGCTGGAATCCGTACGGTTGCTCACCGACAACGGCGTCATCGCCGCCGTCGGGCACACCGACTCGACCTACGACGCCACCGTCGAGGCCGTCGAGGCGGGCGCGAGCGTCGCCACCCACCTCTTCAACGCCATGCCCGGCCTCAACCACCGCACCCCCGGACCCGTCGCCGCACTGCTGGAGGACGAGCGGGTCACCGTCGAGCTGATCAACGACGGCACCCATCTCCACCCCGCCGTACTGGAGTTGGCGTTCGGCAGCGCCGGCGCCGGCCGGGTCGCCTTCATCACCGACGCGATGGGCGCCGCGGGCATGGGCGACGGCCGCTATCCCCTGGGCCCCCTGGAGGTGGAGGTGCGCGACGGCGTGGCCAGGCTGATCGAGGGCGGCTCGATCGCCGGCTCGACCCTGACCATGGACCACGCCTTCCGGCGCGCGGTGACTGTCGACCGGCTGCCCGTCGAGGACGCCGTACGCGCACTGTCCGTGAATCCCGCACGGCTGCTCGGGGTCGGGGACCGTACGGGCTCGCTGGAGGTGGGCAAGTACGCCGACCTGGTGATCCTCGACGCCGGCTTCGAACTGGCCGGGGTGATGCGGCAGGGCGAGTGGGTGGTACGTCCTGACGTGGGGTGACCTGGGGTAGTACCGAATGAGCGGTGTACGGCTCGGAGGGGTCGCGACGACATCTGCCAACTGGCATGATCGCTCGCTAGCTTGTCGTCTCGCACGTCCCGCGTACGTCCCCCTCCCGTCCTCCCCTGGAGTGGTCTCCGGTGATCCTGACGGTCACGCTCAACACCGCACTCGACCTGACCTACCGGGTGCCGCGCCTCGACGTGCACGGATCTCACCAGGTGCGCGAGGTGACCGAGCGCCCCGGCGGCAAGGGCCTGAACGTGGCACGGGTCCTCGCCGCGCTCGGCCACGAAACGGTCGCCACCGGATTCGCCGGCGGCCTCACGGGCGGCGAACTCCGCGCACTGCTCGCACAGCAGTCGGGCATCACGGACGCACTCGTGCCGATCGAGGGCAACACGCGGCGCACCGTCGGCGTGGTCGACGAATCCAGCGGGGACGCCACCCAGCTGAACGAGCCGGGCCCGCACATCTCGCCCGGCGAATGGGCGGCCTTCCTCGACACCTACGCGAACCTGCTGCGCGGTGAGGGCACCGCCGTGGACACGGACGCCGGAGCTGCCCCGGGCACCCGCGTCGAGGCTGTCGCACTGTGCGGCAGCCTCCCGCCGGGGGTGCCGGTGGGCGCCTACGCCCAGCTGATCCGCGAGGCGCACGCCGCCGACGTGCCGGTCGTGCTCGACACCAGCGGCGAGGCCGCGG
>NZ_JACBXA010000454.1 GCF_013870515.1 Streptomyces albidus (ex Kaewkla and Franco 2022) | reverse complement strand
GCCGTCAGCCGCGCTCTCCTGCTGCTGTGCGCCTTCAAGGTCGTCACGCTGCCCGGCCCGGACTTCACCAACGACGTCAAGGTCATCTACCGGGGCTGGTTCGACGTACTGGCCTCGGGCGCCTTCCCGCAGGACGACGTCACCTGGCAGTACCCGCCCGCCGCGGCCCTCGCGGTGCTCTCTCCGGCGCTGCTGCCCTTCCTCGACTACGCGTCCGCCTTCTACCTCCTGGCGTGCGCCGCCGACGCGTTCACCTTCGCGCTGCTCATCCGTGCGTCCTCACGTCCGGGCAGGCGCCGCGCCGGCGTGTGGGGCTGGGTCGCGGGAGTCGCCCTGCTGGGGCCGACGGCGTACGCGCGCTACGACCTGATGGTCACCGCAGTCGCGGTCGCAGCCCTGTTCGCCGGGGCCCGGCATCCCCGAACGGCCGGTGCGCTGGCCGCGTTCGGAGCGATGCTGAAGGTGTGGCCCGCGCTGCTGCTGCTCGGTACACCGCGAGGCAGCCGTACGCGCACGACCTGGATCACGGCGCTGATCACCGGCGCCGTCGTCATGGGCGGCTTCGCCGCGGCGATGCCCGGTGCGTTCGCCTTCCTCGGCTTCCAGCAGAGCAGGGGCACCGAGGTGGAGTCACTCGGTGCTCTGGTCTTCCACGTGGCGCGGCAGTTCGGCTGGGACGGGCAGGTGCTGCTCAACTACGGCTCGATGGAGTTCGTCGGGCCCCAGGTGAACCTCGTCAGCGACGCCGCGCTGATCCTCACGGTGCTCGCCTTCGCCTGGCTGCTGATGTGGCGGCTGCGCGCCGTGGAGTGGACACCGTCCACCCCGGCGGACGCCGCGCTGACGGCCGTACTGCTCTTCACGACCACCAGCCGCGTCATCAGCCCCCAGTACATGATCTGGCTCGTCGGTCTGGCCGCCGTGTGCCTGACGCTCAGCGCGAGTTGTCAGGTGCTTCCGTCGGTCCTGGTGCTGGTGGCGACGGGAGTGACACTGCTGGAGTTCCCGCTGGGCTTCGCCCACGTCGTCGCCAGCGACTGGCAGGGCATCGCCTTGATGGTCGTGCGCAACGGGCTGCTGGTGGCCGCCTCACTGATGGCGTGCGCGCGCCTGTGGCGTACGACCGGACCACTGGCGGGGCCGGACGTCAGGACAGTTCGTCGCGCACGTACGAGCGCCACCGCTGGGTGAACTCGGGCAAGGACAGCCCCAACTCGTCGCGCAGGGCACGCGCGAGCACGCTCTTGGTGTCGGTCCCGCCGGACTCCCCCACCCGCTCGTAGAAGCTCATCAGCTTCTCGTCGCCCCACTCGTCGGCGATGAGGCGGCATGCGAGCCAGCCGCTCTCGTAGGCGCGTCCCAGCGCCTCCGGGTCGTTGCCGAAGCGGAAGTCACGGTCGGAGGGCAGCTCGCGCGGCGCTTCGCCCTTCTTCACCGCACCCAGGAGCTCGGCGGCGGC
Source organism: Streptomyces albidus (ex Kaewkla and Franco 2022) (assembly GCF_013870515.1). Lineage (GTDB taxonomy): Bacteria > Actinomycetota > Actinomycetes > Streptomycetales > Streptomycetaceae > Streptomyces > Streptomyces albidus. Next base: position 780 of record NZ_JACBXA010000454.1, on the reverse strand, counting down.
CTCCTTGGGCGTGCGCTCGGTGCCCTGGTAGCCGATCCAGTCGGCCAGGCCCTCCGAGAGCCACAGCGGGGTGGAGGAGCCGGTACGGGTGCGGCTGGCGACGTGGACCGTCTCATGGGTCACGACGACCTGGCGGCCCTCCTCGCTCAGCAGCCCGTACGCCCGGGGGTTGATCACGATCCGGTCCGCGGGCGCCTTCGAAGCGCCTCCTGCCTCGCCCGTGGTGACGGCGGCGATGCCCTCGTACGTGTCCTCGTCGGCGTCGAGCAACTGTGCCATCCGGCGCAGCGAATCGGGCGCCTCCACCACCACTCGTCGAGGCCACTTCCGCTGCCAGACGCGGTCCACGGCCGAGACCGAACGGTCGGCGTCCCGCGCGAGCCCCTCCAGCACGTCCCGGCTGCGGCCGACGCCGAGCACCATGCTGTTCTCGCCGCGTACGACGGTGATCTCCCCCTGCTCCCACAGCTGCCGATCGCTGTGCGGCAGTTCGGAGCTGACGTACCAGCGGCCGTCGCGCTCGGTGAGGGCGAGCCTTTCTGTGGCGGTGACGGGGGCGCGGTCGTCACCGCGCAGCCTGTACTGCAGCCGTACGTGCGCCTCGAGCCGGGAGCGGCCACCCTCCTCGGCCCGGCGGACGCCCGCCACCCGGTAGGTCCACTGGGTCAGCGGCAGGCGGCGCAGGTTCGCGAACACCTCGCGCTGCGCCTCGCGATAGCGCTCGGCCCGCGGATCGACGGCCGCCAGATAGCGGCGCTCGTCCCCGCTCCGGACCGCCGC
>NZ_JACBXA010000453.1 GCF_013870515.1 Streptomyces albidus (ex Kaewkla and Franco 2022) | reverse complement strand
TCTTCGCCCCCGAACAGCAAGGCACGATGGTGCTCGCCTCGACGGGGCAGCTCGCGCTGGGCGCGGGGCTGGCCGCTCTGGCGGCCACGGCGGTGCTACAGCTGCTGGTGCTGGCGACGCCGCAGCCGGGACGCTTCCTGGGGTGGATCATCACGCTGGGCACGGCTGCGGCCATGCTGGCTCCCTTCACCTCGAACGCGAGCTGGGAGGCGAAGGCGGGGACGGCGGGCGTTTACCTCGTGATCGGGGTGGTCATCGGCACGCTGATGGCGACGGTCGCGCGCAGCGCCGTCCGCGAATGACCGCTCTCGGCTGAGCTCGGGCGAGGCACTCGGACGATGTCCGGGGCCTCGCCCGAGTGGCGTTCGTACGGGGCCCGGGCGGTGCCGGTCACATTCCCGACGGGCCGCGTCCGCGCCGGTCGCGGGAGTGCCCCTGACCGGCCGACATGGTCGGTCGGCATGGCCCGTCGGAATGGCCCGCCTCAGCGACGGCCGTCCAACTCGCCTCCGTACGGGCCGCGTTCGCCCGTGCCGGTCCGTCCGCAGCCGTACGGCGCCGCGTGGCAAGGCCCCCACCGGGACACCTCTCCGGTGGGGGCCTCTTACTGGCCGGCCGGGTGTCTACGCGATGCGGACACCGTGCCGTGCCAGGTAGGAGACGGGGTCGACCTCGGTGCCGTATCCCCGCTCGGCGCGTACTTCGAAGTGCAGATGCGGGCCTGTCGAGCGCCCGGTGTCGCCGGATTCGCCGAGTACGGTGTCCGCCCGTACGGCCCGTCCCACTCTCACGGTGATCCTCGAGAGGTGGGCGAAGAGAACGTGCTTCCCGTCCTTCATGTGGACGATGACGGCGTTGCCGTACGAGCCTGCGTCGCCCGCGAGTTCGACCCTGCCGGTGCCCACCGACCGTACGGTCGTGCCCGTGGGGATCGCGAAGTCGACGCCGGTGTGGTGGCCCGCCGCCCAGCTGCCGGGGATTCCCCATCTCGCGGAGATCCGGGCGGCCTTGGTGACCGGCCGCGTGTAACTCGTCGTCTCTGCGGGAGCGCTCAGTGAGTGGGGCTCCTTCGGAGAGCCCCCGATGTTGTCCTGTGCCGGATCCCCTTCGTGGGGTGCACCCGCGGGTGCCGATCCGGCGAAGCCGCATATGGAGACCGCCGCTGCGACTGCGCCTGTCACTATCCTCCGGACGATGCCTGACTCACGTCGCGTGTCTGAGGTCATACCAGGCAGCAAAGGGCAGTGGCTGTGCGCCCGCATCCGGGCGTTGTCCGGAGGGGTGAGAATCTCACCGGCCGTCAGTCTCAGGGGTGAGGTCCGGGCGGGCTCTCCTCGCCGGCCTCAGGAGGAGCTGCGGCGGACCAGCTCCGTGGGCAGCACGAGCCCGTGCGCGGGACCGCCGGCGACGGCGGCTCCCTCGGCGGTGTCCCGCTCCTTGGCCATCAGATCCAGGAGCGTACGGGCCATCGCCCGCCCCATCTCCTCGATCGGCTGCCGGACGCTGGTCAGCGGCGGGTCCATGTGCCGTGCCACCGCCGAGTCGTCGAAGCCGACGAGCGCCACGTCTCCCGGCACCGTCCGGCCCGCTTCACGCAGGGCAAGCCGCGCCCCCGACGCCATGACGTCCGACGCGCAGAAGACGGCGTCGACCTCCGGTGCACGCTCCAGCAGCTCACGCATCGCGCGGTGCCCGCCGTCCTCGGTGAAGTCGCCGTGTGCGACCAGCCGTTCGTCCTCCTTGCGGCCGGCGGCGCGCAACGCCTCGCGGTGGCCCTCGAGGCGGCACTGGGCCACGTACATGTCGAGCGGGCCCGTGATGGTGGCGACCGCGCGGCGTCCCCGCCCGATCAGATGCTCGACCGCGACCTGTGCACCGCCGACGTTGTCGGAGTCCACGTAGGGGACGGGTTCGGCGCCGCTGCGGCGACCGTTGAGGACGGCGGGCATCCCGCCTTCCCGGAGCAGGTCGGGCAGCGGGTCGTCGGCGTGGACCGAGACGAGCAGCACACCGTCCACACGGCGGGCCGCCGCGTACTGCACGAACCGGTCCCGCTCGTGCTGGTCGCGGATGAGCGTGAGGAGCAACTGCATCTCGCTGTCGGCGAGTTCGGCGCTGACCCCGCGCAGGATGCCGGAGAAGTACGGCTCGGCGAACAGCCGGGTCTCCGTCTCGGGGACGACGAGTGCGACCGCGTCGCCCCGGCCTTGCCGCAGTGTCCGGCCGTCACGAAGCCCTGCTGCGTG
>NZ_JACBXA010000452.1 GCF_013870515.1 Streptomyces albidus (ex Kaewkla and Franco 2022) | reverse complement strand
GCTCCCGCTCCAGCGGGGCCCCCGCCGGCGAACGACGGTCCCCCGGCTCCGGCGCCGGTGGAGGAACCTGAGCGACACGCAGCCGACGGCCTCCCCGACGAGGTACCGGCACCGCCGCCCGTGGAAGAACCCGAGCGACACGCAGCCGACGGCCTCCCCGACGAGGTACCGGCACCGCCGCCCGTGGAAGAACCCGAGCGACACGCAGCCGACGGCCTCCCCGACGAGGTACCGGCAGCACCACCGGCACCAGCACCGGCCGACGCACCGGCACCACCCCCGGCCGAGGCTCCGGCACCGCCACCCGCTGCGCCCCCGGCCGACGCACCGGCACCGCCACCCGCTGCGCCGCCCGCCGAGGCTCCGGCACCGCCCAACTTCGACCCGGCCGACCCGGCGAACTACACCCCCGGCCGGAGCGGGGAGATCTCACAGGTCGTCATCCACGTCACGCAGGGCAGCTACGACAGCACGATCAACTGGTTCAAGAACCCGGAGGCAGAGGTCAGCGCCCACTATGTGGTGCGTTCCGCCGACGGCCAGGTGACCCAGATGGTCGACGACGGCGACACCGCCTGGCACGTCGGTAACGGCAACCCCACAGCGATCGGCATCGAGCACGAGGGCTTCGTCGACGACCCGTCGTACTTCACCGAAGAGATGTACCGCTCCTCGGCCGCGCTGACGAGGAGTCTGGCCGACAAGTACGGGATCCCGAGGGACCGCGAGCACATAGTCGGCCACGCCGAGGTCCCCGGTAACGATCACACGGACCCCGGTCCGAACTGGGACTGGGACAAGTACATGCGTTACGTGAACGAATGATCGCGCGACGGGAGGCGCGTCAGCTCTGAAAAGAGGGAGTGACTCGGTGGCTCAGCGTCATGCTGAGCCACCGAGGCCCGTCCGCGGACGGCTACGGGCTGGAGCGCGGAGCCGTCGATCCACTACCGCCGTGCAGAGGTCAACTGCCCACCGAGGGCGATGAGTTGTCCCGCACGGTGGGGCTTGCCCGCTCCTGACCCCCTCCGGGACCGACCGCGCCGCCGGGCAGCCGGCCCGGCCAGTTGCTCACGACAACCGGCCGGTCACGCCTTGAGAAAGACGCGGAGGCAGACGTGCGATGCGGCGTCGAGAGGGCGATCATCGGCCCATGGACATCACACTTCGGCTGGCACAGCAGCCGGAAGCCGACGAGTTGCTCAGCCGCAGTCCGCTGGCCGCCATGACCGGCATGCTGCTGGACCAGCAGGTACCCATGGAATGGGCGTTCACCGGCCCGTACACCATCGCGCAGCGCATGGGCGAGGACGACCTGGACGCCCGTGCGATCGCCGCCCGCGACCCGGAGGAGTTCGCGGCGCTGCTGTCGCAGAAGCCCGCCGTTCACCGCTATCCGGGTTCGATGGCCAAGCGGGTCCAGCAGTTGTGCCAGTTCCTGGTCGACCACTACGACGGCGACGCGAGCGCCGTGTGGCGCGGCGTCGACAGCGGCAAGGAGGTTCTGAACCGGCTCAACGCTCTGCCCGGCTACGGCAAGCAGAAGTCGCAGATCTTCCTGGCGCTGCTGGGCAAGCAGATGGGCGTGACTCCGGCGGGCTGGCGGGAAGCAGCGGGCGCGTACGGCGAACAGGACGCCTTCCGGTCGGCGGCGGACATCACCGGGCAGGACTCGCTGGAGCGGGTCCGCGCGTTCAAGCAGGAGGCGAAGCGCGCGCAGAAGAAGGCGTAGGGCGTATCGGCAGTGCCACTCTGCGCCCCGCACCCGCCACGACCTGTGACGATGCCGACCGGAAGCACAAAGTCCGACCCCGCCAGCGTGGCCGTGGAAGGCGTCGGGTAGAACTTTGTGAACTGATTCACAGTGAGACTCTTGGCCCGGTTCCGCACTCCGTGCTGAGATGCGCTCACATCCGGCTCGAAGCTCGACGGCGCGCTTGGAGGACAACTGTGGCGGACACCGCCATGTCACGTTCGGTGAACCTGGACCCCGAAGGCGGCGAACCCTCACCGGCCTTCGGGGGCGGCGCGCCTTCGGATCAACTGCTCGCGGTCTCGCCGGTGGACCGCGCGGTGTGGCGCCTGCGCTCCCGCGGCTGCTGGGAGGACGCGGCGGCCCTGCTGGAGCCGTACGTCGCCACGGACACGGCGGCTTCGCTGCGGCAGGCGGCGCTGCTGGTCGAACAGTGCATGTTCACCGGCGAGGGCTGGGCCGCCGCGGAGGCGGCCCTGCGGGCGGCGGAGGCTCTGGCCC
>NZ_JACBXA010000451.1 GCF_013870515.1 Streptomyces albidus (ex Kaewkla and Franco 2022) | reverse complement strand
ACTTCGCCTCGAAGCCGGGCTCGTGCGTGCTGGCCTCCGCCAGCGGTACGGCGCCGCCGCCGGGCTCGGTGCGACGTCGATGACGGACGTCAGCGACGGTCTCGTCGCGGACCTGGGCCACATCGCCGTGGCCAGCAAGGTCCGGATCGATCTGCGTTCGGCGGCTCTGGACGTGCCCGCCCAGATGTCGGACATCGGCCAGGCGGTCGGCATCGACCCGCTGCACTGGGTGCTCACCGGAGGCGAGGACCACGCCCTCGTGGCGACCTTCCCGCCGGACACGAAGCTGCCTGCGCGCTGGCGCAAGATCGGCGAGGTGCTGGCGCCGGCCGCACAGCCCCAGGTGACGGTCGACGGCGCCCCCTGGGACAAGGGGGGCTGGGACCACTTCGCGGACGAGGAGGGCTGAGGAATCTCCCCCTCCAAGTCCGGGCTACGGTCTAGGCATGGACATTCCCGCACGCCCTGAGCACTCCGCGCCTCCGCGGGTGCTGACCGTCGCCGGTTCCGACTCCGGCGGCGGCGCAGGAATCCAGGCCGACTTGAAGACGATGCTGGCGCTGGGCACGCACGGCATGAGTGTCGTCGCCGCAGTGACGGCTCAGAACTCCCTTGGCGTGCAGGGCTATTGGGAGCTGCCGGCCGAGGCGGTCCGGGCCCAGTTCCGCAGCGTCGTCGACGACATCGGCGTCCAGGCCTTCAAGACCGGGATGCTGGCGTCGGCTGAACTCGTCGAGACGGTGGCCGGACTGCTGGCCGGAGCGGACGCCCCCGTCGTCGTCGACCCTGTGGGCGTCTCCAAGCACGGGGACTCGTTGCTCGCCCAGGACGCCGTGGACTCCGTACGCACCGCTCTGCTGCCCACGGCGACCGTCGTCACGCCGAACCTGGACGAGGTCACCCAGCTCACTGGCGTACGCGTCAGCGACGAGAACGGCATGCGCGAGGCTGCGGCGGCGATGCTCGCGTACGGACCGCGCTGGGCGCTGATCAAGGGCGGGCACCTTCGCGCACCGTCGGCGGGCGGAGCGGCCGATCAGGGAGAAGCCGTCGACCTGCTCACCGACGGCGAGGACGAGTACTGGCTGCGCGCGCCCCGTTACGACAACCGGCACACGCACGGCACCGGATGCACTCTCGCAAGCGCCCTCGCGTCTCTGCTGGCACGCGGACTGTCCGTGCCGGAGGCGGCAGCGGCGGCCAAGGAGTACGTCACGGGCGCGGTCGCGGCAGGATTCCCGCTGGGGTCGGGACTGGGCCCCGTGGATCACGCCTGGCGGCTGCGCGAGCGCTGACCCCAGGGCGGAGCGCAGGAGGCCGCGCAGGCGGCTGAGCAAACACAAAACCGGCCCGTCTGATGACGGACCGGCTGTGAAAGCAACCAGCTAGGTGGCCGCGCTGCGGATACCACCCGGGCCTCCCTCTGCGCCTGGTGGCACAAAGGCGCTTCCAGGCCCAGATGGAAACGTCAGCGCGAGACCTTGCCGGCCTTGATGCACGAGGTGCAGGCGTTGAGGCGCTTCGGCGTCCCGTTGACCACTGCACGCACGCGCTGGATGTTCGGGTTCCAGCGGCGCGGGGTGCGGCGGTGCGAGTGGGAAATGCTGTTGCCGAAGCCCGGCCCCTTGCCGCAGACGTCGCAGTTGGCAGCCACGGGTCACTCCAAAGACTTCAGATGCATGTACGGAAAATCCCGGCGACGCAGGCACAGTGATCGACCGGCACTGCCAGGGGGATGTCATGACGCCCGATACTCATCAGGCAACCGGAGCAGCATACAACGCCTGCTCATGAACAGCGAAACCAGCACAGGAAGCCGGAATCCCGCTGCCACGTGGCGGGTTCCGCCCGGGCTGCTCTCGCCTAGCCTTCTGGATGTCGCCGTCGTCACATCGAGGAGGCCTCACGTGCCGCACAAGTTCGACTCCACCTCGGTACGGGCATGGGTCACGCTCGCCCTGGAGGCGGTAGGCGAAGGCCGTGAGGAGATCGACGCGATCAACGTCTTCCCCGTCGCCGACGGGGACACCGGCACCAATCTGCACCGCACCCTGGACGCCGCCGCGCGGGCCCTCGATTCCGGTGCCGACGATCCGGCGGCACCCGCGCTGCACGCACTCGCCCGCGGCGCTCTGCTCGGCGCGTGCGGCAACTCCGGCACGATCCTGGCCCAGCTGCTGCGCGGCATGGCGGAGGTGTACGGGGAGGCCGACGAGCAGGCGGACAGCGCGTCGAACGGCGGCGACGCCCAAGTCGAAGGTGACGGGCGGCTGTTGGCCGCCGCGTTGCG
>NZ_JACBXA010000450.1 GCF_013870515.1 Streptomyces albidus (ex Kaewkla and Franco 2022) | reverse complement strand
CTGCACGGGCTCGTCCGCCTTCGACGGGACGACGGTGATCACACCCTCGTCCGCCGCGGACGGCGAACCCGCCGGAGCCGACGCCTTGCGGCTGGCCCGGCGCCTCGTACGGGCGGCCGGAGCCGCTTCCGCGACATTCCCGATGTAACCGGTGCCCTGCGCGCCGCCCGCGTCGCTCACATCACCGGTGGCGTCCGCGCCACCAGCCTCGGAGCCGTTCCGCGAGCGGCCTCGGCCGTTTCCCGGGCCGGAGGCCCCCTTCGGGGTGCCCGCGTCCTCAGGGCCGGCCTGTTCCGATTTCTGCGTCGCTCTGGCCGCCGTACTCGGCTCCGGCTCTGCCGGCTCCTGCTCGGCGGTCTCCACTCCCGCAGCTTCCTGCGGCGCACCTTGCGGAGCGCTCGCCTTGCGGCTGCCGCGCCGTCGCGTGCGGCCACCGCGCCCGGAGGCCGACGCCTCGGCCTCGGCCACGGACCCGAAGAGCTCGTCGTCCGGCGTGTACTCCTTCACGGGCGCGGCCTTCTGCTCCTGCACGGCGGTGCCGCCCGAAGACGCCTCCGAGGCCCGCTCCTGCGCCGGCTCGGAGAGCGGAACGGGATGCGGCTGCTGCGCAGCGACGCCGCCCTTGCCCTTCTTCCGGCCCTTCTTGCCGCCGGCCGCAGCGGGCTGCTCCATGTGCACGAGCACGCCGCGACCGTTGCAGTGCACGCAGGACTCGGAGAAGGACTCCAACAGGCCCTGTCCGACCCGCTTCCGCGTCATCTGCACCAGGCCCAGCGAGGTCACCTCGGCCACCTGATGCTTCGTACGGTCGCGGCCCAGGCACTCCAGCAGGCGACGCAGCACCAGGTCCCGGTTGGACTCAAGCACCATGTCGATGAAGTCGATCACGATGATGCCGCCGAGGTCGCGCAGCCGCAGCTGGCGCACGATCTCCTCGGCCGCCTCCAGGTTGTTCCTGGTGACCGTCTCCTCCAGGTTGCCGCCCTGCCCGGTGAACTTGCCGGTGTTGACGTCGACGACGATCATCGCCTCCGTACGGTCGATCACCAGCGAACCACCGCTCGGCAGCCACACCTTGCGGTCCAGCGCCTTCATCAGCTGCTCGTCGATGCGGTACGTGGCGAAGACGTCCGTGTCCGACGTCCACTTCTGGAGCCGCTCGGCGAGGTCGGGAGCCACGTGCGAGACGTAGCCGTGGATGGTCTCCCAGGCCTCGTCGCCGCTGACGATGACCTTGGAGAAGTCCTCGTTGAAGATGTCGCGCACGACGCGGACGGTCATGTCCGGCTCGCCGTACAGCAGTGTCGGGGCGTTGCCCTTCTGCGCCTTGCGCTGGATGTCCTCCCACTGCGCCTGCAACCGCTCGACGTCACGCCGCAGTTCGTCCTCGCTGGCACCCTCGGCGGCGGTGCGGACGATGACGCCCGCGTCCTCCGGGACGACCTTCTTGAGGATCTGCTTCAGGCGGGAGCGCTCGGTGTCGGGGAGCTTCCGGCTGATGCCGGTCATCGACCCCTCGGGGACGTAGACCAGGTAGCGGCCGGGAAGGGAGACCTGGCTGGTCAGCCGGGCACCCTTGTGACCCATCGGGTCCTTGGTGACCTGGACCAGAACCGACTGCCCGGACTTGAGCGCCGTCTCGATGCGACGGGGGCCGTTGGCCATGCCCAGCGACTCGAAGTTGACCTCGCCCGCGTACAGAACAGCGTTGCGGCCCTTGCCGATGTCGACGAACGCGGCCTCCATGGAGGGCAGTACGTTCTGCACCTTGCCGAGGTAGACGTTGCCGACGTACGACGTCGACTGCTCCTTGTTGACGAAGTGCTCGACCAGCACGTCGTCCTCGAGCACGCCGATCTGCGTGCGCTCGCCGCTCTGCCGGACGATCATCTCCCGCTTCACCGCTTCGCGGCGGGCCAGGAACTCGGCCTCGGTGATGATCGGCACCCGGCGGCGACCCTGCTCGCGGCCCTCGCGGCGGCGCTGCTTCTTCGCCTCGAGACGCGTCGATCCCTTGATCGACTGCACCTCGTCGACGGGCTCTTCCTTCTTCCGGCGGGGCTCACGGATCTTGACGACCGTGCGCTCCGGGTCGTCGTCCTCCGCGTCCCGGCCTCCGCCTCCGGAATCACCGGAGTCGCTGCCGCGGCGGCGGCGACGGCGACGACGGCGGGAGCTGCTGGAGGAACTCGAGCCGCCGGAACCTCCGCCGCGCTCACCGTCCTCCGACTCCTCGCCCGCCTCGGCGCGCTCGTCCTCGTCGGCCTCGTCGTCCGCGTCGGAGGAGCGGGCCCCCCT
>NZ_JACBXA010000045.1 GCF_013870515.1 Streptomyces albidus (ex Kaewkla and Franco 2022) | reverse complement strand
CAGCAGCCAGACCTCACGTGCCGTACGGATCGCGGGGAGCGTGAGCGAGATGCGCACGGGCGGCGGCTTCGGCGCGCCTCGCACGCCCACGACGCTGCGCTCCGTCTCGCGTACACCGGCATGTCCGGGGAAGAGCGAGGCCACGTGAGCGTCCGGGCCGACGCCCAGCAACAGCACGTCGAAGGGGGGCACGTGGGCCGAGCCGTGCGCCGGCCCGTCCACCGCGCATGCGGCGGCGAGTTCGGCCGCGTAGGCCTCCGCCGCCGCTTCCACGTCGTTGCCGTACGCACCGTCGGACGGTGCCATCTCGTGCACTCGTGACGGATCCAGCGGCACCGCGTCCAGCAGTGCCTCCCGCGCCTGCGTGACGTTGCGCTCCGGGTCGCCCTCCGGCAGGAACCGCTCGTCGCCCCACCACAGGTCGAGCCGTGAGAAGTCGACGGAGTCGCGGTCGGGAGAGGCGGCGAGCGCCGCCAGGAGACCGTTGCCGTTGCGGCCGCCGGTCAGCACGACCGAGGCGGCGCCCCGCTCGGCCTGGGCGTCGGCGATACGGGCGATCAGCCGGGCCGCCGTCGCCTGTGCCATCTCGTCCTTGTCGCGGTGGACCGAGATCTGGGGCGTGCCGCTCACTTCTTCGAGGTCCGCTTCGAGGTGGAGCCGGCGGCCTTCTTGGCGGCTCGCGGCTGCTTCGACGAGTCCTTCTCCGACTGGGCCTCGCCCTCGGCCTCCGCTGACGACTCCGCCTTGGCTCGCGCCCCTCCACGGGCCGGGCTGCCGCTGGTGCCGCCGTTGCGCGAGGTCTTGCTGCGCTGCTTCGGTCCGTACTGCACGGCGACCGCGTACGCCTCGTCCGGGTCCAGCCGCCGCAGCTCCTCCGCGATCAGCTCGGCCGTGCCGCGGCGGTGCAGCGCCACATGGCGGTCGGGCTGGCCGGGAACGGCAAGTTCGGCGAGGGAACCGTTCGCGCGGTCCAGGCAGATCTCGCCGTTGGCGGTCCTCATCCGCACCGCCGTGATGCCCGGCCCGTCGGTGACCTTGCGGTCCACCGACACGCGCAGCCTCTCGGCCAGCCACAGCGCCAGCAGCTCGACGGAGGGGTTGTAGCCCTCACCCTCGACCACCGCGGAGCGCACCTTCGAGGTCTGCTGGTCCAGTCCGGCAGCGAGCATGCTCCGCCACGGCGTCAGACGCGTCCACGACAGATCGGTGTCGCCCGGCGCGTAGGTCTCACCGCGCAGGGACAGCGACAGGATCGGGTCCTCGGCGGCGGCCGCGTCGGTGATCCGGCGCTGGGCCAGCGTGCCGAGCTTGTCCTCGGACGGATACTCGGGTGCGTCGTCGGGCCACCAGACGACCACGGGCGCGTCGGGCAGCAGCAGCGGCAGGACCACGCTGTAGGCGTGCGAGGCCAGTTCGCCGTGAAGCCGCAGCAGTACGGTCTCGCCCGTGCCCGCGTCGCTGCCGACTCTCACCTCCGCGTCGAGCCGTGCCATGGCCCGGTCACGCGGTGAGCGGCCCGGGCGGCGCACCACGACCAGGATGCGCGAGGGGTGCTCCTTGGACGCCTGGCTGGCCGCCCGCAGCGCGTCGTAGTGGTTCCCCTCGTCGGTGACGATGACGAGGGTGAGCACCATGCCGACGGCGGGGGAGCCGATCGAGCGGCGCGCCTTGACGAGCGTGGTGTTGATCTGGGCGGACGTGGTGTCCGTGAGGTCGATGTTCATGGCCGGCGCCAGCTCCGTCCGTCACGTGCGAGCATCTCGTCGGCGGCCTGGGGACCCCAGGTGCCCGCGGCATACTGCTCGGGCTTGCCGTGCTTGTCCCAGTAGTTCTCGACGGGGTCGAGGATCTCCCAGGAGCGCTCGACCTCCTGATGGCGCGGGAAGAGGTTCGCGTCGCCGAGCAGGACGTCCAGCAGAAGCCGCTCGTACGCCTCCGGGCTGGACTCCGTGAAGGACTCGCCGTAGGCGAAGTCCATCGTCACGTCGCGGATCTCCATCTGCGTGCCGGGCACCTTCGAGCCGAAGCGGATGGTGATGCCCTCGTCGGGCTGCACGCGGATCACCAGGGCGTTCTGGCCCAGTTCCTGGGTGTCGGTGGCGTCGAAGGGGGAGTGCGGCGCCCGTTGGAAGACGACCGCGATCTCGGTGACGCGACGGCCCAGGCGCTTGCCCGTACGCAGATAGAAGGGCACACCCGCCCAGCGGCGGTTGTCGATCTCCAGGCGCATCGCCGCGAAGGTGTCGGTCTTCGACTTCGGGTCGATGCCCTCTTCCTCGAGGTAGCCCCGTACCTTCTGACCGCCCTGCCAGCCCGCCGCGTACTGCCCGCGCACCGTGTGCTTGCCCAACTCACGTGGCAGGCGCACCGCGTTGAGCACCTTGAGCTTCTCGGTGAGCAGGGCCTTGGCGCCGAACGAGGCCGGCTCCTCCATCGCCGTGAGGGCGAGCAGCTGTAGCAGGTGGTTCTGGATGACGTCACGGGCCGAGCCGATGCCGTCGTAGTAGCCCGCGCGACCGCCGATGCCGATGTCCTCGGCCATCGTGATCTGCACGTGGTCGACGAAGCTGCGGTTCCACAGCGGCTCGAACATCGTGTTGGCGAAGCGCAGCGCCAGGATGTTCTGGACGGTCTCCTTGCCGAGGTAGTGGTCGATGCGGAAGACCTGGTCCGGCTGGAAGACCCCGTGCACCACCGCGTTCAGCTCCTGCGCGCTGCGCAGGTCGTGCCCGAAGGGCTTCTCGATGACGGCGCGACGCCAGGAGCCCTCGCCGCCCTCGGAGAGCTCGTGCTTCTTCAGCTGGGCGACGACGGTGGGGAAGAACTTGGGCGGGACGGAGAGGTAGAAGGCGAAGTTGCCGCCCGTACCACGGGACTTGTCCAGCTCCTCGATGGTCGACTTGAGCCGCTGGAACGCCTCGTCGTCGTCGAAGACGCCCGGCACGAACCGCATCCCCTGGGAGAGCTGCTGCCAGACCTCCTCGCGGAAGGGCGTGCGGGCGTGCTCCTTGACGGAGTCGTGCACGACCTGCGCGAAGTCCTCGTGCTCCCAGTCCCGCCGGGCGAAGCCGATGAGGGAGAAGCCCGGCGGCAGGAGGCCGCGGTTCGCCAGGTCGTAGACGGCAGGCATTAGCTTTTTACGTGACAAATCACCCGTGACGCCGAAGATGACCAGACCGGACGGCCCCGCAATTCGCGGAAGCCGCCGGTCCAGTGCGTCACGCAGCGGGTTGGCTGCGTCGGTCAACTCCTTTACGCCTCCTTCGGCGTGAGGCGCTTGAGCTCCGCCTCGGTGGAAGAGAGCAACTCGTTCCAGGACGCCTCGAACTTCTCGACGCCCTCGTCCTCCAGCACCTGGACGACATCGTCGTAGGAGATGCCGAGCTTGCCGACGGCGTCGAGAACGGCCTGTGCGTCCGTGTAGTTGGGGCGCACCGCGTCGCCCTTGATCTCGCCGTGGTCGTCGACGGCCTTCAAGGTCGCCTCCGGCATGGTGTTGACCGTGTTCGGGGCAACCAGCTCGGTGACGTACAGGGTGTCCGGCAGCGACGGGTCCTTCACACCGGTGGAGGCCCACAGCGGGCGCTGGCTGTTGGCGCCGGCACGCTCGAGGGCCTGCCAGCGTTCGGAGGGTTCCACGGACCTGTCGGCGGAACCGAAGACCTCCTCGTACGCCTGGTATGCGAGCCGGGCATTTGCGATGGCCGACTTGCTCTTCAGCGCCTTGGCCTCGTCGGTGCCGACGGCGTCGAGACGCTTGTCGATCTCGGTGTCCACGCGGGAGACGAAGAACGACGCCACGGAGTGGATCGTCGAGAGGTCCATGCCGAGGGCCTTGGCCTTCTCGAGGCCGGCCTGGAAGGCGTCCATGACCGCGCGGTACCGCTCCAGCGAGAAGATGAGCGTCACGTTGACGCTGATCCCCTTGCCGATGGTCTCGGTGATCGCGGGAAGGCCCTTCTCGGTGGCCGGGATCTTGATGAAGGTGTTGGGACGGTCCACCAGCCAGGCCAGCTGGCGGGCCTCGGCGACGGTCGCCTTGGTGTTGTGCGCCAGGCGGGGGTCGACCTCGATGGAGACCCGTCCGTCCTTGCCGCCGGTGGCGTCGTAGACGGGGCGCAGGACGTCCGCCGCGTCGCGCACGTCGGACGTGGTGATCATCCGCAGGGCCTCTTCGACGGTGACGCCGCGAGCGGCGAGGTCCGAGACCTGCTGGTCGTACTTGTCGTCGGACGAGATGGCCTTCTGGAAGATCGTCGGGTTCGTGGTGACGCCCACCACGTGCTGCTCGTCGATGAGTTCACCGAGGTTGCCGGACGTGATCCGGTGGCGCGACAGGTCATCCAGCCAGATCGCGACGCCTTCGTCGGAGAGGCGCTTGAGAGCGTCTGTCATGGGAAATGCATCTCCTGCTGGTCGTAGCTTCGCAGCTGTGCTTGTAGGGGCGTCAGCGGGCGACGGCCTCGAGGGACTCCTTGGCGGCCGTGGCGACCGCCTCGGCGGTGAGACCGAACTCGCGGTAGAGCGTCTTGTAGTCGGCGGAGGCGCCGTAGTGCTCCAGCGAGACGATCCGCCCCGCGTCTCCCACGTACCGCGGCCACGTCAGCCCGACTGCCGCCTCGACGGCGACCCGCGCCCGTACCGTCGGCAGAAGGACGGAGTCCCGGTAGGCCTGGTCCTGCTCCTCGAACCACTCCACGCACGGCATCGACACGACGCGCGTACGCACACCCTCGGCCTGAAGCGCCTCGCGTGCCTCGACGGCCAGCTGCACCTCCGAACCGGTGCCGATGAGGATGACCTGCGGTTCGCCGCCGTCCGCCTCGAAGAGCACGTAACCACCCTTGGCCGCCTGCTGGTTGGCCTCGTAGGTGGGCACGTTCTGCCGGGTGAGGGCGAGTCCGTGCGGTGCGGGCTTCTCGGTGTGACGGCGCAGCACCTCGCCCCAGGCGATCGCGGTCTCGTTCGCGTCGGCCGGACGGACGACGTTCAGCCCGGGAATGGCGCGAAGGGCCGGCAGGTGCTCGATCGGCTGGTGGGTCGGACCGTCCTCCCCGAGACCGATCGAGTCGTGCGTCCACACGTACGTCACGGGCGCCTGCATCAGGGCCGCGAGGCGGACGGCCGGACGCATGTAGTCGGAGAAGGTGAGGAACGTGCCGCCGTAGACGCGGGTGTTGCCGTGCAGCGCGATGCCGTTCATGGTCGCGCCCATGGAGTGCTCACGGATGCCGTAGTGCACCGTGCGGCCGTAAGGGTCGGCGCCGGGAAGCGGGTTGCCCTTCGGCAGGAACGAACTCTTGTCGAACGAGGTGTTGTTGGAGCCCGCCAGGTCGGCGGAGCCACCCCACAGCTCGGGGATCTTCGGGCCCAGCGCCTTGAGCACCGCGCCGGAGGCCTTACGGGTGGCGACGGACTCGCCGGCGTCGAAGACGGGCAGCGCCTTCTCCCAGCCGTCCGGCAGTTCTCCCGCGCGGATGCGGTCGAACTCGGCCGCCCGCTCGGGGTTGGCCGTACGCCACTCGGCGAACCGCTTGTCCCACGCGGCCCTCGACTCGCGGCCGCGCTCCCAGGCCTTGCGGGAGTGCTCCAGGACCTCGGTGGTGACCTCGAAGCTCTTCTCGGGGTCGAAGCCGAGGACCTTCTTCGTCTTGGCGACCTCTTCCTCGCCCAGCGCGGCACCGTGAGCGGCGCCCGTGTTCTGCGCGTTGGGAGCGGGCCAGGCGATGATGGAGCGGACGGCGATGAAGGAGGGGCGCTCGGTCTCCGCCTTGGCCGCCTTGAACGCGTTGTACAGGCTCTTGGGGTCCAGGTCGCCGTTCGGCAGCGGGTCGACGCGCTGGACGTGCCAGCCGTAGGACTCGTACCGCTTGACGGTGTCCTCGGAGAAGGCCGTCTCGGTGTCGCCCTCGATGGAGATGTGGTTGTCGTCCCACATGACGACCAGGTTCCCCAGCTTCTGGTGACCCGCGAGCGAGGACGCCTCGCCCGAGACACCCTCCTGCAGGTCGCCGTCACTGGCGAACGCCCAGATGGTGTGGTCGAAGGGGGACTCGCCAGTGGCGGCGTCCGGGTCGAACAGGCCACGCTCGTAGCGCGAGGCCATGGCCATGCCGACGGCGTTGGCGACGCCCTGGCCCAGCGGCCCCGTCGTCGTCTCGACGCCCACCGTGTGGCCGTGCTCGGGGTGCCCCGGGGTCTTGCTGCCCCAGGTGCGGAAGGTCTCCAGGTCCTCGATCTCCAGGCCGTAACCGGCGAGGTAGAGCTGGATGTAGAGAGTCAGGCTGGAGTGGCCGACCGAGAGGACGAAGCGGTCGCGTCCCGTCCAGTCGGGGTCGGACGGGTCGTGCTGCATCAGCTTCTGGAAGACCAGGTAGGCCGCCGGAGCGAGGGCCATCGCCGTGCCGGGGTGGCCGTTGCCGACCTTTTGCACGGAATCCATGGCCAACACTCGAACGGTGTCGACAGCCCGCTGGTCCAGATCGGTCCACTCAAGGTCTGAAGTGGTCGGCTTGGTGCTCACCCTGCGTCAGGGCTCCTCTCCACATGTCGGTGGCCGGTGCAGTCACGCTCACCGGCGGTGTCGAGCGTACCCCTGTGCTACCCGCACTTCTTCGGGTGCTCGCACTACGCCCGCCCCCCTTCTCGTGAACCTGAACAGGGCGAGCGCCATTCCCGCTCGGCCTTGCCCGTGTACCCCGCGAGGGCGCCGACGTACCGGTGAACTCATCAGCCGAGCTGTGGCGTAGGGGCGCCGGGGGGAAGGGCAGTTCGCGGGCGGTGCGCCCCGGGGCACGGGGCGCGTCAGCAGGAATGCCCCCCGCGCGGAGGCCGAATACTGGCGCCGTCTAAAGTGGCGTGGTACGCGCGAGCTTTACGACTCTGCACCGTTCACGCTCGCTTTTCTTGAAGTGATCAGGGGTGTTCGTGACGGCCGTCGATTCCCGTCCTGCGGGGGTGCTCGACAACAGCACCGTGCATCGGTCGTTCGGCGCCCGCATCATGGCGTTCGTCGCACTGACGAAGCCGCGCATCATCGAGCTGCTGCTGATCACCACGATCCCAGTGATGTTCCTTGCCGCTCAGGGAGTGCCCGACCTGTGGCTCGTGCTGGCCACGTGCGTCGGCGGCTACCTCTCGGCCGGCGGTGCCAACGCACTGAACATGTACGTCGACCGCGACATCGACGCGCTGATGCACCGTACGGAGAGCCGACCGCTCGTCACCGGGATCGTCAGCCCGCGCGAAGGGCTCGTGTTCGGCCTCACCCTGACCGTCGTCTCGACGATGTGGTTCGGACTGCTCGTCAACTGGCTCTCGGCGGCGCTGTCCCTGGGGGCCCTGCTCTTCTACGTCCTCGTCTACACGATGCTGCTCAAGCGGCGCACCTCGCAGAACATCGTGTGGGGCGGCATCGCGGGATGCATGCCCGTCCTCATCGGATGGTCCGCGGTGACGAACGACGTCAGCTGGGCCGCCGTCATCCTCTTCCTCGTCATCTTCTTCTGGACGCCGCCGCACTACTGGCCGCTCTCGATGAAGGTCCGCGAGGACTACAAGCGGGTCGGCGTGCCGATGCTCCCCGTCGTGGCGGGCAACGTGACCGTCGCCCGGCAGATCGTCCTCTACAGCTGGGTGATGGTCGTCGTCTCGCTGCTGCTCCTGCCGCTGGGGTACGTCGGCTGGTTCTACACCGCCGTCGCGCTCGCCGCGGGCGGCTGGTGGCTGTGGGAGGCGCACGCGCTGCACTCGCGGGCGAAGTCCGGGGCTGTGGGCGCGAAGCTGAAGGAGATGCGCCTCTTCCACTGGTCGATCACGTACGTGTCGCTGCTGTTCGTGGCGGTCGCGATCGACCCGTTCCTGCGCTGATCCCACGCCGGCCTAGCGGGAACTGACGGCAGCACACACCAGAAGTGCTCGTCCAGATGTGCTCACAGGATGTGCTCACCCGGACGTGCTGCCCAGGCCTGCCGGCACAGGCGTACTGACACAGATGCTTTGACACAAGACGTACTGAGGGCCCGGACCTGTGACGGTGGTCCGGGCCCTCAGCGTGCGTGTCACTTCTCCGGGGGTCCTCCGAGCTGGATGCCCGCCATGCGGCTCCACTCGTACGGGCCGGTCTTCACCTTCTCGGCCATCGCGCCGTCGAAGCTCTCCTGCACGGTGATTCCGGCCTGCTCCGTGGCCTGCTTCGCGGTCTCGACCGAGGGGGCCATGAGGTCGCCCCAGACCCCGTCGGCGCCGACGAGGACGATGCGGGCGCCGGTCTGCCCCACGTAGGCGATCTGCCCCTCCGCGCTTCCGCCGTGCTCCTGCGCGAACGCGGTGATCTCCCTGGCGAGCTTCGCCGCCCGCTTGCTGGTGTCTGCCATGCCGCGCATGCTACCGGTGGGTATATCCCCTGGCCACGGCCTGCCCGGACGGGAGACCCATGCCACAGCCTCCGGGACCGCCACCCGATCGCGTCACGGGCGTTAGTCCCACCGGGCCCCTTCCTCTTCGTGTGCGACCTGGACTCCTTCGGCTTCGGCCTCGACGGCTTCCACGCCACGTACGAGGAGAGCGGCCCCGAGAAGGGGAGGCTCATGGCGGAGGTCGTCCCGCACAACGCTCCCGGGCTCTCGCCGGGCGTACTCCGGCCGCGAGCACCCGGGCCCGGCGGGATGCCCGGGAGTCCTGCCGGTCTGCGGTACGGGCTGAACATGCTCGTCGACCAGCACAGCTACGGGATCCTGCACGCCGATCTCGGGCTCGGCACCTTCGAGACGCACCTCGCCGCGGCCGAACGGGGTTCCGCAGTCACCGGAGCCACCGACGAGGACCACGGTGGGGGAGGAGTGCCCCGCAGCGGTTCCTTTTTCGACGGCCCGACCGGTCTGGCAGTGCGGCACTGGTGTCCGCCGCTCCTGGGTCTCGAAGCGCACTGTTCCCCGGCCCGATACCTCGCGCGTCGGCGCGAGTTGGGGGCGTACACGGCGGGGCGGGCGCTGCTGAGGGGGAGCGGGATCAGCTGCTTCCTGTTCGAGTCCGGCGATCCCCGTGAGCCCTGGCCGTGCTCCGACGTACACGGTCTGAGTTCGGCGGTCGAACTCGCGGCTGCCGCTGCCGGCTTGGTCCGCGAGCGCGTCTCACTCGAAGTGCTGGCCGGACAGGTCGCCGACACCTCCGGCTCCGTACGGGCGTTCGTGCGCAATGCGGCGGAAGCGCTGCATGCCGCTGCACCCGGGGCTGTCGCCTTCACCTGCGTGGCCCGCTTCAGGGAGGAACAGCCGCCGGGGCTCCACGAAGTGCAGCGCGCCGCCGAACGCTGGCTCAGAGCACGCGCCGGGCAACGTCCGGGCACTGTGTCCGCAGGCGTTTCCGGAGGCGATCCGCTCGGTCAGGACGGCTGCGCGGTGCAGGCAGAGCCCGTGCTCGTGCGGCATCTGCTGTGGAGCGCGTTCGTGACGCGTCGCCCCGTACAACTGCTGTGCGGCGACCCCGCCCCGCTCGCCGGATTCCTCCGGTCCGTGCGCGGACTTGGCACCGACGTGGTGCTGCTGACGCAGCGTCCGCACCACCGCGTGGCCGCGCGGCTCGCCGCCGCTCATCCGCACGTGTACGCGGACGTCGGCCCGTGCCCGGCGGAGACGCTGGCCGAGGCGCCCTTCGGGAAGCTGCTCTTCTCATCCGGCGCACGGGCACTGCCCGAGCTGTACGTGGTCCGGGCGCGCACGTTCGTACGGGAGATGCAGAAGCTGCTGGCCCAGTGGGTTGTGGACGGAGGCTGCACGGACGCGGACGCCGCGCGCATCGCCCGTCAGATCAGCCGAGGCACGGCCCGCAGGGTCTACGGCTTGGAGGATGCGACCGCGGGTTGATCCGTCACGCTGACCGCGGGGGCGGGAAGGCGCACGTCAAGGTCATCCGGGACCGAGGCCGCCTGGCCTGGCGGCAGGCCGCGTTCGCGCACGGACAGCAGCAGCCGCAGCACGGCGATCCACACGATCGCGGCACCCAGAAGGTGAGCCCCGACCAGGACCTCGGGCAGTTCGGTGAAGTACTGCACGTAACCGATGACTCCCTGGGCGAGCAGGACCAGCATCAGTTCGCGCGTGCGCCGCAGGGGGCCGACCGGAGCGTCGAACGCCCGCAGCACGAGCCACACCGCGAGCGTCAGTGCGACCACGATCCAGGCGAGGTCGGCGTGCACCTGGGCGACGGTCTTCCAGTCGACCGGCATCCGCGGCACCTTGCTGCTGTCACCGGCGTGCGGTCCCGCACCCGTGACGACGGTGCCCACGGCGACGAGTGCGGCACAGCAGACGGTGAGCACCTGCACGACCTGCTTGACCGACTTGCCCACGAGGGGACGGGGCTCGGTGTCGCCCTCACCGGAGCGCACCCACGTCAGCGTGCTGACGGTGAGAAGGCCGAGGGCGAGGAGGAAGTGCCCGGCGACGCTGTACGGGTTCAGGCCGGTCAGCACCGTGACGCCGCCGATGACGGCGTTGCCCATCACCAGCCAGAACTGCGACCAGGCGAGCCTGCTGAGGCCGCGCCGGCGGGGCTCGGCGGAACGTGCCGCGACGATGGCCCAGCCGACGGCCGCGCTCAGCACGTACGTCAGCATGCGGTTGCCGAACTCGATCGCGCCGTGCACGCCCATCTCGGAGGTGGCGTACAGGCTGTCGCTGCTGCACTTCGGCCAGGTGTCGCACCCCAGACCGGAGCTGCTCAGCCGCACGGCACCACCGGTGACGATGATGACGACGCTCATGACGAGGGCTGCGAGCGTGGCCCGTCGGAGAGTGCGCGGGGTCGGCGTCCAGCGCGCTGCGATGTACGCGATGGGGTTGCGTACGAGTTCGAGCAGATTCGGCACGGGGACATCGTACGGGGGAGCTTGTGCGCGGTTTCACGAGGGGGGCGGCGCTTCCGTCACCCCTGGTCACGGCCGCGCTCTGCGCTCTTCACTCCCACTTGAAGAAGCGTGCCGCGGCGGCAAGTCCGGCCACTGCCCATGCGGCGAGCACGGCGACACCGCCCCACGGGACGCCCGCCCCGTGCTGCAGTACGTCGCGCAGACCGTCGGACAGGGCCGCGATCGGCAGGAGTTGCAGCGCGTCCTGCAGAGCGCCGAACTTCTCGAGCGGCACGATGACTCCGCCGCCGACCAGGAGCAGGATGAAGATCAGGTTCGCGGCGGCGAGCGTGGCCTCCGCTCGTACCGTCCCGGCGAGCAGCAGCCCGAGGCCGGAGAACGCCGCGGTCCCGAGAAGGAGCAGCAGCGCGACGGCCAGCGGGTTTCCCTGCGGGGACCAGCCGAGCATCAGGGCGACCGCTGTCAGCAACAGCACCTGCAGCAGCTCGATCACGAGGACGGAGCACGTCTTCGCCGCCATCAGACCCCACCGGGGCAGAGGCGAGACGCCGAGCCGCTTCAGCACTCCGTAGCGGCGCTCGAAGCCGGTGGAGATGGCCTGCCCGGTGAAGGCGGTGGAGAGCACGGCCAGGGCGAGGATGCCGGGTGCCAGGAAGTCCACGCGCTCGCCGCCGCCGGTGTCGACGATGTCGACGGCGCTGAAGAGCATCAGCAGCAGCGTCGGGATGACCACGGTGAGCAGCAGCTGCTCACCGTGGCGCAGCAGCATCCTGGTCTCCAGGGCCGCCTGTGCGCGGATCATGCGCCACAGCGGTGCAGCACCCGGTGCGGGGGTGAAGGTGCCGACGCTCACGACCGAAGCTCCTTGCCGGTGAGTTCCAGGAAGACGTCCTCCAGCGTGCGGCGTTCGACCGAGATGCGGTCCGGCATCACGCCGTTCTGCGCGCACCAGGAGGTGACGGTGGCCAGCATCTGGGGATCGACCGTGCCGGTGACGCGATAGCCGCCGGGGACGAGTTCGGCGGCGGCCGTGTTGTCGGGGAGTGCTTTGAGCAGCGAGGCCAGGTCGAGCCCGGGCCGTCCGGTGAAGCGCAGGGAGTTCTCGGCTCCACCGCGGCACAGCCGCTCGGGGCTGCCCTGCGCGACGACCCGGCCGCCGTCGATGATGACGACGTCGTCGGCCAGCTCCTCCGCCTCGTCCATGTGGTGCGTGGTCAGTACGACGGTGACGCCGTCGCCGCGGAGCTCCCGTACGAGGTCCCAGGTGGCGCGGCGCCCCTGCGGGTCCAGGCCGGCGCTGGGCTCGTCGAGGAAGACGAGTTCCGGGCGGCCGACCATGGCCATCGCCAGAGCGAGGCGCTGCTGCTGTCCGCCGGAGAGCCGCCGGTACGGCGTGCGACCGCAGCTGTCGAGCCCGAGGGCCTCCGAGAGCGAGTCCACGTCCAGAGGCTGTGCGTGCAGGGCGGCCATGTGGCGCAGCATCTCTTCCGCCCGTGCTCCCGGGTACACGCCGCCGCTCTGCAGCATGACGCCGATGCGGGGGCGCAGGAGAGCCGCCTGTGAGACGGGGTCGAGGCCGAGCACGCGCACGGTGCCGGCGTCAGGTCTGCGGTAGCCCTCGCAGGTCTCGACCGTGGTCGTCTTTCCCGCACCGTTGGGGCCCAGCACGGCGGTGACGGTGCCCTGCGGGACGGACAGGTCGAGGCCGTCCACCGCAGTCCTGCTTCCGTACCGCTTCACCAGCCCCGAGACCTCGAGCGCCCCTCCGCTTCCCATACGGGGGAGTCTAGGGAGCGCCAACTGCCTCCGGTGGCCGGGGTTGAGGATCAGGCCGGGCCGTGTGCCCGGCTCATGCGGCGGAGACGGCGCGGTGGCAGGTCCGCGAGGGGCGGGAGCGAGGGCGGCTGGTAAGGCTCCCCTAACGTGACACAGTCCATCCCGGCAGGTCAGAACGTGGGTTGCCGCGCGCCGAAGAATTACGCAACAATGGCGTTGTGAAAAAAACGGCTGAAGGGCATGAGACGCGAACGGCGGCCGCACCGGCCGTCGGCGCTTCGTCTGCGCCTGCAGCGGCCGGGGCCACGGGCGCCCAGGACGAGCAGCACGGCACGCGGAACAGGGTGGCGCGATCCATCCTCGATCACGGGCCTTCCACTGCTGCCGAGCTTGCGCTGCGCCTGGAGCTCACCCAGGCGGCGGTCCGCCGTCACCTCGATTCGCTCGTGGGTGAGGGAGTCGTGGAGCCCCGCGAGAAGCGGGTCTACGGCTCACGCGGCAGGGGCCGCCCCGCCAAGGTTTTCGCTCTCACGGACTCCGGCCGGGACGCCTTCGACCAGGACTACGACAAACTCGCCGCGGACGCCCTGCGCTGGATCGCGCAGAGCGCCGGCGGAGGCGAGCGCGGGGAGGCCGCCGTCGCGGACTTCGCCCGCGCCCGCGTGGCAGAGCAGGCCGAGCAGTACCGGCGTGCGCTGGAGGGCGTCCCGCCCGAGGAGCGCACCAGGGCACTGGCCGAGGCCCTCTCTCAGGACGGGTACGCTGCCACTGCGCGCAGCGCGCCCGCCTCCTCCGGAGAGCAGCTCTGCCAGCACCACTGCCCGGTGGCTCACACCGCCGAGCAGTTCCCGCAGCTGTGCGAGGCGGAGACAGAGGTCTTCTCCCGTCTCCTCGGCACCCATGTCCAGCGACTGGCGACGATCGCCCATGGTGACGGGGTGTGCACGACCTTCGTCCCGCAGACACTTCCCCTGCCTTCGGCGGGGAGGCCCCAAGGGCCTTCGGCGGGGAGACCCCAAGGGCCTCCGGCGCGGAGCCCCCAGGGGCCTTCTCCGGGGAAGCCCGGAATACCTTCCGTGGGGAGCCCCAGAAGCGGGTCCCCACCGCCGGCCGGCAGTCCGGACTCCGGCAGTAAGACCAGCAAGACCAGCAATTCGAGTAGAACCAGCAAGACCAGCAACGCCACCACAGCACCTGCGAACACCGCCGGGAGGAACCCCGCATGACCTCTCCTACGGAGACTGCTCACCCGGAGCTCGATGGACTGGGCAAGTACGAGTACGGCTGGGCCGACTCCGACACGGCCGGTGCCACGGCGAAGCGTGGCCTCTCCGACGAGGTCGTCCGCGACATCTCGGGGAAGAAGAACGAGCCGGAGTGGATGCTCAAGCTCCGCCTGAAGGGCCACAAGCTCTTCGAGAAGAAGCCCATGCCGAACTGGGGCTCGGACCTCTCGGGCATCGACTTCGACAACATCAAGTACTTCGTCCGTTCCACGGAGAAGCAGGCCCAGACCTGGGACGACCTGCCCGAGGACATCAAGAACACCTACGACAAGCTCGGCATCCCGGAGGCGGAGAAGCAGCGCCTGGTCGCCGGTGTCGCCGCGCAGTACGAGTCCGAGGTCGTCTACCACCAGATCCGTGAGGACCTGGAGGAGCAGGGTGTCCTCTTCCTGGACACCGACACGGCGCTGCGCGAGCACCCGGAGGTCTTCCGGGAGCACTTCGGCACCGTCATCCCGCCCGGGGACAACAAGTTCGCCGCGCTCAACACCGCGGTGTGGTCCGGCGGTTCCTTCATCTACGTGCCGCCGGGCGTGCACGTCGACATCCCGCTCCAGGCCTACTTCCGGATCAACACCGAGAACATGGGCCAGTTCGAGCGGACGCTGATCATCGTCGACGAGAACGCCTACGTGCACTACGTCGAGGGCTGCACGGCTCCGATCTACGACTCGGACTCCCTGCACTCCGCCGTGGTGGAGATCATCGTGAAGAAGGGCGGCCGTTGCCGCTACACGACGATCCAGAACTGGTCGAACAACGTCTACAACCTGGTCACCAAGCGTGCCGTGGCCTACGAAGGCGCGACCATGGAGTGGGTCGACGGCAACCTCGGCTCGAAGGTCACCATGAAGTACCCGGCCATCTACCTGATGGGCGAGCACGCCAAGGGCGAGACCCTTTCGGTCGCCTTCGCGGGCGAGGGCCAGCACCAGGACGCCGGCGCGAAGATGGTCCACATGGCGCCGCGCACGTCCTCCAACATCGTCTCCAAGTCGGTGGCACGCGGCGGCGGCCGCACTTCCTACCGCGGTCTGATCGAGATCGCCGAGGGCGCCGAGGGCTCCAAGTCCAACGTGCTGTGCGACGCGCTGCTCGTGGACACGATCTCCCGTTCGGACACCTATCCGTACGTCGACGTCCGCGAGGACGACGTCACGATGGGCCACGAGGCGACCGTCTCCAAGGTCAGCGACGACCAGCTCTTCTACCTGATGAGCCGTGGTCTGTCCGAGGACGAGGCGATGGCGATGATCGTCCGCGGCTTCGTCGAGCCCATCGCGAAGGAGCTCCCGATGGAGTACGCGCTGGAGCTCAACAGGCTCATCGAGCTGCAGATGGAGGGTGCGGTCGGCTGACGCCAGTACCGTGCGTCAGGCAGCCGCACAGCAAGTGACTTGACCCAGGCAGCCTCCTCCGAGTTCCTTCGAGGCTTTCGATTCCAGAGAGTGAGCAGTACGAGCGCCATGGCTGAGGCTCAGAACTCCCCCAAGGACGTGGTCCAGGGGGGACCCACACCGGTCGGTTCGAACACCACCGGATCGTCCCCCGAACTCCGTCCGGCGGGACCCCCAGCGGTGACTGCCGAGTCCACCGTCGCCACCCGGATGAGTGCACCGCCCTCCTTCGACGTGGCGGACTTCCCCGTGCCGCACGGCCGGGAAGAGGAGTGGCGCTTCACTCCGATCGAGCGGCTCAGGGGACTGCACGACGGCACGGCCGAGGCGTCGGGTTCGCTCAAGGTCGAGGTCGACGCGCCCGAGGGCGTGACGGTCGAGACCGTCGGACGTGGCGACTCCCGTGTCGGCCGTGCCGGAAAGCCGGTCGACCGGGTCGCCGCGCAGGCGTTCTCCTCCTTCGAGAAGGCCTCGGTCGTCACCGTGCCGAAGGAGGCCGTGCTCAAGGAGCCGGTGCGGGTCTCCCTGCACGGTGAGGGCGGCGTCAGCTACGGCCACACCGTCTTCGAGGTCAAGGACTTCGCCGAGGCCGTCATCGTCATCGACCACACCGGCGATGCCGTACGCGCCGCCAACGTCGAGTTCGTCCTCGGCGACGGCGCGAAACTGACCGTCGTCTCCATCCAGGACTGGGACGACACCGCCGTCCACTGCTCCCAGCACAACGCCCTGGTCGGCAGGGACGCCACGTTCAAGTCGGTCGTCGTCACCTTCGGCGGTGACCTGGTCCGTCTGCACCCGCGCGTGCAATACGCGGGCCCCGGCGGCGAGGCCGAGTTCTACGGCCTCTTCTTCACGGACAACGGCCAGCACCAGGAGCACCGTCTCTTCGTCGACCACGACAAGCCCAACTGCCGCAGCAACGTGGTCTACAAGGGCGCGCTGCAGGGCGAGGCGGCACACGCCGTGTGGATCGGCGACGTGCTGATCCGGGCCGAGGCCACCGGCACCGACACCTACGAGCTGAACCGCAACCTCGTGCTGACCGACGGTGCGCGGGTCGACTCGGTGCCCAACCTCGAGATCGAGACCGGCGAGATCGTCGGGGCCGGGCACGCCTCGGCCACCGGCCGGTTCGACGACGAGCAGCTGTTCTACCTCCAGGCCCGGGGCATCCCCGAGCAGGAGGCGCGGCGGCTCGTCGTGCGGGGCTTCTTCGCCGAACTGGTCCAGCAGATCGGTCTGCCGGACCTGGAGAAGCGCCTCATCGAGAAGATCGAGACCGAGCTGGAGACGTCCGTATGAGTGGCGGCGAAGGCTTCGTGCGTGCGGCGGCGCTCGGCGAGCTGGAGGCGGACACCCCGAAGCGGGTGGAGCTCGAAGGTGTGCCGGTCGCCCTCGTCCGTACGGAGGGCGAGGTGTTCGCGATCAACGACATCTGCTCGCACGCGAACGTCTCACTCTCCGAAGGAGAGGTCGACGACTGCCAGATCGAGTGCTGGCTGCACGGCTCCAGCTTCGACCTGCGCACCGGCAAGCCCTCCGGGCTTCCGGCGACCCGACCCGTACCCGTGTACCCCGTAAGAATCGAAGGCGACGGCCCTGATGCGGCTGTACTCGTCTCCGTCACCCAGGAGTCCTGAAGTCCCCATGGCAACGCTTGAGATCAACGACCTGCACGTCTCTGTCGACACCGAGAACGGTCCGAACGAGATCCTGCGCGGCGTCGACCTGACTGTGAAGCAGGGCGAGACGCACGCGATCATGGGGCCGAACGGCTCCGGCAAGTCCACCCTCGCCTACTCCCTCGCGGGGCACCCCAAGTACACGATCACCGGCGGCTCGGTGAGCCTCGACGGCGAGGACGTCCTGGAGATGACTCCGGACGAGCGCGCCCGTGCCGGCGTCTTCCTCGCCATGCAGTACCCGGTCGAGGTCCCCGGTGTCTCCGTCTCCAACTTCCTGCGCACCTCCGCCACGGCGCTGCGCGGCGAGGCGCCCAAGCTGCGTCTGTGGGTGAAGGAGGTCAAGGAGGCCATGGAGCGCCTCAGCATCGACCCGTCCTTCGCCGAGCGCAACGTCAACGAGGGCTTCTCCGGTGGTGAGAAGAAGCGGCACGAGATTCTCCAGCTGGAGCTTCTCAAGCCGAAGATCGCGATCCTCGACGAGACCGACTCCGGTCTCGACGTCGACGCGCTGCGGGTGGTCTCCGAAGGCGTCAACCGCGTCCGCGAGAGCGGCGAGGTCGGCACCCTGCTGATCACCCACTACACGCGCATCCTGCGCTACATCAAGCCCGACCACGTGCACGTCTTCGCCAAGGGCCGGATCGCCGAGTCCGGCGGCCCGGAGCTGGCCGACAAGCTGGAGGAAGAGGGCTACGAGGAATACGTGAAGGGGGGCGCCGGTTCGTGAGTGACGCGAAGCTGCCGGGTCTTCTCGATGCCGAGGCGATCCGCAAGGACTTCCCGATCCTGGACCGCGTGGTCCACGACGGAAAGAAGCTCGTCTACCTGGACAACGCGGCGACCTCGCAGAAGCCGCGCCAGGTCCTCGACGCGATGAGCGACTACAACGAGCGGCACAACGCCAACGTCCACCGCGGGGTGCACGTCCTCGCGGAGGAGGCCACGGCGCTGTACGAGGGCGCGCGCGACAAGGTCGCGGGCTTCATCAACGCGCCCAGCCGCGACGAGGTGGTCTTCACCAAGAACGCCTCCGAGTCGCTCAACCTCGTGGCGAACATGCTGGGCTGGGCCGAGGAGCCCTACCGCGTGGAGCACGACACCGAGATCGTCATCACGGAGATGGAGCACCACTCCAACATCGTGCCGTGGCAGCTTCTCTCGCAGCGCACCGGAGCGAAGCTCAAGTGGTTCGGTCTCACCGACGACGGCCGGCTGGACCTGTCCGCGATCGACGAGGTCATCACCGAGAAGACCAAGGTCGTCTCCTTCACGCTGGTCTCCAACATCATGGGCACCATCAACCCGGTCGACGCCATCGTCCGGCGTGCCCAGGAGGTCGGCGCCCTCGTCGTCGTGGACGCCTCGCAGGCCGCGCCGCACATGCCGCTGGACGTGCAGGCGCTCCAGGCCGACTTCGTCGCCTTCACCGGGCACAAGATGTGCGGTCCCACGGGCATCGGCGTGCTGTGGGGGCGTCAGGAGCTGCTCGACGACCTGCCGCCGTTCCTCGGCGGCGGCGAGATGATCGAGACGGTCACGATGCACGCGTCCACGTACGCGCCGGCGCCGCACAAGTTCGAGGCGGGCACGCCGCCGATCGCGCAGGCGGTCGGGCTGGGCGCGGCGGTCGACTATCTCTCCGCCATCGGCATGGACAAGATCGAGGCGCACGAGCACGCGCTGACCGAGTACGCCGTGCGCAAGCTCCAGGAGATTCCCGACCTGCGTTTCATCGGCCCCACCACGGCCGAGGACCGCGGCGCCGCGATCTCCTTCACCCTCGGTGACATCCACCCGCACGACGTGGGCCAGGTGCTGGACGAGCAGGGGATCGCGGTCCGGGTCGGGCACCACTGTGCGCGGCCGGTCTGCCTGCGGTACGGAATTCCTGCGACCACGCGAGCGTCGTTCTATCTGTACTCCACGCCGGCCGAGGTGGACGCCCTGGCCGAGGGCGTGGAGCACGTACGGAACTTCTTCGGTTAGAGAAGCGCGGCGACTGAGGACTACGGACGGACTGACTCGTGAAGCTGGACTCCATGTACCAGGAAGTGATCCTGGACCACTACAAGCATCCGCACGGCCGCGGCCTGCGCGACGGTGACGCCGAGGTGCATCACGTCAACCCGACGTGCGGTGACGAGATCACACTGCGTGTCCTCTACGACGGCCACACCATCCGGGACGTCAGCTACGAGGGCCAGGGCTGCTCCATCAGCCAGGCCAGCGCATCGGTGCTGAACGAGCTGCTGGTCGGCAAGGAGCTGGACCGGGCGCGGACCATTCAGGAGACCTTCCTGGAGCTGATGCAGTCCAGGGGCAAGATCGAGCCTGACGACGCCATGGAGGACGTGCTGGAGGACGCGGTCGCGTTCGCCGGGGTCTCGAAGTACCCGGCGCGTGTGAAGTGTGCTCTGCTGAGCTGGATGGCATGGAAGGACGCCACCGCCCAGGCGTTGGGCGAGGACTCGGTAAAGGAGAAGACGGTATGACCGAGACCGGCACGAAGCCCGCGAGCGAGGACGAGGTCCGCGAGGCGCTGCTCGACGTCGTCGACCCCGAGCTGGGTATCGACGTCGTCAACCTGGGCCTGATCTACGGGGTCCACGTCGACGAGGCGAACATCGCCACCATCGACATGACGCTCACCTCGGCGGCCTGTCCGCTGACCGACGTCATCGAGGACCAGGCCAAGTCCGCGACGGAGGGCATCGTCGACGAACTGAAGATCAACTGGGTCTGGATGCCCCCGTGGGGCCCGGACAAGATCACGGACGACGGCCGTGACCAGCTCAGGGCGCTGGGCTTCAACGTCTGAGCGGTCACGCCTGCACGTCTCGCATCATCGACGGTCATGCTTCAGCAGTGCTGGAGCATGACCGTTCTGCGTTCCCGGGAGAAATACGTCCGATTCGTTGTGTACGGGCGTACGCATCTTTGTGTACGCTCGTACACATGGTGTACGCGACGCTCGCAGGGGCGATCCTGGCGGAAGTTCTGGGCACGACTGCGATGAAGTACAGCGACGGCTTCAGCAAGCTGTGGCCTTCGCTGATCACCACGTTGAGCTACGTCGTCGCCTTCGCGCTCCTCGCGCAGACACTCAAGACGATGTCCGTGGGGACCACGTACGCGATCTGGGCGGGAGTCGGCACCGCCGCCGTCGCCGCGATCGGGATCGTCTTCATCGGGGAACCGGTCACCGCGGCGAAGATCGCCGGCATCGTGCTGGTGATCCTCGGCGTCGTCGTGCTCAACCTCGGCGGGGCGCACTGATGCCGCGCCGCTACGACCCGGAGCGCCGCCAGCGCATCATCGACGCCGCCATCCGCATCGCCGAGCTCAACGGCATAGGCGCCATGAGCCACCGCACCGTCGCCGCCGAGGCGGACGTTCCGCTTGGCTCCACCACGTACCACTTCGCCAGCCTCGACGACCTGCTCGTCGCCGCCCTTCGGCAGGTCAACAGCGAGCCCCGCGGTGCCTTGACGGACTGGGAGGACGTGCTGACCGAGGTACGGGCCGGGCCGCAGGAAGAGGGCCTGACGCTCGCGGACGCGCTCACACGCCTGCTGGAGGAGTACGCGCGCGGAGACCGCGGACGGATCCGCCTGGAGTACGAGATCTATCTCGCCGCGCTGCGGCGCCCCGCGCTCCAGCCCGTCGCCGCGGAATGCATCGACGAGATGGTGGAGGTGATCGGGAGGCACACCCCCGACCCCGCCATGGCACGCGTCCTCGTGGCCCTCATCGACGGCCTGCTGCTCCAACTCCTGCTCACCGACCGCCCCTTCGACCGCGCGGCGGTACGCGAGGCGCTCGCCCGTGTCACTGGGGAGTCCTGAGCCGCGGCAGCCGGGCGGCTCCGCCTGCTGAGACCGGTTGGCCTCGGCCGTGCCGCGGCCGATAGCGTTCGAGACATGACCCAAGCAGCAGCCAGCACCACCCGCACCACCGGCGCCGTCGCCGTCGGGCTCGCCACCGTCGTCCGTGAGGGCGCCGGTGGAGGGACCGTACTGGACACCTGGTTCCCCGCCCCCGAACTCGTCGCCGAGCCCGGCGACCCGGCGGGTACCGAGCGCCTGAGCCCTGAGCGCGCCGCCGAAGCACTCGGTGAGGCCGCGCCGCAGGCGCTCGGCACCGACCCGGTGCGCGGGGTCGAGATCGTGGCCGTCCGCACCGTCATCGGCTCTCTCGACGACAAGCCGCTGGACGCCCACGACGCGTACCTGCGGCTGCACCTGCTCAGCCACCGCCTGGTGCGGCCGCACGGGCAGAACCTGGAAGGGCTGTTCGGGCTGCTCGCCAACGTCGCGTGGACCAGCATCGGTCCCGTCGTCGTCGACCGGCTGGAGCAGGTGCGGCTGGCCGCCCGGGCTGCCGGCAAGCACCTGAGCGTCACCAGCGTCGACAAGTTCCCGCGCATGACGGACTACGTCGCGCCCAAGGGCGTGCGGATCGCCGACGCGGACCGCGCCCGTCTCGGCGCGCACCTCGCCGAGGGCACCACCGTCATGCACGAGGGCTTCGTCAACTTCAACGCGGGGACTCTCGGGACCTCGATGGTGGAGGGCCGCATCAGCGCGGGTGTCGTCGTCGGTGACGGCTCCGACGTCGGCGGCGGCGCCTCGATCATGGGCACCCTCTCCGGCGGCGGCAAGCAGACCATCTCCATCGGAGAGCGCTGCCTGCTGGGCGCCGAGGCCGGCATCGGCATCTCGCTCGGCGACGACTGCATCGTCGAGGCCGGGCTCTACGTCACCGCCGGCACTCGCGTGTCGCTGCCCGACGGGAAGATCGTCAAGGCGATGTCCCTGTCCGGCGCGGACAACCTCCTCTTCCGCCGCAACTCCACCACCGGCACGGTCGAGGTGCTGCAGCGCTCCGGCTCCTGGGGCGGCCTGAACGCCGCGCTGCACAGCAACGACTAGGGGGTGTCCGCGAAGTAGCGTCGTCCGCCCGCGCCCCGGGCGGGACTTTGCGGTCACCCCCTAGCCGCGTGGGAACGGCGGGTGCGGCCTGACGTGCCGCCCTGACCCTGACCGGCTGCCGTTCGCATGCCCGTAGGCCATAGGCTTACGGGCATGCGTGATCTCACGGCGGGGGTACGGTATTTGGGGCGCGGCCAGCGATGGGCCGTCGGGCACGGACGGTGGTTCGGCTTCGGCCTGCTGCCCGCGGTGGTGACTCTCGTGCTGTACGCGGGGGCGCTCACTGCGCTGGCCTTCTTCGCGGACGACGTCGCGATCTGGGCCACGCCCTTCGCCGACGAATGGGACGAGTTCTGGCAGGAGAGCCTGCGCATCGTCTTCGCGGTGCTGTTCTGGATCGCCAGCCTGTTCGTCTCGATCCTCACCTTCACCGCCGTCACGCTGCTCGTGGGCGATCCCTTCTACGAGAAGCTGTCCGAGCAGGTGGAGGAGTCGGAGGGCGGCTGTCCCCCGGGCACGGACAGGCCCCTGTGGCTGGAGCTGTGGACCTCGCTGCGCGACAGCCTGTACGTGTTGTGGCGCATGCTGCTCTTCACCGTGCCGCTCTTCTTCCTGGGATTCCTGCCTGTCGTCGGGCAGACCGTGATCCCGGCGCTCGGCTTCGCCGTCTCCGGCTTCTTCCTCGCGGTGGAGCTGTCCTCGGTCGCCATGCAGCGGCGGGGCATTCCCGTACGGGAGAGGATGCGGATACTGCGTACGCGCAAGACGCTAGCGCTGGGCTTCGGTGTGCCGCTGGTGCTGATGTTCCTCGTCCCGCTGGTCGCCGTGCTGCTGATGCCGGGGGCGGTCGCGGGAGCGGCGATGCTCGTACGCGACCTGACCGGGGAGGCCGGTGAGGAGCGCGACGCGCACGAGCCCACGGCCGACGGTCCCCGCACCCCGGATCCGGCACAGCCCGGTGAGGACCCGCGCTCGTCGGCGTCGTACTGGTGAGGGCGCGGGCCGGGACGAGCGCCCGGCTCACATCGGCGCGAGCGGCGGGCTGTTCAGCGACGCCGGACAGCCCGTACTCCGAACTGCCGCGTCAGCACCCCTCGTTGCTGCAGGCGGCGCCGGAACCGACCCACTCCTGAGCTCGTACGTCCGGCACTGCCCGGATGTCACGGTTCACCTGGAAGAGCGCCCAGTCCAGTTTGCATGCACGCGCATCTTCTTCTGGCCCTGTGCTTGCCTGAGGCGAGGTGCTCGGCATCGCGCAAGAGCTTGCACGGTCATGTATCTTGTGGCCAACCCCTGCCCTAGGAGAATCCCTCCATGACGACCGCATTCCGAGCGCCGCCCGCCTCGTCCGACCAAGGCATGTGGGACAGGGTGCAGGCGTTGCACACGTACGTCGAGGGCAAGTTGGCACAGGCGCTCCAGCGGCATCACGGCGTCGGCCTCTCCGAGTACCGCGCGCTGGCGGGCCTTTCACAGGCGAAGGACGGCGAGCTGCGCATGCAGGAGCTGGCCGACCGGATCGGCATGGGGCAGAGTTCCGTGACGCGCCTGGTGGGGCGGCTGGAGACGGCCGGATACGCATACAAGGACCTGTGTCCGGACGACAAGCGCGGGGTCTACGCCGTGATCACCGACGGCGGGCGTGAGCGGTGCACGGAGGCTCGTGCCACCTATGCGGAGGTTCTCAGCTCGGCACTGAACACCGCCGGCGCCGATCCGCAACTGGCCGGTGCCGTGCAGGCGTTGCGCAAGTCCGCCTGAGGCGGCGCCCCTCGGGGCCGCACGCCAGGAACTCAAGTCCCGCCTTCTGTCTGAACATGCCGCAGTGCGTGACGCGGCCGGCGGGCACCTTCCCTCAAGGGCGTCCGCCGGCCGGTCCGCGGTCCCGCCGTGTCAGCGGTTGAGCCGGATCACCGTCGGGTCGTGGTCACTGGCCTGGTCGTGGAACTCGGCGTTGATGTGGACGATGTCGTACTCCACGGCCCCGGTGCCCTTGCTGGTCAGAACGTGGTCGAGGACCTGCGAGTTGCCGCTGAAGACGTAGCCGTAGTGCTCGCCTGCGGGCAGCTTCTCCATCGGGCTCGTCAGGGCCTTGCCCGCACGCACCGCGTCGAGGCTGGGGGAGAAGGGGAAGTCGTTGAAGTCGCCGGCGGCGATGACGGCGGCCTTCGAGTCGACCGACTGGACTTCCTTGGCGAAGGCGTTGACGAGCTTCGCCTGTTCGACGCGCTGCTTCTCCGAGGCGCGCTCCGGCGGCTGGATGCGGCCCTCCATGGGGGCGTCACCGCCCTTGGAGCTGAAGTGGTTGGCCACGACGAAGACTTGACGTCCGCGGAAGGTGAACTCGCCCGCCAGGGGCTTGCGGGTCTCCTTCCAGGCGGCATCCTGCGGCGTGACGCGTCCGGGGTTGGCGGACAGCTTCGGCGCGCCGCCGTCGTCCTCGACCTTGACCGGGCTGGTCGCGTCGCCGCCCTTGCGGTCGGTGAAGGAGACCCGCTTCGGGTTGTAGAGGAAGGCGACGCGGATGTTGCCGCCGGGCTGGCCGCCGTCCGCCTTGTCCTCGGGGCTGATCTGCCGCCACTCGTAGGCGGGTCCGCCCGCCTTCTTGATGGCGGCGGTCAGCTGGTCGAGGGTCTTGTCGGCGGCGACGGTGCCGTCGTCGTCCGGCCCGGAGTTGTCCTGCACCTCTTCGAGGGCGACGACGTCGGGTGAGGCGAGGTTCTCGACCAGCCCCTCGGCGAGGCGGTCGAACTTGGCGGCGTCGCTGGCGGGGGAGAGGTTCTCGACGTTGTAGGTGGCGACGGCGAGTTGGTCCTTGCGCTGCTTGCGGGTCTTCTCCCGCTTGAGCTTGTTGTCCTTCAACTCGCCCATGGCGGTGGCCCGTACGGTGTACCCGCCGAAGTTGTCGTAGTCGAGCGGGCCCGCTGTGGTACCGCTCAGCGCGTCACCGACGTTCGCGTCGGGGAAGGGGTGCTCCTTCAGGTCGAGCAGCGAACTGACCTTCACCCGGGCGCCGTTCTGCTCGTCGTAGTCGCCGTAGAGGGTGCCGCCGCGCGGAGTCGGGTTCTCTTCGGGGTCGGCGGTCACCCACAGCTCGCCGAACTCGGTGGTCGGGCCGGTCACCGGTGCGTTCTTCAGCTGCGTGCGCATGCCTTCGAGGGACTCGTAGAGGTCGAGGGCGTTCTCCTCGGGGCGCAGCTTCAGCCCCTCGATGTCGCCGTTCTCCCCGCCCTTCGGCGCGTACTTGTCCGGGACGCGGTCGGCGTTCAGGGCTGCGGCCTTGGGCAGCCGCTCGCCCCTGGACTTCACCGTCCACTTCGCACCGGTCAGCTGCGTGACGGACTGGCCGCCGACGTCCTTGCCGCCGGGGTAGAACTCGCTGACCTCACCGGAGACGCGGACGGAGTCCTCCACCTTCACGTCGGGGGTCTTCTCGCCGGTGTAGACGAACACGCCCTCGCTGGTGGCCGGGTCGCTGTCCGGCTTGGGGTCCTGCAGCCAGAAGCCGCGCGCCTTGCCGAAGCCCCGCACAGCGGTGACGACCCCCGGCACGTCGCTGACCTGCTTGCCGGCGAGCGGGGATATTCGTTCACTGCCCTGGATCTCGTGAAGACGGGGCGCCTTGACCGTGCTTCCGGACGCGGAGAAGGAAGGCAGTACCAGCAGTGTGGAGCACAGCGCCACGACGGTGATGGCCGATGTGCGTGCGAGACGGGAAGACAACGGTGCCTCCGAGGGGGGTGGCGGTTTGTGGTTCGGTTGTGCGATACGGTCCGGCCATTCTCTACGCGCGTAAAGTCTGGCGCCCGAACTCTGGTTGTCAAGCAGATGACGGACCAGTCGGTACGAGTGCGACACAACTGCTGCGCAGTCGACGCCCGATGACACTCAGCGCTGCCGAACGGTGACGGACAGGCGCCGGGGTGGCGGGCGTGCGATTCGGGCAGTGGGGGACACATCCCGTCTACTCTGGGGGCCGCATCATTCCGGCTATGTGTAGCACCCGTAGGAGATGAACGCGCTGATGTCCGGTGAATTGACCGGTGACGACCGTCCCGCCATGCCGCCTGTGCGGCTGCCTTCGGAAGCAGAGCTGGCGCGGGACGCACTCGCCGCACCGCTCTTCGCACGGGCAGCCAGGCTTGCGAGTTGGGCCGGGGCCGAGGGCGGCGCCGGGAACGGGAGCGCGGCGGGAGTTCCGGTCGGAGCGGGCGGTGAACTGCTCGCCGACAAGCTGAAGGAAGCGACCGGACATCTGGGTCTCTCCGACGACGAGGACGGGCAGGTTCACACGTCCCAGGCATGGCATCTGGCCATCGACACGGGCCTGTTGGAGGTAGAGGAGCACGGCGAGAGCGAGGAGACGGGTGACGGGCCCGTCAACCCGGCCGGACTCACCGAGCAGCCCGTGGGCACGGCGCGTCCCGGGGACGAACTGGACCAACTCCGCGGCGGCGGCAGCCCCGTCGACGTCCTGGAGATCTGGCAGGAAGGGATGGAGAGCGTCCTCGCCGACGCCGCCACGCCGAGTTTCGAGGACCTCGTCGGAGGGCTCGAAGGAATCACCGGCGACGACGGAGAGATCGATCCGGAAGCCATCGACCTCGACTCCCTGGACTGGAATCCGGAGAAGGAGGCCGACTTCCTCGACGGCACCCTGGGCAACCTCTACCTCCTCACCGCCACCGATCAGGCCGTCTCCGCCGGGGCGATGGTGCCCCTGCCGGTGCTCGCCGCCTCGATGATCGTCCCGGACGACATGGACGAACCGACCGACGAGGTCCTCGAAGAGGTCTCGGCGGCGATGATGAAGCTCGACGAGCAGTTCCGGATGCTCGCACCGACGGGGCTGGTCGAATACCGCCCCGTCGACGAGGCGTTGACCGAGGAGACGGACGAAGACGCCGAGCTGCCGGAGCAGTTGGACGACGAGGACGTCACCCGCTACGGAATGGTGCGGCTGACGCCGCTGGGCATCTACGGCGTACGGACCCGGATCCGCGAGGCGGGCATCGACGCGCCGGCAGTGGGCGACCTCGCCGACGCCGAGGCGGCGAAGCTGCTGGACGCGCTGCCCGCCTATACCGAGGAGAACGCACAGGCGGAGATCGAGTCCTGGCTCGCCGCGCGTACACCTCTGCTGGCCGCCCGTGAACTGCTCGCCGCGGCGCACGGAACGGACGACCACGCCCCTTCACGCCGCCTCGCCTGCCAGCAGGCCCTCTCGCTCATCGGCATGGATGCCGAACCCGCCCTGCGCGAGGTGCTGGAGGACCGGGAGCTGGGCGGCCTGGCGAGGGTCTGGCTGGTGGAGCACGGTGCCCAGGACGTTCCGCAGCCGGATGAGGAGATGGTCTTCTGGCTGACCGTCGACACCATCGCGGCCCAGCTCGCCACCGCAGGCGAAGCCGCCGAACTGCAGGGGCTCGTACAGGGGCTCGTCGACCAGCACGCCGGCTTCTTCGACAAGGCCTGGAAGGTCGAACACCCCGCGACGGGCGAGGTGCTGGAGGCGATGGGCCGGGTGCATCCCGACAGGCAGACGGCGAAGGAGGCCCGCAAGGCGGCCTTCAAAGCGCGGAGCCGGCTGAACTGAACCGGCGGAGCAGGGCGTGCGGGGCACAAGCTGGGCCCCGTCTCCGGCCCGCCCGGTGAGACGTCTCAGATCGCCTTGAAGTCTCCGTGCCGTCCGGCGCCCGCGGCGAAGCGGGCCGCGCCCTCGCCGGCTTCGAGCAACGCGGCCTGCCCGTGGCGCAGTTCGCGGTCCATCGCCTCCTCCTCGGTCAGGCCCTCCTGCTCGTGGACGGAGGCCAGGTCGCCGCGCAGACAGGTCTGCGGGAAGCGTGCCAGTTCGGCTGCCAGCTCTTCGGCGGCCTCGCGGGCCGTGCCGGGCG
Source organism: Streptomyces albidus (ex Kaewkla and Franco 2022) (assembly GCF_013870515.1). Lineage (GTDB taxonomy): Bacteria > Actinomycetota > Actinomycetes > Streptomycetales > Streptomycetaceae > Streptomyces > Streptomyces albidus. The sequence goes on along the minus strand of NZ_JACBXA010000045.1, from coordinate 4,359 downwards.
CGACGAGCCGGTTGGCGAGCCCCATGTCGAGGGCCTCGGTCGCGGGGACGGGACGGCCCGTGAGGATGAGGTCGAGCGCCCGGCTCGTACCGATCAGGCGGGGGAGGCGGACCGTACCGCCGTCGATCAGAGGCACACCCCAGCGCCGGCAGAAGACGCCGAAGACGGCGTCCTCCTCGGCCACGCGCAGATCGCACCAGAGCGCGAGTTCGAGCCCGCCTGCGACCGCGTGGCCGCTGACCGCGGCGATGACCGGTTTCGTCAGGCGCATCCGCGTGGGGCCCATCGGGCCGTCGCCGTCGGGGGCGACGCGGTTGGCCCGGTCGGTGCCGATGGCCTTGAGATCGGCGCCCGCGCAGAAGGTGCCGCCTTCGCCCCACAGGACCGCGACCAGCGCCTCGGGGTCCTCCTCGAAGGCGCGGAAGGCGTCGGCCAGGGCGGCGGCGGTCGCGCCGTCGACGGCGTTGCGGGCGGCGGGCCGGGAGAGGACGACCGTGGTGACCGGGCCGTTCCTTTCGGTGCGTACGGCCATGGCTGGCGGGACCTCCGGGTGGACGGACGACGGCGCAACGCGCGAACCGGGCAGGACGCATCCAGGGAAGCGGCGTGCGTGGGGCGCCGGCTCGCGACGCAGACCCTATCGCCGTGCCCGGCGGCTCCGGCCCGCGGTGCGAGGGCCGCCTGCGGAGGTGCCTGGGCGGGGAGGGGTGCGGCCCGTGCGGCAGAGGCCGGGCGAGCGGGCCGTCTCTTCTCACACGGCCCGCCCGCCCGGTCCCCACCGGACTCTGCGCCCGGCCCCGATGCCATGGCCCCGAGGGCTCACGGCCTCCTGGGACCGGACAAGACCATTGTCACTCCTGCTGACTCACTCTTCAGGGCCGAACCAGACAGTGGTCGGGTTGCAGAACTCGCGGATGCCGTGGCCCGCAAGCTCCCGCCCGTACCCCGAGCGCTTGGCGCCGCCGAAGGGCAGCCCGGGGTGCGAAGCGGTCATGCCGTTGAAGAAGATGCCGCCGGCCTCCAGATCCCGCGTCAGGACCTCCTGCTCGGCGGGGTCGCGCGTCCACGCGTTGGAGCTGAGGCCGAACGGGGAGTCGTTGGCGAGCGTCAGGGCCTCTTCGAGGTCGGTCACGCGGTACAGGGAGGCGACCGGGCCGAACGCCTCCTCCTTGTGGATCCTCATCTCCTCCGTGATGCCGGTCAGGACGGTCGGCTCGTAGAACCAGCCTTCCTGGAGATGAAGCGGACGCCCGCCTCCGCACAGGGCGGTGGCGCCGCGCCTGGTGGCGTCGTCGACGAGTTCCTCCAGGTCGGAGCGCCCCTGCGCGCTGGAGAGCGGCCCGACGTCGGTGCCCTCGTCCATCGGGTCGCCCACCTTGAGGGCCGCCATGCGCTCCACGAACCCGGAAGCGAACTGCTCGAAGACGTCCGCGTGGACGATGAAGCGCTTCGCGGCGATGCAGGACTGACCCGCGTTCTGCACTCGGGCGGTCACAGCTGTGCGGATCGCCTTGTCCAGATCGGCCGAGGGAAGCACCAGGAACGGGTCGCTGCCGCCCAGTTCCAGCACGGTCTTCTTGATCTCGTCCCCCGCGATGGAGGCGACCGAGCGACCCGCCGGCTCGCTCCCCGTGAGGGTGGCGGCCACGATCCGGTCGTCGCGCAGCAGGTCCGCGACGGCGCCGGAGCCGACGAGCAGGGTCTGGAAGGCGCCCTCCGGGAAGCCCGCCCTGCGGAAGAGCTCCTCCACGTACAGCGCGGTCTGGGGCACGTTCGAGGCGTGCTTGAGCAGCCCCGTGTTCCCGGCCATCAGAGCCGGGGCGGCGAAGCGGATGACCTGCCAGAGCGGGAAGTTCCACGGCATGACGGCGAGGACGGTGCCGATGGGGCGGTACCGCACGAAGGCGCGTGCCGCGCCGGAGTCCTCGACGTCGGCCTTGGCGGGGTGCTCGTCGGCCAGCTGGGCCTCGGCGTGCTCGGCGTACCAGCGCATCGCCTTGACGCACTTGGCCGCCTCGGCGCGGGCCGAGACGAGCGTCTTGCCCATCTCGGTGGTCATGGTGCGGGCGATCGACTCCTGGTCTGCTTCCAGCAGGTCCGCCGCCCGGTGCATGAGCCCCGCGCGCTGGGCGAAGTCGGTACGGCTGTATGCGCGGAAGGCGCGCTCGGCCCGGAAGAGCCGCTCCTCGATCTCGCCGACGTTCAGGGGCTCGAACGTCTTGAGGGTCTCGCCCGTGGCCGGGTTCACCGTGGCGATGGCCATGTGAAGCGCCTCCTTATGCATGCTTCGGTGCCTGTGCAGTCATGGACCGTGCGGCGAGCCGCGTGCCGAGCGCGGCGCGCGCATGCAGACGCTCGGCCTGAACGCGATGCCCGTACGCGTGCTCAATGTGCCGTCTTCTCGCGGTACCCCGGATTCGGCCGGCTATGACTTGTGGGGCGCGTCGGAAGTCGCCCGCGCCCCACTCCGCAGCTGTGCGCCGTCGCCGCCTCGGGCTCCGGCCGTGTCCGTCTGCGTCCCGCCTGTGCTCCGCCCCGGCTACAGCGCGGCGCCGCCCGGCTTGATCATGCCGCGGACCGTACGGGAGTCGACGTACTCACCGAGGGCCGTCATGTCCCACTCCCCGGAGAACTGGCGCACCAGCTTGCACATCAGGACCCCCGTGCGCGGCTCCGCGTTGCTGAGGTCGAAGCGGACCAGCTCCTCGTTGGTGCCCGCGTCCAAGAGGCGGCAGTACGCCTTGGCGACCTCGGTGAACTTCTGGCCCGAGAAGGAGTTGACGGTGAAGACCAGCCCAGTGACCTGCGGGGGGAGGTTGCCGAGATGGACGGTGATCATCTCGTCGTCGCCGCCGCCCTCACCGGTGAGGTTGTCGCCGGAGTGCTGCACGACGCCGTTGAGGATGGCCAGCTTGCCGAAGTAGCAGGCGTCCACCTTCTTGCGGTTGGCGTCGTAGGCGATGACCGAGGCGTCCAGGTCGATCTCCTGGGCCCTGCGGCCCGCGCGGTAAGCGGGCTCCCAGCCGAGGCCCATCTTGACGCTGCTCAGGACGGGGCGGCCGCCCTTGGTGAGGGAGACCGTCTGGTTCTTCTGGAGGCTGACCTTGCCCTTGTCCAGATTGATCTTGCCGTTGGAGGGTGCCGGTGCAGCGGCGGCGGGAGTGGGCGGGGGCGCCGGGGCCGCCTGCGGGGCGGGCTCCGGCGGGGGTGCCTGAGGGGTGGGAGCGGGGGCGGGGGTGGCCACCGGTGCGGCCGGCTCCTCCACGTTGACGCCGAAGTCGCTCGCGATGCCGCCGAGCCCGTTCGCGTACCCCTGGCCGACGGCGCGCACCTTCCAGGCGTCGCCGCGGCGGTAGACCTCGATCACGACGAGAGCCGTCTCGGTGCCCAGCTGCGGCGGGGTGAAGGTGGCGATGACTCCCTGAGTGGCGGCGTCGCGGACGGTGGCCGTGGGCTCCGTGCCGGCGAACGTCGCACCGTCCAGACTCGCGGTGACGACGATCTTCTGGACGTCCGAGGGCACGGCGGCCGTGTCGACGGTGATCGTGTCAGCGGCACCGCTGCTGTGCTTCACCCCCGGGCCGTTCGGCTGGTTGTAGAAGATGAAGTCGTCGTCGGAGCGCACCTTGCCCTGTTCGCCGAGGAGGAGCCCCGATACGTCGAGCCGGGTCGGCGCGGTCACTTCCACTGCCACCTGCGGCGCGGTCAGCGGAAGGTTCGAGCCAGGAGTCATTGCGGTCATGCCGGTCGTAACGAGTGGCCCCGCTTTGCAGTTCCTTTGCAGAGAGCGTGTTTCCCGGCGAGTGCGACCGGCCACCGGAACCTGACGTCCGTACGTGCGAGGAACGCACCGAGACGACGACTCCCAGCACCGCGACCGCCATGCCCGCCAGCGCGAGCGGGCCCGGCCGTTCACCGAACATGGCGTACGCCCACAGCACCGTCGTCGGAGGCGTCAGATACATCAGCGCGCTGGTACGGGTGACGCCGCTGCGCCGGAGGCTCAGCCAGTAGAAGCCGTAGCCGCCCACCGTCGAGAGCACCACCACCCACGTCACCGCCAGCCAGAACTCCGCGTCGGCGGGCGGCTCCAGGTGCCCCTGCCCGGCGAAGGCGGCGAGAGCCGTGAAGAGCAGTGCGCTCACCACGCAGTGCAGCGGCAGCGCGTCGGCGGCCCGGACCTGGTGACGGGCCCTCCGCTCGAGGAAGCTGGCAGCGAGCAGGCCGGCCATCCCTGCGAACGGGAGCAGGTAGGCGGCCGGCGGGGCGGCGGAGGGGGAGGTCAGGTCGTCCTGCACGACCATGGCGACTCCCGCGAGGCCCAGCACGAGCCCCGCCCACTGCCGGCGGGTGACCGTT
>NZ_JACBXA010000449.1 GCF_013870515.1 Streptomyces albidus (ex Kaewkla and Franco 2022) | reverse complement strand
CTGCTGGCCCTGGCGCTCATGGCCGGCCTCGCCGTCGTCATGGCGCATCTCGGCGAAATCACCGTGGCCCGCCCGCTGTTGCTGGCCGTCGCGCCCGTACTGCCGCTCGCCGGGGCCGCCCTCTCCTACGGGCGGTACGCCGACCCGTTGTACGAGATCGCCGCCTCGACGCCGTCGGGGGGCCTGCGGCTGCTGCTGATCCGGACGGCGGTCGTGCTGGGGGTGAGCATGCCTCTGCTGACCCTGACCGGCGTGCTGCTCCCCTCCGCACCCGGAACCCCCGGCTCCGCGACCTGGCTGCTGCCCGGACTCGCGCTCACGCTCGCCACGCTCACCCTCGGCTCGTACGTCGGTTGCCGCAACGCGGCGGCCGCGATCTCGGTGACGTGGCTGGCCGGAGTCGTCCTCGCCTCGCGGACGGGGATCGTGCCGGGCGTCGGCGGCGGAAGCACCGCCGACCCGTTCATGACCGCGCTCGCGGAGACACTCGCCGACGCCCTCGCCGGGCCCGCCGTGCAGAGCGGCTGGGCCGTCGCCGCGGGGCTGTGCGCGGGACTTCTGGTGCTGCGCCGTACCTCTTTCGACCACCTGGAGAGCATGTGAACACCCCGACGCCACCGCTCACTTCGTCCACCACGGCCGACGCCGTCACCGTGGCGGTCGACGGTCTGACGGTAAGGCACCGCCGCACCACGGCACTTGACGCGGTCGACCTCGAACTCGGCACGGGAGTGCACGGGTTGCTCGGCCCCAACGGCGCCGGGAAGACGTCCCTGATACGGGTGCTCGCCACGGTCGCCGAGCCGGACTCGGGCGCGGTCCGCATGCTCGGCGGCACGGTGGCCGGCAACGGCTCCGAGCACGCGGCACGCACCACCGTGCGGCGCCGACTCGGCTACCTGCCGCAGGAGTTCGGCTACTACCCGCGCTTCACGGTGCGCGAGTTCGTCACCTACCTCGCCTGGCTGAAGGAGATGCCCGGCGCCGCCACTCCGGCGGCCGTCGAGCGGGCCGTCGACCGCGTCGGCCTCGGCGACCGCATCGACGCGAAGATCCGTACGCTCTCCGGTGGCATGGTGCGCCGGGTCGGCATCGCGCAAGCCATCGTCAACGACCCCGACGTCGTGCTCTTCGACGAGCCCACGGCAGGGCTCGACCCGGAGCAGCGCGTCGAATTCCGGTCGCTGCTGAGGGAATTGGGCACGACCAGCACGGTGATCGTCGCCACCCATCTCGTGGAGGACGTGGCGGCCGCCTGCACCGGCGTGACGTTGATGGAGGCGGGACAGATCGCCTACCAGGGCACCCCGCAGGCGCTGGCAGCCCTCGACGAGGACGCGCACGGCGAAGAGACCGCCGGCGACAACCCCATCGAACGCGGATACATGACGGCTCTTCGCCGCCACCGGTCCCGCTCCGGCGCCGCCCCGGCACGAGCGCTCCCCTGAGCCGCCCGCCGGGCCGTCACGACAGCGCGACGAACGCGGCCCGGACGGCCGGGCAGAGCCTCGTCCTCCGAGGCCCGCACTCTGCCGGCCGCTGACGCCGCCCCGGCTCCCGATCCCTCCTTCTGGCCCCCCACTTCCTTGGACTTGCCATGACCACGGCATCTGCCTCATCGCGTGCGCCTTCCGTCCGCAGTGGAAAGGCCCGCCCCCGGCGTGCCCGTCCACTGCGGACGGAAGCAGGGAAGGGCGTCTGGGCAGCGCTCGTCACCGGCCTGCTGATGTACGCCTGTCTCGCCGAGATCCACAGCGACAACAGGCAGTACCTCGCCTACAGCTGGGTGTGGACACACGACACGCTGCACTCGCGGGGGCTGCTGCTCGGCGGCTCCTTCGCCGTCGCCGCCGGCTGGTGGCACGGCGGCCGGGAACGCCGCCGCGGCACCGTCGAACTGCTCTCCTCGGTGCCCGCCTCGGTTCTTCGGCGCACCGCACCCGCCGCGACACCGGCAGTCCTGTGGCCGGTGGTGAGCTACCTGCTGACCGTCGCCGCGAGCCTCCTCCTCACCTGGACGACGCGGGAGATCCCCTACGGCCGCCCCTCCCCCACGCTCATCGCCGTGGACGCCGTCGCGGTCGCCGCGCTCGGTCTGCTGGGGTTCGTCGCGGGCCGGGTGATCCGGTGGTGGCCGGCCGCCCCTGCGCTGGCCGTGCTCGCCGGCTACTGCATGCACGCCCTCGCCGGAGGAAACCTGCCCGGGCTCGTCCTCCACCGGGACGCCCTCCGCGCGCTCAGCCCCACCACCGCGCACATGACGCCGTGGGAGGTGCCGGTGTGGTGGTACGCCCCCGTGGCCGC
>NZ_JACBXA010000448.1 GCF_013870515.1 Streptomyces albidus (ex Kaewkla and Franco 2022) | reverse complement strand
CACCACGCGGGCCTCCAGCCGGAGCACCTCGTAACGCGCCCGGCTCCGCTCCGACTCCTCCCCCGCGCCGACCACGTGCAGGTACAACGTCCCCGACGCGCGGTGCACGTCCAGCACGTTGCTGCCGGGCACCGCGGAGACGGCGGCCGAGGTGATCGTCAGGAAGAGGTCTCCGGGGCTGCGCAGCCGTACGGCCACGATCGCGCCCAGCGGCGGGCGCACGCCGAGGATGTAGCGGTTGAGCCGCCAGCTGGAGACGACCATGTCGAGGGTGAAGCGCGCGGCGAAGCGCAGGATGCCGACGGGCCGCAGCCGCACCCTCGTCTCGATCGGCGGGAGCGGGAAGATCACGCACACCACGATCCCGACGACGACGCCCGTCACGACGTTCGCGACGCTGAAGGTGCCCCACAGCAGGATCCAGAGCAGGGCCAGGCCGAGCACCGTCGGCCACTGGGCCGCGCGTCTGCTGCCGGGACGCTGCCCCGGGTGGGGTCCGGTGGTCATCTGCCCGTCACCGCCGCGACGTAGGGCGTGCGGGCGGTCAACTCGCCCGCCACACGGTCGGTGAGGGTCGAGAGCGGCCCGGCCAGCACGGTGAAGGCCAGTCCGAAGGTGACCAGTCCGATGGTGGGCGCCAGCATGGCCGCCGGCGGCTGGCCGGTGGTGATCGCCCTGCCGCCGAAGGTCGCGGACTCGGCCCCGCCCGTGAGTCCCTGGACGTTCGCCGCCTCCCCGCCGGGCGGGCCCGGCTGCGGCGCCGAGCCGGAGGGTGACTCGTCCGGGGTCTCGTCGTCGGTCTCGATGGTGTCGAGCACGATGCCCACCACGTACAGCTCGGGGGGTGCGGCCCGCCAGAAGGCGAGATTCCACGCCTTGGCCAGGGCGTACAGCGTCAGCAAGCTGGTGAGGGTGCCGGCGGCGATCAGCACGTACACGAGCGCACCACCGTGCTCGACGCCCGCCCGCAGCAGCCCGAACTTGCCCAGGAAACCCGAGAGCGGCGGCACCCCGGCGAGGTTCATGGCCGGGATGAAGAAGACGAGCCCGAGCGCCGGCGAGAGCTTGGCGATTCCGCCCAGGCGTTGCAGGTCGGTGGTGACGCCGCGCCGCTCGACCAGCCCGACGACCAGGAAGAGAGTGGTCTGCACGGTGATGTGGTGCGCCACGTAGAAGACGGCTCCGGCGAACCCCGCGCGGGAGGCCAGCGCGATGCCGAAGACCATGTACCCGATGTGGCTGACGAGCGTGAAGGACAGCAGCCGCTTGAGGTCGCTCTGCGCCACCGCACCGAGGATTCCGACGATCAGGGACAACAGCGCCAGGATCATCAGCACGTCGCTGAGCCGGTCACCGGGGAAGAGAAGCGTCTGGGTGCGCAGGATCGCGTAGATGCCGACCTTGGTCAGGAGTCCGGCGAACACGGCGGTGACCGGGGCGGGCGCCGTGGGATAGGAGTCCGGCAGCCACGCGGCGAGGGGGAAGACCGCGGCCTTGATGCAGAAGACGGTCAGCAGGGAGATCTGCACCATCAGCCGCACGCCGTCGGGGAGTTCGTCGAGCCTGCCGGCGAGCTGGGCCATCGTCACCGTGCCGGTGGCCGCGTAGACCACGGCGATCGCCGCGAGGAAGAGCACGGACGAGAGCAGCGAGACGATCGCGTACGTGGCTCCCGCGCGGATACGGGTGACGGTGCCGCCCAGCGTCAGGAGCACGTAGCTGGCGGTGAGCATGATCTCGAAGCCGACGTAGAGGTTGAAGAGGTCACCGGCGAGGAAGGTGTCCGAGACTCCGGCCACCAGCACCAGGTAGGAGGGGTGGTAGACCGACAGCGGGGTGGCCTCGTCGTTGTCGGCCATGCCCTGTCCGATGGAGTAGAGCAGGACGCACAGGGTGACCGCCGAGGAGATCACCAGCATCAGCGCGGAGAGCCTGTCGGCGACGAGCACGATCCCGACCGGCGGCGACCAGCCTCCCGCGTACATGACTTGCGGGCCGTGGCTGTCGGCGTTGATGAGCAGGATCAGCGCGACGGCCAGGACGGTGGCCAGGACGACGGTGCTGATGACGCGCTGGGTGCGCTGCAGCCGTACGCCGATGGCGAGCTTCAGGCCTGCGGCGAGCAGCGGAAGGATCACGGGCAGCGGCACCAGCGCGGAGACGACGGAGGCCGCCCCGCCGGGCTGGGCGGCGCTCGCGGCGATCACCGGTCGGCTCCGAGGATCGTCTCCCACAGGTCGTCCTTGCCTGAGCTCGTCTCGGCTTGGGCGCTGCGTTCGCGTTCGGCGCGCATCTCCGCACGGGCC
>NZ_JACBXA010000447.1 GCF_013870515.1 Streptomyces albidus (ex Kaewkla and Franco 2022) | reverse complement strand
TCCAGGATCGCACCTCACCGAATCGCGCTGCCAACCAATTCCCGGCAGGCCCCGCGCTTCGCGCGCGGCGATCTCCTTGAGACGGAGCGAGAGTTGGAGCGGGCTCGGGCGCTCCTCCGGCGCTTTGACCAGGCAGGCGCGGATGAGCGGAGCGAGCGCGGCGTGTACGCCGTCGAGCTGAGGCTCCTCGTGCACCACGCGGTAGAGCATCACCTCCGAACTGCCCTGCCCGAAGGGGGAGTCGGCGGTGGCTGCGTACGCCAGCGTCGCGCCCAGCGCGAACACGTCCGTCGCGGGAGTCACCAGTGCGCCCCGCACCTGCTCGGGTGCGAGGAACCCGGGTGAGCCGACGGCCGTGCCCACGTGCGTGAGGGTGCTCGCGCCGGTCGCCCACGCGATGCCGAAGTCGATGATGCGCGGGCCCTTGGGGGAGAGGAGGATGTTCGACGGCTTCAGATCGCGGTGCACGACGCCGGCCTCGTGCACGGCCACCAGCCCCTCGGCCAACGCCGCGCCGACGGACGCGACTTGGCTTGCGGGCAGCGGCCCGGCGTCGGCGACCTTGTCGTGCAGCGAGGGGCCCGGCACGTACTGGGTGGCGAACCAGGGGCGGTCGGCATCGAGGTCGGCCGCGACCAGCCGTGCCGTGCAGCCGCCGCGGATGCGCCGCGCTGCCGACACCTCGCGGGCGAAACGGGAGCGGAACTCCTTGTCCTCCGCCAGATCCGGACGGATGACCTTCAGCGCCACCCGCTGCCCGCGCCGGTCGGAGCCCAGGTAGACGACACCCATGCCGCCTGCTCCCAGCCGGCGGTGAAGCCTGAATGTGCCGACGACTCGCGGGTCCTCTCGTCGGAGCCGCATCATCGCCATGTTGTTCCCCTGCCTGTCATGATCAGGCGCGCCCGGTCACCGGGAGGCCCTCTTGAACCGGCACCCGGTTCGTCCGTCTGACGAGGCACAGCTTACGGACTGCTGCCACGTGGCGACGATAGGCCGCGCACGCGGCGCCGGACGGATTGCCGGGGTGGAATTCAGTTCGACACGTCCGCGTCAACTACCGCGCTGCGCACATGTTCAGCATTCCCACTCGGTCCCAACCTCCCCGTCATCACGCGGAATTGACGGTGCGGAACATGACGGCTCGACTGCCCGGCCGAGCCCCTCGACAAGCTCCGCCCCGGCTGCTGCGGTGCTGCTTTCGGACCCCGGACGGCGAGGAGACAGGCGCCGAGGGGGAGCGCGCGGGTGAGAGATCTCACCTGCTCATCTCCCCACGTTCACCCGGAAGTTGAACTGACTCGGGTCCGAAGACACCAAGGTCGCGGACGCCGGCCGACTTCGCGGCCCGGCGTGGTCGCCCGTGCCACGCGGCGACCCCTCCGGGAAGACCCCGGGACAGCGTCGTACGCCTCCACCCTGGGGAGTATCCGGCGGCCTTCACTGTCATCCTGCGGGAGGCCCCGCAGTCGATACGCGGGCATGACGCCGGGTGGACCGCCCCGACCTAGTCTTGTTGCAAGCGGCGGGCGAAGCACTCGTCCCCCGAGGTCAGTCGCCCGCCGCCCCTGGAATCGAGGGGAGCGGACCATGGCGCACACAGCAGAGCGCACGGCACGCCGGGCACGTGGACGGTGGGCGGCGATAGCCGACTTCGGCACGCGTCCCGGCGGACGCCGTCATCCGCTGGTGGCCGCCGCCATGGTGCTGCCCTTGGCCATCCTCCTCGCCGTCGCCTTCGGGGCGGTGGAGGCGGTGGTCGCACAAGCGTCGTCCGTGGCCGGAATGCTGGGGCACTGAATGGTGCCCCGGGCTCGGGAGAGCGGCCCGAGCCGGGGATAGCCCGGCCGTCAGCCCCGTGGGGACGGGGGTGCGGCGGACGGCATTGAGGTCCGGGCAGCTGGGGAGCTGCCCGGACCTCACGTATGCCGGGCCCTTCTTCCATGGGGGCCTCTGAGGGGTGATGCGCGCTCGGGCGTTCCGCGTACGCTCACGCGGCGGCCCGGCGACGTACCGACCCGAGCAGCGAACGCCACGAGAGACCGCGGGGAGACCGTGCCGACATCGCTCATCGACCGACTGCGCGCGCTCGCCGGGGAGGCGGCCGCGTCCGCATCGCCGGTGCCCGAGGGCCCGGTCGTACTCGCGGACCGGCCGGACGGCACGGTCGTCGGTCTCGGCGGCGTCGTCGCGAAGGCTCATCCGCCCGTCGCGGAGTCCGAGATGGGCGTGTACACCGACCAGTTGGCCCTGCGGTTGAGGATCGCGGCGCACCCACGGCTCGACGGCATCCTGCTGCCGCCGCTCGCATC
>NZ_JACBXA010000446.1 GCF_013870515.1 Streptomyces albidus (ex Kaewkla and Franco 2022) | reverse complement strand
CAGCAGGAGGAGCGCGGGGTGTGCGCCGGCGGCGACGAGATCGGCGACGGCCGTCTTCGGGTCCTTGCCGGTGACGAGCGATTCGCCGACGAGGACCGCGTCCGCGCCGTCGTTGGCGTAGGCGATCAGGTCGTGCGGCCCGCGGACGCCCGACTCCGCGATCTTGACGATGTGGTCAGGGATCTCAGGCGCGATGCGGGAGAAGTTGCCGCGGTCCACTTCGAGGGTCTTGAGGTTGCGGGCGTTGATCCCGATGATCCGCGCACCGGCGTCGAGGGCCCGCTGGGCCTCCTCCTCGTCGTGCGCCTCGACCAGGGGGGTCAGCCCGATCGACTCGGCCCGCTCGATCAGCGAGACCAGCGCCTCCTGCTCCAGCGCGGCGACGATGAGCAGCACCACGTCCGCACCGTGCGCGCGGGCCTCCCACAGCTGGTAGGCGGAGAAGACGAAGTCCTTGCGCAGCACCGGGATGTCGATCTTGGCCCGTACGGAGTCGAGGTCGGCCAGCGAACCGCCGAAGCGCCGCTGCTCCGTGAGGACGGAGACCACGGCGGCGCCGCCCGCCTCGTAGTCCGCGGCGAGCCCGGCCGGGTCGGCGATCGCGGCCAGTGCCCCCTTCGAGGGGCTGGACCGCTTGACCTCGCAGATGACCTTGACACTGTCGCCCTTCAGCGCAGCCACGCCGTCCTTGGCGGCGGGGGCAGCCGCGGCGCGCTCCTTGAGTTCGTCGAGGCTGACGCGCGCCTGCCGCTCGGCAAGGTCCTCACGCACACCTTCGATGATCTCGTCGAGCACACTCACGCGAGCGGCCTCCTTCTGGCTGGATCCGGGCTCCGCGAAGGACGCGGGGCTATGGGCAGATCGGGCAGTGTGATGCTATCGGGCGGGAGCCGGAGGTCTCGCATCCGGTTGGCCTGAATTTCTCGTTTCGGACAAATCGCCCAGCCCTCGATGGTTCCGGGTGGGCCGCCGTCACGGGGCGAGCGCGGCTCCCCACGGCAGATTCCGTACGACCGTGAAGGCCAGTGCCAGGGCTCCCAGCACCCACCAGTGCGGGCTCCGCAGCGGCACGGTCACCGGCTGGGAACGCAACACCCGCACGATCCAGAAGACCACGAAGGCTGCGAAGAGAGCGAATCCGGCCACCGCGAGCGCGTTCGCCCCCACCGCGGCCGCCAGGTCGCCGTGTGCGACCGCGTGCGCGCTGCGCAGGCCGCCACAGCCGGGGCAGTAGATGCCCGTGAAGTGCAGCAGGGGGCAGACCGGATAGTGGCCGGGCTCCCCTGGGTCGACGGCGCCGACATACACGAAAGCCGCGCCGACGGCCGCGAGGGCTCCGAACGGCGCGGCGAGGCGGGACGCCGGCACACCGGGCCGGCGTCTCGCGGGTACAGGCTCGTGCCGGGTCAGGAGGACTGCTCCTGCGGCTGCGCCGTACGGGCGGCCGGCTTCGACTGGCCGAGCCCCGCGGCCCGCATCAGCAGCCCGACGACGCCGCCGGCAGCGGTCACGACAAGACCCGCCACGAAGCCGACCGGCTGAGCCAGAACCATGAAGATTCCGGCGACGCAGATGCCGATGAAGACGATCGTGACGCCCGTCCACGCCGCCCAGGTGTGACCGTGGCTGTTGCCCGCCATGTGTGCTCCTCGTAGTTCAACCGATCTTCAACCGGCCGGGCCGCGCGGGCCCGATCCCCGACCATTCTCCCCCTCGCCCGCGAAGAGCCCGAGTCAGGGGTGGGCACCGGCGGATCAGGCGGTGCTTCCCTCTGCACCTCCCGGGCGGGCGGGGGGCGTGCCGCCGGTGGGGTCCTCGCCGCGGTCCAACGCCTTCCACAGATCCTCGGGCCGGTCGGGGTCCACCGGCGCGGGGGCGCTGCGCGGCCGGCGAGGGGTGCGCTCGTAGCGTCCGCTCCCGGACATCGACGGCCAGGCCGGCCCGTACCGAACGGACAGCGCTCCTGCGAGCAGCAGCAGCGCACCGCCCACCGCGGAGACGTACGGCCACGCACTGACGTGCACCGCCTCGATGCCGCTGTGCGCCAGACCGCTGGCCTTGGCGGCCTTGTCGGCGAGCGGCGCGCTGTCGTCGGCGCTGAGCAGCGTGGACGTGAGGGCGCCGGCGCCGCACATGGTGAGCAGCCCGGCGACCAGGGCGCGGCTCTTGCGCTTGACGGCGAACACCGCGACGAGAGCGGCCAGTCCGACGAGCGCGAGCGCGCTGGGAAGTCCGGTGACGTCGCTGCCCTTCGCCTTCACGGGCAGCTCGCCCTGGGCGAAGGAGGCCGTCGAATGACTCCACACCTGCCCGCCC
>NZ_JACBXA010000445.1 GCF_013870515.1 Streptomyces albidus (ex Kaewkla and Franco 2022) | reverse complement strand
ACAGCCGGAGCGAGCGTCCCCAGCGACAGCGCACTCACCGGCCCGCCCGCCCCCAGGTGAGCGCAAGGTTTCGCAGACGACACCTCACGGCACAGCACTGAAACGCGCCGTCCCTAGCCTCGGGTGGGACACCCGGAGTGACACCCGAGAACTGTGGAGACGCCATGACTGCCGCGACCGCTGCGCCCGGCGCACGCAAGGGGGGCCGCTGGATCGAGCGATGGGAGCCGGAGGACGAGACGTTCTGGCGGGAGAAGGGGTCGGGCATCGCCCACCGCAACCTCCTGCTGTCCGTCTTCTCCGAACACATCGGCTTCTCCGTCTGGACGCTGTGGTCGGTCATGGTGCTGTTCATGGGGCCGCAGTACGGCATAGATCCGGCAGGGAAGTTCCTGCTCATCTCCATGGCGACGCTCGTCGGAGCGGTGGCACGGGTGCCCTACACCTTCGCCGTCGCCCGCTTCGGCGGCCGCAACTGGACGGTGGTCAGCGCTGCCCTGCTGCTGGTGCCGACCGTCGCCGCGTGGCTGGTGATGGAGCCGGGCACGTCGTACACGACGTTCCTGGTGGTGGCGCTGCTCACCGGAGTCGGCGGCGGCAACTTCGCCTCCTCGATGACCAACATCAACTCCTTCTTCCCGCTGCGCCGCAAGGGCTGGGCGCTCGGCGTCAACGCCGGGGGCGGCAACGTCGGAGTGCCGGTCGTGCAGCTGGCCGGTCTCGCCGTCATCGGCACTGCCGGTGCCGGACACCCGCGCATCCTGCTGGGCGTCTACATCCCGCTGATCGTGATCGCCGCCGTCTGCTCCGCGCTGTGGATGGACAACCTGGCGCCCGTACGCAACGACTCGGGAGCCGCCAGGGAAGCGGTGCGGGACGCGCACACCTGGATCATGTCGTTCCTCTACATCGGGACGTTCGGCTCCTTCATCGGCTACAGCTTCGCCTTCGGGCTCGTGCTGCAGACGCAGTTCGCGCGTACGCCCCTGGAGGCGGCCTCTCTCACGTTTCTCGGGCCGCTGCTGGGTTCCCTGATCCGTCCCGTGGGCGGGCAGCTCGCCGACCGCTTCGGCGGAGCGCGGATCACGCTGTGGACGTTCGCGGCGATGGCGGCGGCGACCCTCGTGGTGGTGGCGGCCTCGCTGACCGAGTCGCTGCCGGTCTTCGTGCTGGGCTTCACCGTGCTGTTCGTACTCAGCGGGGTGGGCAACGGCTCGACGTACAAGATGATCCCCGCGATATTCCACGCGAAGGCGCTGGCCCGCGGCATCACGGGTGAGGATGCGGCCGTACGCGGACGCAGGCTGTCGGGGGCGGCGATGGGCCTGATCGGGGCCGTAGGCGCGCTCGGGGGGCTCGGCATCAACCTCGCCTTCCGCCAGTCGTTTGAGACGGTGGGGACGGGGACGGCGGCGTACCTCACCTTCCTGGTCTTCTACGGGGTGTGCTGCGCGGTGACCTGGGCGGTGTACTTGAGGGGCGCGTCCGCACCGATCGCGGACGGGGCCGACGGCTCCGCGGCGTCCTCAGCGGCGGCGCCGGAGCAGGAGAAGCGCCCCGTGTACGCGGGGGTGTGAAAGCACCACGCGGAACGGCGGCGTAACAGCCGGGAAATCCCGGGGAGCCGAGCCTGTCATGTTGTGTTGACAGGCTCGGCCCTTCGTACGAGCAGGGGCGGAGCGAGACGGACATGCAGCAAGAGGGACGAGGAGCGGCGGAGCGCACCGGGAACCAGCAGGTCAAGCCCCTCGCCGGGTTCACGGTCGGGATCACGGCCGCGCGCCGTGCCGAAGAGCTGGGCACCCTGCTGGAACGCCGCGGCGCCGAGGTGCTGCACGCGCCCGCGCTCCGCATCGTCCCGCTGGCCGACGACACCGAGCTCCTCGACGCGACCAAGGCGCTGACCGAGAACCCCCCGGACACCGTCATCGCCACGACGGCGATCGGCTTCCGCGGGTGGGTCGAGGCGGCGGACGGCTGGGGCTTCGGCGGAGACCTGCTCAAGTGCCTCGGCGAGGTCGAGGTGCTCGCGCGCGGACCGAAGGTGCGGGGCGCCATCCGCGCGGCCGGGCTGAAGGAGAGCTGGTCACCGGCTTCGGAGTCGATGGCCGAGGTGCTCGACCGGCTGCTCGACCAGGGAGTCTCCGGGCGTCGCATCGCACTCCAGCTCCACGGGGAGCCGCTGCCCGGATTCGTCGAGTCGCTGCGCGTGGCCGGCGCGGAGGTCGTCGGCGTGCCGGTCTACCGGTGGATGCCGCCGGAGGACATCACGCCCGTCGACCGACTGATCGACGTCACGCTCTCCGGCGGCCTCGACGCCCTCACCTTCACCAGCGCCCCCGCCGCCGCCTCCCTGCTCG
>NZ_JACBXA010000444.1 GCF_013870515.1 Streptomyces albidus (ex Kaewkla and Franco 2022) | reverse complement strand
AGACGGGCGGGGCCGCTGCCGTCCGGCTGCACGGCCAGCGCCGGAACGGTGACGACGAGCCTCAACACGTCGGCCCCCAGGGCTCGTTGGGGCAGCCGCAGTGTCGAGAAGCAGTACCTCAGGCCGTCCTGTCCGGTCACGACCGCCAGGACCAGCCCCAGCACGGCGAAGGCGCGCGGGACGTCGCCGGGCAGCAGGAGGGCGACACCGGCCGCGGTGAAGCCGATCGCGCAGGAGGCGCAGGCGGTGAAGACGACGGCGGAGCGGCAGGCGTCGCGGGCGGCTTCCCCTTCCCGCAGGACCAGTGCCTGGCCGACGTAGCTTCCGGCCAGCCCCGTCAGCACCGTGGCGACCATGTAGACGAGGGAGAAGACGGCGAAATCGTGCACGCCGGAGAGCCGGGCGGCCACGACGAGCACCGCGATGTTGGTGAAGGCCGCCACGCCCTGATCGGCGACGGAGCAGAGCACGGCGGAGCGGGTGCGCGGCCCGCGGTCCGCGGGAGCCCGTGTCACCTCCCGGGAACCCGGCCGCCGGAGCGCTCCGGGTCGGCGTCCAGGTCGGGGACGGTGCCGGGTGTCACGACGTGGCGGTCCGCCACGTCGGCCGCCCGCATGGGCCGGTGCTTCTGATCGCCGGACGGGGAAGGGGCGTTGGTGCCGTCCTTCCACGGGTCCGGCGCGGCTATCCGCCGCCCTGCCTTCCTGCTGTTCCGGCTCGCGCCGCCGTCGCGCTGGGCGTGCAGAACCGCCCCCAGCACGGTGCCGCCCGTACCGGTGACCAGGTCGCGGATGCGCTCGAGGTCCACACGGTGCACCTCGCTGGGGTTGCAGACGACCAGCACGCCGCCGACACGGTCGGCGAGCGCGACGGCGTCGGCGTACGACAGCAGGGCGGGCGCGTGAACGACCAGCGTCGCGCCGGGCTCCTCGGCCTCGGCCAGCAGGCGGCGGGCGGGAGCGGAGCTCAGAGCGCGGGCCGCGTTGCGCACCCGTGCTCCGGGCACGAGCTCGAACGCCCCGGACTCCCCCGCATCGATGGGGATCTGCAGTCCGGTCGGCCAGCCGTCGTCGCCCCGGGCCGGCTTCCGTGCCCAGCCGGGGCGGATGCCTTCGGCCCCACGCAGCCGGTCCGTCAGCGACGGCGCCCGCAGATCCGCTTCCACGAGCAGCACGTCGTGGTCCATCTCCACGAAGGAGGCGGCGAGATTGACCGCCACGGCGGCAGCGGTCTCCCCGCTGCCGCGAGGGGCGACCACGAGCACCGACCGCGGCCGGTCCACGAGACGCCTGTCGCACGCGAGCCGGAAGGCCACCGAGCGGTATTCCTCGGCGGCCCTGCCGGCAGCGAGCAGCGGAGCGGACCTTCCCCGGCGCGGCAGCGTGCCCAGTACGGGCGCACCCAGGGCCCGTACGACGTCACCCTCGGAGCGCACCACCGGATCGAGGACGAGCCGGACCCACGCGGCGAGAACGCCGAGCAGCAGACCGGCGGCCGCCCCGAGCCCCAGCAGCATGGGCAGGCCGGGACCGGCGGGCGACGACGGCGGAAGGGCGGTGCGCACGACTGTTCCCGGTGTGGTGTCCAGAGCGGTCAGGTCGGCGATCTTGCTGTCGAGCACGGCGAGTTGGGCGTCGACCGAGTCGCTGCTGCCTCGCTGGCCGAGCAGCGGCCTGCGCTGGTCCCGGTAGCGGTCGAGCATCTTCCCGACCTGCGCCTCGGTCTCCTTCTCCCGGGTGTCGAGGAAGGCTCGGGCGAAGGCGTTCGCTCGGACGGCGGCGGTTCGGGGCGAGTCCGCGGTGTAGGTGAACCGGAGGATCAGCGTGTCGGGCGGGTTGGTGACCTGCAGGCCCGACTGGAGCTCCGCGTCGGGGCGTTGACGGCCGTCCATGCGTGCGGCGGCGAGCTTCGCGACCGCGCTGCCCGTGGCCGTCTGCCGCTCCGACTCGATGCTGATGCCGGCGTCGGCCGGCTTTCCGCCGGCCGCGAAGGGATCCACCGTCGGCTGGCGGAGCGTCACCTCGCTGGACGCCGCGTAGGAGCTGCTGCCCTCGATGCCGAGCCAACCGCCTGCGAGCAGCCCGACCAGCAGCCCGACCAGCATCAGCTTCCGGTAGCGGAAGAGCTGGCGCAGCTGGTCCCGGAGGTGGTCCTGTTCGTCGTGCTGTGAGTGTGTATTCGTCACCGCCCCTGCGACTGACCCCGCACCCGTGCCCGCGGCTGTCCCCGCGAGCGGCCACCCGGTGGGCGGCTCCTGTCCCCTCTGCACCGGCCCGTCCCCCCTCAGCCCTGGCCCGCGTTCAAGCCCGGTCTCGCGCCCAAGTCCTCAGCGATGTCCGGGAGTTGAGCGCGTTTACGCCAACTCTCAGCCGCGGTTGGCCGGTTCACGGACCGCCGGCGTCCGGGCCGGGCGCCGGCAGGCGCGCTCTCCAGTGCCTC
>NZ_JACBXA010000443.1 GCF_013870515.1 Streptomyces albidus (ex Kaewkla and Franco 2022) | reverse complement strand
GCCTTCGCTCGCGTAGGCGAGGCCGGTGCGCTCCCGCACCGGCAGGGCGTCGAGTTCGGCACGCAGCAGCACGCGGGGCCCCTCGCCGTTGCGCAGTACGCCGACGACACCGTGGCCGCCGACCCCGGCGGTCACCTCGTAGCGCTCCTTCTCGAGCCACTCGGCGAACCGGGCAGCCGTGCGGCTCTCCTCGCCGGACAGCTCGGGGTTCTTGTGCAGGTCGAGGTAGAAGGCGACCAGCGGCCTGAGGATCTCCTTCAGCCCGCCGAGTACGGGGTCGTTCTCGCCGGTGAAGGCGACGGATCGGCTCACAGGGGCATCTTTTCAGCACCGCACCAGAGGATGCGCTGACACGTCACTGACACCAGGTGTCAGTGACGTGTCAGCGGAACATCGATGGATCTGCCAGTGGGGTCGGCTGGAATGGCAGCACGCCGAGCCACCGGCACCACCGGTGGCCCACCGAAAAAGGAGTCCCCATGGCTGAGAAGTCCTCCCTCGCCTCGCTGGCCGACGAGATCCTGGAACTGGAGTCGGAGACCTTCGAGATCTCGGACTACTCGGACGCGAGCGAGGTCGTCCTCGCCGGTTCCACGAGCTGCTCGTCGACCTCGACCTGCTCCTCGACCACCAGCACCACCTCCTGCAGCGCCTGATCCTGCCGCGCAGACACAGCTGAACCCGCAGACGGCTCTCTCCGGTCCGGAGAGAGCCGTCTGTGCGTCCGTGTCCGGCGAGCGTCCGTGAGGCCGCCAGAAAGGCGTACGGACGCCTTCCGGCGCCCGTACGCACTGCCCGCCGCTCCCCAGTTCCGGCCCAACTCTCCGTCCTGCGCCTACGGGAACGGGGCCTGCGCCTACGGGAACGGGTGCGGCACCATCCGGATCTCCGCGTCCGCGAGGTCCGTCGAGCGCAGGCCCGCCCGCCTCGCCGCGGTGCGCAACCGCGGCATGAGCGGGGCGCGTTGACGCGACCAGCCGAAGTCGATGGGCAGTAGTCCGGGCACGAGGGTGCTGACGGTGCACAGGCCGATGCGCTCCTGTTCGGGCGTCGTCTGGTCGACGACGATCACATCGTGCCCCGCCCGCACGAGCTCGTCCCTGCACAGGGCGAGGTCGTCCGACAGGTCCCCGGTGCGCGGCCGTTGGCGCTGCTGCCATCCGTCGTACAGCTCACCGACCGTCCGCAGCCCCGCCGGCCGGAGGTAGGTGCCGACGTGTTCGGTCATCCTCGGCAGGCCGTAGAGCTGTGCGTGGTCCTTGAGGTGCAGCACCTTGGTGAAGTCGTCGGCCATGGCCTCCAGTTCGCCGCGGCGTTCGGCGACCTGGCGGGGCAGGTGCGGGATGTAGGTGAGCACCTCCGAGAGCGCCCCCTCCAGTGCCGCTCCGGGATCGAGACTCGCGCCGGCGCCGAACGAGAAGCTGCCGGGCCCGCCGTCGCGCCGTACGGCCAGGGCGGTCACGACGGGCACCGCGAGGTCGATGCGGTTGTCGAAGGCGTGCACGTCGTAACCCTGCATGGCCGCCCGCGCGATCATGGCGGGGACGGCGCCGCCTTCCACCGAGGCGAGGTCGATCTCCGTGAGCGGGGTCCCGCCGTACCAGGCGAGGAGGAACGCGTCGCGCTCGATGAGCTCCAACAGCCCGCCGAGCACCGCCTCCTCCATGCAGCTGCCGATGGCGCAACCATTGGAGCACTCGAAGACGAAGTTGTCGGCCGCCAACCCCGCGCTGTAGTAGGCCAGTCGGGCCGGCACCAGCACGGGACGGTCGTCGCGCAGCGAATGACCCCACACCCAGGGGATCTCGCGGTCCGGGTCGAAGGGGCTGACCATCGGGTCGTCGCGGTAGGTCGACTCGGCGTAGAAGCCGCACTCGGCGGGGTCGAGCGCCTCGTCGCGGATCTCGCTGTAGGCAGCCTTCAACAGGGCGCCCCCGCGCCTGCGGTGGGTCCCGGCGTACCGCTCCAGCCCTTCCAGGAACGCGAGTTCGCGGCTGGCGTCGAACCCGTTCGCCTGGCCGCTCCAGGTGACGTCGGTCAGTCCCGCGTAGCCGCGCATGAAGACGCTGCCCGCCACGGGTGCCGTGGTCGGCGAGGTGACGTTGATCCAGGTGCCGGCGCCGAGCACGCCGGTCACCGGATTGGCCAGCCCCTCCAGCGGCATCGGATAGGAGGAGGCCGCTCGCAACCGGTAGGTGTCCGGGTGGGGTTTGGGGCGCGCCGTCAGGTGAAGCCGCGCCGCTTCGGCGGAGTCGGCCGTCTGCGGGGCGCACTCGGGGCAGAGCGGTTCGGCGAGCAGAGGGAAGGTCCGTACGGCCAGCGTCTCCAGGTCCAGCCGGGAGACCTGCGGCAGCGCTCTATCGGCGGGCGTCCGCCCCGGAGGCTCTGCGGTGCCGCCCAGGGCGGCGTCGCAGAGGGCCGCCGTCGCGTCGAGGACGTAGCCGGGAAGCTG
>NZ_JACBXA010000442.1 GCF_013870515.1 Streptomyces albidus (ex Kaewkla and Franco 2022) | reverse complement strand
GAGCAGCCTGTGCCGCTCCCGGGCGAAGAGGCCCCGGCGAGCCACCCCAGTTCGCATGACATGCCGCAGTCGACGGCTGCGTCCGACCCGGCCAACCCGTCCGGCCGTCCCGCGAACCCGGGGCCGGGAGAGGAGAGCGAGTGATGGCGACGGAATCACCGGAGAAACTGCTCTCACCGGTCCTCTCCGCGTACTGGGACGAGCCCGACGCGTGGACCCTGGAGACCTACAAGCGCCGCCACGACGGATACGCCGGGCTGGCCAAGGCCCTTGCCATGCCGCCGGACGACGTCATCGCGTACGTGAAGGACGCGGGGCTGCGCGGCCGTGGCGGTGCGGGCTTCCCCACCGGCATGAAGTGGCAGTTCATCCCGCAGGGAGACGACAAGCCGCACTACCTCGTCGTCAACGCGGACGAGTCGGAGCCGGGGACCTGCAAGGACATCCCGCTGCTCTTCGCGAACCCGCACTCCCTGATCGAGGGCATCGTGATCGCCTGCCACGCGATCCGCTCGTCCCACGCCTTCATCTATCTGCGCGGCGAGGTCGTACCGGTGCTGCGGCGCCTGCACCTGGCCGTACGTGAGGCCTACGAGGCCGGCATCCTCGGCAAGGACGCGCTCGGCGAGGGCAAGCACCTGGAGCTGACGGTGCACGCCGGCGCCGGCGCCTACATCTGCGGCGAGGAGACGGCGCTGCTCGACTCCCTGGAAGGGCGGCGGGGGCAGCCCCGGCTGCGGCCCCCCTTCCCGGCCGTCGCAGGTCTCTACGCGTGCCCGACCGTCGTGAACAACGTCGAGTCCATCGCCTCGGTCCCCGCCCTGATGAACAGGGGCAAGGAATGGTTCCGTTCGATGGGCAGCGAGAAGTCCCCGGGCTTCACGCTCTACTCGCTCAGCGGCCACGTCGCCAACCCCGGCCAGTACGAGGCCCCTCTGGGCATCACGCTGCGGCAGCTGCTGGAGATGAGCGGCGGCATGCGTCCGGGGCACCGGCTGAAGTTCTGGACGCCGGGCGGCTCTTCGACGCCGATGCTCACCGAGGAGCACCTCGACGTGCCCCTGGACTACGAGGGCGTCGGCGCCGCGGGCTCCATGCTCGGCACGAAGGCGCTGCAGTGCTTCGACGAGACGACCTGTGTCGTACGGGCCGTGACCCGCTGGACCGAGTTCTACGCACACGAGTCCTGCGGGAAGTGCACGCCCTGCCGCGAAGGCACGTACTGGCTCGTGCAGTTGCTGCGTGACTTCGAGTCCGGCAAGGCCACGAAGGCCGACATCGACAAGATCGACGACATCGCCGACAACATCAACGGCAAGTCCTTCTGCGCCCTCGGTGACGGTGCCGCGTCCCCGATCTTCTCCTCGCTGCAGTACTTCCGTGAGGAGTACGAGCAGCACCTCGACGGACGCGGGTGCCCCTTCGACCCCGCCAAGTCGACCATCTGGGCCGACGACGCCCGCGAGACGACAGCTCACCCGGAGGTGAACGCGTGACAGTCACCACAGACGCAAAGACCTCCTCCGGGGGCGAGGGCAAGCCGCCGGAGGACCTGGTGTCCCTCACCATCGACGGTGCCGAGATCTCCGTGCCCAAGGGCACCCTGGTCATCCGCGCCGCCGAGCAGCTCGGGATCGAGATCCCGCGCTTCTGCGACCACCCTCTGCTCGACCCCGTCGGCGCCTGCCGCCAGTGCATCGTCGAGGTCGAGGGCCAGCGCAAGCCGATGGCGTCCTGCACCATCACGTGCACGGACGGCATGGTGGTCAAGACCCAGCTCTCCTCGCCCGTCGCCGAGAAGGCGCAGCGCGGTGTGATGGAGCTGCTGCTCATCAACCACCCGCTGGACTGCCCCGTCTGCGACAAGGGCGGCGAGTGCCCGCTGCAGAACCAGGCCATGTCGACGGGTTCGGCCGACACCCGGTTCGAGGGCGCGAAGCGCACCTTCGCCAAGCCTGTTCCGATCTCCGAGCAGGTGCTGCTGGACCGCGAGCGTTGCGTGCTGTGCGCGCGCTGCACCCGCTTCTCCAACCAGATCGCCGGCGACCCGATGATCGAGTTGCTGGAGCGCGGTGCGTTGCAGCAGGTCGGTACGGGCGAGGGTGACCCCTTCCAGTCGTACTTCTCCGGCAACACCATCCAGATCTGCCCGGTGGGAGCGCTCACCTCGGCGGCGTACCGCTTCCGTTCGCGCCCCTTCGACCTGGTCTCCTCGCCGTCCGTCTGCGAGCACTGCTCCGGCGGCTGCGCCACTCGTACGGACCACCGGCGCGGCAAGGTCATGCGGCGGCTGGCCGCGAACGACCCCGAGGTCAACGAGGAGTGGATCTGCGACAAGGGGCGCTTCGCGTTCCGCTACGCGCAGCGTCCCGACCGTCTCACCACCCCCCTGGTGCGTGTCGTTGATGTGGACCATGCCGGTCTCTATGCGGTGGGCGATGCGCAGGCCGCGT
>NZ_JACBXA010000441.1 GCF_013870515.1 Streptomyces albidus (ex Kaewkla and Franco 2022) | reverse complement strand
GATTTGCCGGAAATGCTCCTGCGTAGCAGCATGAAGTTGCGATGGGAGGTGGTGGCGGTGGCGGCTGCGGTGGTGGCGGCGGCGGTTCCTGACCGCCCGCGCTTCGCGGCGCACGGTTCCGTCCCCCCGTCGAGTGTCCGGCAGTTGAACATCTGAACTGCCTGGCCCCCGGGGGGATGGAAACCCGGCGAAGATGGGCGAAACGGCTGTCGCGCGGCACATTTCGTGATTCGGTGGTTCTGTATCCCCGGATTTCGGCGCGGGTACGAGCCGAGGACGCAGACCCTGACATCACGCGAGGGGCGTGCCCCGGCCCTCCCCTCGACTGCGTGCTTGCGGAGCCGACCCATGCTCACCTCTCTCGTCACTCCTTACACGGACACCCGCGCGGGCGACCTCGCCTGGGCCCTTGGCCGCGAACCTCTCCCCGCGCTCGCCTCTCGCGAGCTCGAACTCGGAGGCGCCACGGTGCAGTTACGACTGCTCGGCGCCTCCCATCAGGTTCTGCTGGAGGAGGCGGGCAGGAGCTGCTCCGAGACCGTGGCCTGCATGCCCGGCAGCAGCACGCCCCTGCCGCTGGGTGTCTCCAAGCGCATCGGTGAGTGGGAGTACGAGTTCGCGGCGCGCGTCGAGACGCTCTCGCCGGGCTCATTCGCCGGACGGGCCCAGGAGTTGCTGGCGTTGGTCTCCGACCATCCCAACGGTCTCGCCGGCTCGTTCCCGGGCGCCCCGCACGCCTTCACCGCCCTGCTCGCGCAGCGGCACGCGGGCCAAGTGCACTGGCGCACCTGGCATTCGTACCCGCAGGAAGGCCGGCTCGTCTCGACCCGTACGCGTGTCGGCGCACGGTCGCTCGAGGCGGCCCCGCCCGTGGTCGCGGCGAGCCCTTCCGCGCGGACGGTGATCCCGGCTGTCCCGCGCGGGCCTCAACGCTCCGCGATGGCTTGAGAGTTGCCGATGTCCGAGGGCCCCGGCCCGGCTGCCGCCCGCCTTCCTGTCGCTGCGGTGGCCGGTCGTCCCGGTGCGGCTGCTGGTGCCGATGAGCGCATTTTCCATCACGTAGCGTTCGCGGCATGATCGACAGCCCCTCCGCCCCCTCCGACGAGGCGAGGCTTCCCGTGCCCGCCGGGATCGGGCGCGGGCTCGTGCTCACCTCCGTGTTCGTGTGTGCCGCGTGCGGGCTCGTCTACGAACTCGAACTCGTCGCACTCGCCTCCTACTTGGTGGGCGACTCCGTCACGCAGGCGTCCGTCGTGCTGTCCTTGATGGTCTTCGCCATGGGGATCGGCTCCTTGCTGGCAAAGCGGCTGCGCTGTCGCGCTGCGACCGGATTCGCCTCCGTGGAGGCGCTGCTGGCCGTCGTCGGGGGCGGCTCGGCGATGGCGCTGTACGCCAGCTTCGCCTGGTTCGGCGGCGCACGGATCGCGCTCGTCGGCTTCTCCCTCGCGATCGGCGTGCTCATCGGTGCCGAGATGCCGCTGCTGATGACCCTCATCCAGCGCATCCGCCAGCAGGACGCGGGCGGCGCACTGGCCGACCTCTTCGCCGCCGACTACGTGGGCGCGCTGGTGGGCGGGCTGACCTTTCCGTTCCTACTGCTGCCGTTCTTCGGCCAGTTGACGGGAGCCCTGCTCACGGGAGTGGTGAACGCGCTGGCCGGCGGGGTGGTGGTGCTGTGGCTCTTCCGCCACGATGTGAGCGCCCGCATGCGCTGGGGGCTTCTCGCCGTGAACGGTTCGGTGGTGCTCCTGCTGATCGTCGGCACCGCCTTCGTCGATTCCTTCGAACGTGCCGCACGCCAGGCGGTGTACGGGGAGAACGTGCGCGTCGCCGTCCGTACGGGGGCCCAAGAGGCCGTGCTGACAGGCGATTCGGATCCGGCAGCGTACGAACGGGGCGCGGAGCCCCTGCAGTTCTTCCTCGACGGCCGGCTCCGGGTCGATTCGGCAGACGGGTACCGCTACCACTCCTCCCTGGTGCGCCCGGCGTTGACGAGTGGTCCGAGGAAGCGCGTCCTGATCCTCGGAGGAGCTGACGGGCTGGCGCTGCGTGAGGTGCTGGCGCAGCCGGGTGTGCGTGCGGTGACCGTCGTCGAAGTCGATGCGGGAGTGGTCACGTTGGCCCGCCGGGACCCCGGCCTGTCTCGGCTCAACGAAGACGCCTACGACGATCCCAGGGTGCGGCTGAAGACCGGCGACGACGCCTTCGACCGGCTGCGGGAGAGAACCGGCACGTTCGACGTCATCGTCTCCGACCTGCCCGACCCGGCGGTCTCGACGAACGCGAAGCTGTACTCGCAGGAGTTCTACGGGCTGGTGAGCAGGGCGCTGTCACCGCAAGGCCGCCTCGTCGTCCACGCGGGCGCGGCCGGGGCGAGCTCCCGTGCCTACTGGACGGTGGAGTCGACGATCCGCTCCGTCGGTCTGCGCACCTCGCCGTACGTGGTCGAGCGCCACCGGCGGGCGGCGGCGGAAGCGCAGCCC
>NZ_JACBXA010000440.1 GCF_013870515.1 Streptomyces albidus (ex Kaewkla and Franco 2022) | reverse complement strand
CGAGCAGACGTGCGAGCTCGTGCGCCTCACGCTCGACGCCTGCGTGGAGGGTGCCGGCCTCTCGGCCTCGGAGTGCGCCGAGCACAGCGGGCTGTCACGTGTGAGCGCCCGGCGCTACCTGGAGCACTTCGTCTCTCTCGGCACCGCCCGCGTCACGCTCCGCTACGGCACGACGGGCCGCCCGGAGCGCCGCTACCACCGGGTGGAGCCGCCGGGCGCCTCCGGTCTGGGTGATCGAATCCCTGGAAAACACGTGATTCCCACCAGGGACACCCAGTGAGCCATATCACATGAATAACCGCACCCCAGGATTGCGGTGCCCAATTCCCAGGTCAGCAGGGAAACTTGGCCGCTCATTCCCCGGTACGTGCACTATCCAGTGATCCTTACCGTTCCGGGAGATGTGCGGATTTTCTTGTGATGGGGAATTCCTTCTGATTAACGTGCGAACTCCACCGCGTCTCCCGTGCGGTGGTCCACTGCCGGGGACGCCGAATCCTGCCGCCCGGCCAGGGGGAAACACGAAATCCGAGGCGGCAGGAGTGGGGGAACCAGGTAAGTGCCGTGCGTCACACGCACGGCTTGGGGTGAAGCCGTACGCGAAGAGCTCCCCTCGCTTTCGCGTAGGCCGGGCAACTCCAGCCCGAATCCGACAGCTCACCTCGCAGGCGTAGGAGAGGAACCGCCCTATGTCCCGACGCGGTCGTCACCGTCGTCAGTCCAACCGCAGACTCTCGCGCAAGGTGTCACGCGCCTCGCTCGCGCTCACCGCCGGCGGAGCCGGTATCGCCCTGCCGCTCATCGGCTCGGGAAGTGCGCACGCCGCTTCGGTCAGCACCTGGGACGAGGTCGCCCAGTGCGAGTCCACGGGCAACTGGTCCATCAACAACGGCAACGGCTTCTACGGCGGTCTGCAGTTCACGCAGAGCACCTGGTCGAGCTACGGCGGCACGAAGTACGCCCCGCGTGCGGACCAGGCCACCAAGGACCAGCAGATCGCCGTCGCCGAAAAGGTGCTGGAGGGGCAGGGCCCGAAGGCATGGCCGCTGTGCGGTCCGAAGGCCGGTCTCAGCCAGAACAGCGGCTCGCCCGACATCTCCCCCGACAGCGCGTCGGGCGACTCGGGTGCGAAGGCCGAGAAGCAGCCCGCAAAGCCCGAGAAGAAGGCCGAGGCGAAGCCCGAGGCCGGAAAGAAGGAGCCCCAGGGTTCCCGCTTCCACACCGTCGCCCGCGGCGACACCCTCTACCGCATCGCGACCGACGAGGGCGTCGACGGCGGCTGGAAGAAGCTCTACGACGCCAACCGCGAGACCGTCGGCAGCGATCCCGACCTGATCCTGCCGGGGCAGAAGCTCACCCTCAAGGGCGGCGAGGCCAAGGCCGAACCCTCCGCGGCGAAGCCCCAGTCGGGCGCCACCGCGAAGAAGTCCAGCGCCACGAAGTCCAGCGCCACGAAGCCCTCCGGGGACTTCACCGCCCCGGTGAGCAGCGGCACCAGCACGCCGTACGGCGCCTCCGGCGGCAGCTGGTCCAGCGGCAAGCACACCGGTGTCGACTTCTCCGCACCCTCGGGCACCTCGGTGAAGGCCGTCACCTCGGGCACCGTCGTGCAGGCGGGCTGGGGAGGCGCGTACGGCAACCAGGTCGTCCTCAAGCACGAGGACGGCAAGTACAGCCAGTACGGCCACCTCTCGTCGCTCTCCGTTCGTCCCGGCCAGCAGGTCTCCGTGGGCGACCAGATCGGCGCCTCCGGCTCGACAGGGAACTCCACGGGTCCGCACCTGCACTTCGAGGTGCGCAACAGCCCGGTCTACGGCTCGGACGTCGACCCGCTCGGCTACCTGCGCCAGCACGGGGTCGGCCTCTGAGGCTGCTCCGGATCGGCTCTCCCGGCTCGCGCTGACGGACAGCCGGAAGACGCGAAACCGCGGAACCCCGTGAACGAGGGGTGGCACCTCCTTCGAGGTGCCACCCCTTGAGCCTTTTCACCCCCGCACGTGAGGCTCGGGGTTCACGGCTGGAACGTCTCGTCCGCCTCCACCTCGACCTCCAGGACGAGCGGAGTGCCGCGCCCGTGCAGTCCGGGCAGCAGCGCGTCCAGCTCCGCCAGGAGTTCGCCGTGACCGCTCACCCGGAGCGCCGCGCAGCCCATGGCCTCCGCCATGCCCGCGACGCTGATCTCCTCGAAGGCGGGCCAGGGGGCGGTGCTCTCGTGCCGGTCCGCGAGCCGGTCCATGATCGCGTACCGCCCGTTCGCGAGGACGACGAACAGCACACCCACCCGGTAGTGCACGGCGGTCCACAGCGCCTGTATCTGGTACAGCGACGACCCGTCGCCGACGACGGCGACCACCGGCCGCTCCGGCGCCCCCATCCGTACGCCGATGGCGGCGGGCAGCGCGAAGCCGAGTGCACCCATGGCCGCGCTGAGGAAGCCCATCGGGCGCCTCGCGGGCACCAGGGCGTGCAGGTCCGGACGGCTGGAGGTCGGCGAGGCCTACGTGGACGACCTGT
>NZ_JACBXA010000044.1 GCF_013870515.1 Streptomyces albidus (ex Kaewkla and Franco 2022) | reverse complement strand
TCGATGAAGTCCGCTCCCTCGGGGACGGAGTCACGGAAGCCGGTGGAGAGGCAGTAGTGGTGCGCGGCGGTACGGGCACGGGCGTCGGCGCCGTCCGCGTAGCCCGCGGCCTTCAACTGCTCGCTGACACCGGCAACGAGCCTGTGGTGGTGCGCTCCGGCCGGGGCGGCAAGACCGGCTCCGACCAGTTCCGCCACCGCTTCGCCCGCCTGCGGATCGCCGACGAGCGGCGGCAGATGGGACGAGTGCGGGACCTCGCCGCCGAGGGCGAGGGCGAAGCGCAACGTCTCGCGTGCGTTGGGCGAGAGCCTGTCGGCGATCAGCGATCGCCAACCGCCGTCCCTGCGGCTGCTCAAGTCCTCCGCACCACCGGTCCGCAGGAGCGCGCCCGCCTGCACGAAGCGCAGGGGCAGTCCTTCCGCGGAGCCTTCCGTGGCGAACCAGAGGTCGCCGGCCGTGTCCGTCTCCTCGTTCGTGAGGGGACGCCGTACGGCATGTTCGAGCAGTTCCAGACAGCCGGTGCGGCTGAGGCCGCCGATCTGGACTTCTTCCACGTGGACGTCGGCAGAGGGGGAGGCGACGTCCGGTGTGGCAGCCAGAAGGAAGGCGCATTCGGGGGTGGCGGTGAGGAGTTCGTCGAGCGCCTCACCGCCGAAGGCGAGGTCGTCGACGATGACTACTGCACCGACGCTGCTCAGCGCCGCTCGCATCTCTTCGTCGGACGGTCGCCGGCGGGGTGCGTCGTGCACCGCGTGGAAGAGCTCCTGCAGCAGGTCCGCGGACGTGCGGCGGTATCCGTTGAGTCGCACCACACCGTCCGGGGCGAGCCCGGCCACGTCCTCGGCGACGGCGTCGAGGAGAGTGCTGCGCCCGGAGCCCGACGGGCCGGTCAGTCTTATCGAGCGTCCGCGGGCGAGCTGCCGTGCCAGGTTCTGGCGTTCCTCGTCACGCTCGAGCATGGGTATCGCGAACGCCCCGGCAGGGGTGCCGCCCGTGGGGGTGGCGGCTGTGCCCTGCGTCGGCCGTTCGTCCGGGGTCAGTTTCCGGGGCTCGCCCGGCAGTTCGGCCAACGGGCAGGGCTCGATCTCGCTGCCGTCGACCGGGTTGATCGTAAGCATGTGAGGGCCGGTGACCAGGCGCACCGGCCCGGCTGGTCTCACTTCGTCGATGTGGCGGTGGCGCCGATTGCGCTCACCGCCGTGCTCTGTGTTGTCGCTCTGAACCATGGTGGGTGCCCCCAGTAGCTGCGGTACGAGCACGCCCCGCCTCGTGGTCGGCTTCTCCCGTCGCAAGGTCGGTGCGAACGGCAGCTCCGGGCGCTGCTCCCGGCACAGTATTACCAAGTGGCCAAGACCTGAACCGCCCTGTCACGTCAAGGCTTGGTGAGAATCTGCGCCGCGGAACCCGTGACACCGCTTTCGATGGCCAGGATCCGGTGGAGACGAGTGGCCACCAACAGCCGCTGCATCTGCGGAGGTACGTCACGCAGCACGAGCCTGCGGCCACATCGGCCTGCTCTGCGGTGTGCTCCCATGATGACGCCCAGCCCTGTGGCGTCCCATGAGTCGAGTCCGGCCAGGTCGAGCACCAGATCGCCGTCGCCGGAGTCGACGGCGGTGTGCAGGACCGTACGGGCGTCCGCCGCGCTCCGGACATCGAGGCGACCCCCGACGGCCAGCGTGGCGTGGTCGCCCCTGATATGCATAGCTGCTCCCCGGATATGTGACTGCGCTGTCCTCGTACCCTTATTTCTGGATGTCTCAGTACAACTGACTGCGATCACCGCAATCTGGTTGCCGTCCGTGCTCGAACCGATACGGAAATCACCCTCGCGGGCGAAGCCGTGTTGAACGCGCCTGCGTTGGCACGGTCTGTCGATTTCGTGTTGTCGCGGGATGTGCGTCGTTCGTGTCAGTGCTCGTAGTAGCCGCGGCCGCTCTTGCGGCCGATGTCGCCCGCGTCGACCATCCTTCGCATCGACTCCGGAGGCGCGAACTTCGTGTCCTGCGACTCGGTGTAGATGTTCTCGCTGGCGTGCAGCAGGATGTCGACGCCGGTCAGGTCCGCCGTGGCGAGCGGCCCCATGGCGTGGCCGAAGCCCAGCTTGCAGGCCGTGTCGATGTCTTCGGCGGTGGCCACGCCGGACTCGTGGAGCTTCGCCGCCTCGACGACGAGCGCGGAGATGAGCCGGGTGGTGACGAAGCCGGCCACGTCGCGGTTGACGACGACGCAGGTCTTGCCGACCGACTCGGCGAACTCACGTGCGGTGGCGAGGGTTTCGTCGCTCGTCCGGTGCCCGCGTACGAGCTCGCAGAGCGCCATCATCGGGACGGGCGAGAAGAAGTGCGTGCCGACGACCCGTTCGGGGCGCTCGGTTGCCGCAGCGATCTTGGTGATCGGGATGGCGGAGGTGTTGGAGGCGAGGATCGTCTCGTCCTTCACCAGCGTGTCGAGCCTGCTGAAGATCTCGCGCTTGACCTCGATCTTCTCGAAGACGGCTTCGACGACGACGTCCGCGTCGGCGGCGGCGTCCATGTCGGTCGTGGTGGTGATGCGCTCCAGGGCGGCCTGCGCGTCGGCGGCTTCGAGCTTGCCCTTGCTCACGAACTTCTCGTACGAACGCTTGATGCCGTCCGTGCCACGGGTGAGCGCCTCGCCTGTCACGTCGCGCAGGACCACGTCCCAGCCCGCCTGGGCCGAGACCTGAGCGATACCGGACCCCATGAGCCCGGCACCGATGACGGCGAGCTTCTTCGCCACGACTGCCACCTAGCCTTGCCTTCACTTGAACGCCTGTTGGGCGGACATTAGCGCCTTACAGAGATCTTGTGGCGGCGAAGAGACACGCGTCACGTCTCACATGGCGGACATCACACCGGCGGCGTCCGATCCGCACGGCTTGGCCGAGTTCGCACGGTGCGCACCCCTGCGCGACCTCGCATGCGTCTCATCCCCCGGGCCTGACCGCGTAGTTGAGGAGCGCGTCGGCGACGAGGGACTCGAAGGTGTCGATGCGGCGCAGGGCCGCCCGCACCACCTCGTCCGTGGACTCCCCGTCGGCGACCCCGCGCGTGGCTTCCCGGAAGACGACATTGCCGATGTGCACCAGTTGGTGGGCGACGAGCTCCGGCGTGGGGTCGTCCTCGGCGGCAGAGACCTCCTCCCGCAGGGTCAGCGCGAGCTGATCGGCGGTGCGCTGCTGCATCAGGAAGAGCCGCGCCATCAGCGAGGGGGCCTCCTGGATGCAGCGCATGAAGGCGTCGTAGCCCTCCACCACACCGCCGTACAGGTTCCGCTCGGAGACGTCCTCGCGGAGGCGGCTGAGCACCGCGTGCGCAGCGGAGTCCCCCGGGCCGCGCTCCCGCACGATCCGCGAGGGACGGCTCGTCATCTCCTCGGCGCGGTCGAAGAAGAGGTCCTCCTTGGCCGGGAAGTAGTTGTAGACGGTGTTGACGGAGACGTCGGCGCTGTCGGCGATCTCGGCGATCGTCACCGCGGCGAAGCCGCGCTCCAGCATCAGCCCGGTGGCGATGTCGGAGATCCGCTGCCGCGTCTCACGCTTCTTGCGCTCCCGCCGGCCTTCCGTCTGCGCGCCGTCGGTGGCGCCCGAGCCGCTTCCGTCACTGACCATGCGGTCATCCTAGGCGCGTCTTTGCATCCTCTGAAAACTTGGAGTCATTGCAAAATTTAAGAGAGTCTGTTTTTGTGACCGCCATGACTACCGTCCTCCAGACCTCAGGACTGACACGCACCTTCCGCACCAGGAACGAGACGGTCGAGGCCGTGCGCGGCATCGAACTCGACGTCGAGAGCGGCGAGATCCTCGGCTTCCTCGGGCCGAACGGCGCAGGGAAGACCACGACGCTGCGCATGCTCACCACCCTCCTGGTCCCCACCGCGGGCACCGCGGTCGTGGCGGGGCACGACCTGGTGCGGGACGCGGCGGGCGTGCGCAGGAAGATCGGATACGTGGCGCAGTCCGGGGGTGTCGACCCTCAGGTCTCCGTGCGCGAGGAGCTGGTCACCCAGGCACGCCTCTACCGCATCCCCAAGGCCGAGGCAGTCGCCCGCGCCGAGGAACTCGCCGCCGGGCTCGGCCTGACCGGCTTGCTGGACCGCAAGTGCGCATCGCTCTCCGGCGGGCAGCGGCGACGCCTGGACATCGCCATGGGGCTCACGCACAAGCCCGAGATCCTCTTCCTCGACGAGCCGACGACCGGACTCGACCCCGGCAGCCGGGCCGACCTGTGGGCACTGATCCGGCGGCTCAACGACGAGCAGGGCACGACCGTCTTCCTCACCACGCACCACCTCGACGAGGCGGATGCTCTCGCCGGGCGTCTCGTGGTCGTCGACAAGGGAAGGGTCGCCGCCGAGGGCACCTCCGAGATGCTGCGCAGCCGGTACGGCGGCCGTCCCGGCGCCACCCTTCAGGACGCCTTCATCTCGATCACCGGGCACGGCTCCCCCGAGGAGGACGCTGCCGAGAACGACGCAGAGAACACCACTGAGAACGACGCCGACGCACCGATCACGGCCTGAAGGAACGGGGAACACACTGATGCCTCACCTGCTCGGCGACACCGGCGTCATCTTCGGGCGCTACGCGCGGCAGACGCTCGGCTCACGCGTGGCGCTGCTGTTCGGACTGCTGCAGCCGCTGCTCTTCCTCGTGCTCTTCGGGCCGCTGCTCGAAGAGGTGCCGCTCGGCGGCAGCGGAGACTCCTGGCAGATGCTCGTGCCCGGTCTGCTCGTCCAACTCGGGCTGTTCAGCTCGGCCTTCGCCGGCTTCGGGATCCTCATGGAGAAGCACGCGGGCGTGATCGAGCGCATGCGCGTCACCCCTGTGAGCCGCCTGGCCCTGCTGCTCGGCCGGATCCTTCGCGACGTCGCCCAGCTGCTGGCGCAGGCGCTCGTGCTGGTGGTCGTGGGGCTGGTGTTCGGCCTGCGCGCGCCGGTCGCGGGAGTGCTGATCGGGTTCCTCTTCGTGGGAGTGCTCGCGATGTCACTGGCGTCCCTGTCGTACGGGCTCGCCATGCACGTGGGCACCCCGCAGGAGTTCGCTCCTGTCGTCAACGCCGTCAACCTGCCCGCGATGCTGCTGTCCGGGATCCTTCTGCCGATGACCCTGGCGCCGGACTGGCTCGACGCGGTCTCGCACTTCGTGCCGTTCCGGTACCTGGTGGACGCCGTGCGGGCTGCGTTCGTCGGGGACTACGGGGACGGAAAGGTGGCGCTGGGGGCGCTCGTAGCCGTCCTGTTCGCGGCTGTGTCCATGGCGCTGGGCTCACATGTCTTCCGCAGGGCGGGCGCATGACCACCACGACTCCGTACGTTCCATACATCACCCCATGACCGGAATTCCGGCGAACATCTTCGCGCCCTTCTCCCAAGGTTCTCCCATGAAATAGCCCGCGCACCTGGACAGATTCGGGGCGGCGCGCGCACCCTGCTGTGGTTCCGCAGAGCCGGGTAATCGATTCCGGCACTTCGGGTAAGCACGTCGCAGTGACAAGAGGAGGCCGAAACATGGCCGTCGACACCAGCCCCGAGGCACCACTCCACGAGGGCGGCGACGACAGAAAACTCAAACGCGAATTCGGCACCGTCGGGCTGCTGTTCACGGCGGTGGGATCGATCATCGGTTCCGGATGGCTCTTCGGCGCCCTGGACGCCGCTCAGCTGGCCGGCCCCGCGGCCATCATTTCGTGGGCCATCGGAATGGTGATGTTCGTCATCATCGGCATGACCTATTCCGAACTGGGCACGATGTTCCCGCACTCGGGCGGCGTCGCACGCTATCCACACTATTCTTTCGGCTCGTTCACGAGTTTCTCCATCGGCTGGGTCACGTGGATCGCCGCCGCCGCGGTGTCGCCCGTGGAGGTGCTGGCCGTCGTGCAGTACTCCACCAACTACGTCCCCTGGCTGCAGCGCATCCAGGCAGGTGAGGCCGTCCTCACCCCGGCGGGCACGCTCGTGTCGGTCCTGCTGATGGCGGTCTTCGTGATCGTCAACTTCTTCGGTGTGCGCTGGTTCGCCCGTATCAACAACGTGCTGGTGTGGTGGAAACTCGCCGTCATCGTCGTCGTCATCGCGGTGTTCTTCGGCTTGAGCTTCCAGCCTGAACACCTCACGGCGCCGGAACTCGGCGGCTTCGCCCCGTACGGTTCGCAAGGAGTCTTCTCCGCCGTCGCGACGGCGGGCATCGCGTTCTCCTTCTTCGGATTCCGCCAGGGCGTCGAACTCGCCGGTGAGACAAGCAACCCCAAGCGCAATGTTCCGCTGACGCTCATCGGTTCCGTCGTCATCTGCGGCATCATCTACATCTTTCTGCAGATCGCCTTTCTCGGTGCCGTACCGACGAGTGCGATCAAGGCGGAGGGCTGGCAGGCCGTCGGTGAGCACTTCAGTTCCCACGGTGATGTGCTGGCTACATTCGGTCCACTCGCAGCGATTGCGGGCATCCTCGGAGCGGTTTGGCTGGCCGGCATTCTCTATGCCGACGCCATCATCTCCCCCGGCGACACCGGCCTCATATACGCCGGCGTCACGGCCCGTATCTCCTATGCGATGGGACGCAACGGAAACGCACCCGAGGGGCT
The DNA here is from genome assembly GCF_013870515.1 of Streptomyces albidus (ex Kaewkla and Franco 2022). GTDB lineage: Bacteria > Actinomycetota > Actinomycetes > Streptomycetales > Streptomycetaceae > Streptomyces > Streptomyces albidus. The sequence continues at coordinate 25,671 of NZ_JACBXA010000044.1, read as the reverse complement.
CTCGAAGGTCAACCGCACCGGTGTCCCCTGGGTCAGCCTCATCCTGGCGTTCCTCGTCGGCTGCTTCTTCTTCCTGCCGTTCCCCGGCTGGAGCAAGCTCGTCGAGTTCGTCACGAACTCGACGGTGCTCTCCTTCGGTTGCGGTCCGATCGTCCTGCTGGCGATGCGCAAGCAGATGCCGGAGCACGAGCGGCCGTTCCGGCTCGGCGACAAGTGGGTGTGGGTCATCGGCTTCCTCGCCCTGTGGTCCACCAACCTGATCGTGTACTGGACGGGCTGGGACACCAACTGGAAGCTCTTCGTCGCGATCATCCTCGGATACGGGCTGATGGCCGTGTACCACAAGGTCGCCAAGAGGCCGACGCCTCCGCTGGACTTCAAGTACGGCTGGTGGCTGCTGGTCTGGTACGCCGGGCTCGCGCTCATCAGCTACCTCGGCGACTACCCCGAGCAGGAGGCGAAGGCCGGCAACCTCGGCCTCCTCGACTTCAACCTCGGCGCCGTGGCCACGCTCGGACTCACCGCGCTCGTCCTCTGGCTCGCGCTGCGCAACGCGCTGCCGACCGAGCGGGTGCGGGCGATCCTGGAGGATCAGGACGCACGTCACTGAGCGGAACCACCCGTGGGACGGGGCGGGCTCCGGCGTCGGTACGCCGTGGGCCCGCCCCGTCCTGTGAGGCACCGTCTAGTCTCGACGCATGGTCAATCTGACGCGCATCTACACCCGCACCGGCGACACCGGCACCACCGCCCTCGGCGACATGAGCCGCACCTCCAAGACCGACTCCAGGATCGGGGCCTACGCGGACGCCAACGAGGCCAACGCCGCGATCGGCGTGGCTCTCGCGCTCGGCGAGCTGCCGGAAGACATCGCCAAGGTGCTCGGGCGCGTCCAGAACGACCTCTTCGACGTGGGCGCCGACCTGGCCACGCCCGTCGTGGAGAACCCGGAGTTCCCGCCGCTCCGCGTCGAGCAGAGCTACATCGACAAGCTCGAAGGCGACTGCGACACCTACCTGGAGGAGCTGGAGAAGCTGCGCAGCTTCATCCTCCCCGGCGGCACACCAGGCGCCGCCCTGCTCCACCAGGCGTGCACCGTCGTACGCCGTGCCGAACGCTCCACCTGGGCCGCTCTCGACGAGCACGGCGACGCCATGAACCCCCTGACGGCGACGTATCTCAACCGGCTCTCCGATCTCCTTTTCATCCTGGCCCGCTCGGCCAACAAGGAGGTCGGGGACGTGATGTGGGTGCCGGGCGAGAACCGCTGAGCCGGGGGCCGGGGCTCAACGGCAGTCGAGGAGCCCCGCCTTGCCCTTCGCCTTCAGCACACGCTCCGCGTCGGCCTCAACCCGGGCGCGGAACTCCGCGTCGGCACGGGCGCGTTGGAGCACCGCGCCGACCATCTCCGGCAGCTTCGAAGCGTCGACGCTGAGCGCCACGGTTCCTCCCGCCGTGAGGAAGCGGAGCGCCCGCTCGCCCGGCGGGACGTCCTCGACGGCCGCCGCCGCGCCCAGGTCGTCGGAGACGATGACGCCGGTGAATCCGAGGTCGTCGCGGAGCATGCCCGTGAGCACGGTGGAGGAGAAGGTGGCCATCTCGTCCGGGTCGATCTTCGTGTAGCGCGCGCTTGAGATCATCACCATCGGCACGCCCTGACTGATCGCGGAACGGAAGGGCTGGAGGTAGGCGTCGTCCCGCGTGGTGACGTCGTCCTTCACGTCCTTGCTGTCGTCGGTGTTGCCCAACACCCTTCCCAGGCCGGAGAAGTGCTTGACCGCCGGTGCGACGCCCGCATCGGTCATGCCCGCCTGGAACGCGGTGCCGTGAGCGGCCACCGCCTCCGGCGTGCTGCCGTAGTTGCGTTCGAGGAAGCCGATGGGCTTGTTGTCGCTTCCGAGCTCCTCGGGGACGGTGTCCAGCACCGGTGCGAGGTCGAGGTTGACGCCTGCCGCACTCAACTGCCCGCCCCAGCCCTTCGCTCGGGCCCGCAGCTCGGCCGGATCGAGCTTGCCCTGCTCCACGGCCGTCGGCATCGAGTCGAACCCCGGGCCCTTCAAGTGCTGGACCTTGCCGCCCTCCTGGTCCGCGGAAACCCACAGGGGCACTCCTGTGGTGGTGGCCGCCGCCTGAGCCCGGTCGCTCACCTGTCGCGTCACCTCGACCCCGGCGCTGCTCCCGTTGGTGAGGATGACGCCGCCCAGGTGCAGGTCGCCGATCACGTCCAACTCGGCCTGCGTCGGGGCGTCGGCGTCGACGCCGCTGATGAACAGCTGGCCGACCTGCTGCTCCAGGCTCATCTCTGCCGACTCCCGTTCGGCACAGGACGAGGCGGGCGCAGCGGCCCCCTCCCCAGGCGGTGACGCCTCCGCGGTGAGCGCCAGCGGCACGGCCGCCAGGGTGACGATGCCTGCGGCGACGGCGGACGCGCGTACGGTCGGCTTCTTCAACATGCCTTCGGGGACCTCCAGTCGGCCGGCAGAACGAGGTGTCGCGCGGCAGCACGCTAGGGCCATCCGAGGCCCGCGCCCAGGGGGCTGCGCTGACAGCCCGTCACGTGACCGAACCGTTGTCGCCGCAGTCAGAGGTGCGTCCAATGGGAACCCCCGCGCGCCGCCCGGGGACCTGCGGCGACCGCCGCTCGATCCATCGGTTCTCCAAAACCCTTCGGACTGCTCCCAGTCGACTGCGGAGCGTCGCGGTGGGAGATCTTCAACCGCCTTCTGAAATGACCAGGAGTACGCAAGGGAAGGCTTTCTGCAACCGCAGTCGGCTGCCTTGCGAGAACCGTGATTCCCGCATTTAAGGTCTACTTAAGATTAATTTGAGCCTGCACTGAGGTTTTTCGCTCCCCGGCAATCTTGAGGAGCACCAGAACCCCTCTCCGTTGCAGGTCAGGGGCGTACAGGTTTTTGCAATGCGCATTGCTGAGACAGTTTTTCCATAACGTCGCTAACTCTGGATAAGAGGGGTGAAAGGGACGTGCCGCATTGCCTGGTCCGGGCATTGCGCGAACACCGCCGTGAGACCTGCCCCACATTCGGGGGCGCTGACCTCCACGTTTTCCCGGAGACCGTCTGTGGCTTACGGGCAATTCCGGGTTTCTCTTTTCTTTTTCATTTCTGTGAGTACCATCACTCGTGCAGGACTGGACCAAATAACTGCAGGTCATGGACGAGGAGTTGGAGTCCCATATGTCCAACGACACACGACGGCGCACACGCATCACCGTGGCTGCTGTGCTGCTGCTTGCGGGCGCCATAGCCGTGCCGGTGGCGAACGGCGCCGTCACGGACCAGGAGGGCGGCGACGCCAAGGGGCAGGGGAAACACTGCACGTTGAACGCCAAGACCGGCGAGACACAGTGCTTCGAGAGCCTGTCCAAGGCGACCGGCCTGCCGGACAGTGACCGCCTCCTCGATGCACCCGACGCCGAAGCAGGCAAGGCCGCCAAGACCAGCGAGGCCCGCGCGGGGGACGAGCCCGTCGCCTCCTCCGGCATCGACACGAAGGCCGAAGGCGACATCATCGCGGCCACGATCTTCAAGAACACCAAGTACGGCGGCGGTTCACTGACGATCACCAACACCGCGCTCTGCGAGAGCGACGACGAGGTGGACTTCCAGATCGACCTCGACGAGAGCTGGAAGAACAAGGTCTCGTCCATCCAGCCCTGGGGCAGGTGCACGCTCAATCTCTTCTCGGAGCCGGGGCTCGGCGGCGAACGTGACGGGCCCTTCGACGAACTGACCCCGAACATCGGCGACGCCATGGACAACCGCGCCCAGTCCATCAGCTTCAGCTGAGGCGCAGTGCCCGCAGAACCGATCCCGGCAACACCCGCCTTACCCCCACCCTCGTCGGAGGCACCATGACCCGCCGCAAGAAGTTGTCCATGCTGGTGATCGCCATCACCACCGCAGGAGCCACAGCCCTCTTCCCCGCGACCGCACAGGCCGAGGAGGAGCAACCCACGACCAGAGAGCTGCTGGAGCAGTGCAACGACGGCACCGACGTGTGCGTGTTCCACCCCTCCGGCGCACCCGTCGACTCGATGGGCGAGGCACACCAGGTCGGTGACAGCGCCTTCAACTGCACGAAGGACCTTCAGCGTTCATCCGTCGGGTGGTCCGACACGACCGGGGAGTCCAACACGGTCGGCGTCTCCATGACCGCCGAGTACGGCTTCACCGACCTGTTCAAGGTGACCATCCAGGCCAGCTACCAGCACAGCTGGGAGAGCTCGCACACCGAGGAGCAGCAGACCAACGTCGAGGTCAAGCCCGGCGAGGTCGGCTGGATCACCCGCGAGGCGGCGATGGAAGAGGTCACCGGCACGTACGAGATGCACTTCGGGGACAAGTTCTACGGCCACTACATCTGGTACGTGCCGTTCACGGCGAAGGGCCCGAAGGCCGACGCCCCCAGCACCAAGACGCAGCACACGCGGAAGATGACCAAGAAGGAAAAGAAGCAGCACTGCGGCTGAGCCGCACCTCAGGGACGCCACCCCCCAGCACCGGCCCGGCACCCGCGCTCCCCTGCGCGCGGAGCCGGGCCGTCTGTGCGCCCGGACACTGCGCCCGAGCACGGACCGCCCACCCGTTTTATGGTGGAAAGAGACTGTCCGTACATCCTCGCACCCCTTGGGGGCGGCATGGACGACGAGGAAGACCTGGAGCGCGACGACCAGGAGTACGACGAGGACAACGGCGACGACTACGACGAGCGGGACGACGACCGGTCGGACGCGCAGGACGACCGTCTGCCTGAGCCCGTCTCGCAGCAGGAGGACCCCGATGTCCTTCTGGACGTGCCGCAGGTGCACGTCGATGAGATCAGCCTCGAGGTCGAGGACCTGAGGGCACGGGTGTCCCTCCAGGCCGAGGTTCTGGACATCCTCAAGCTCAACGTGGGCGCGGACGTGGAGCTGGGCAAGGTCCAGCTCGAGATCAAGGGCGTCGACGCACAAGCGCTGCTGAAGGTGCGTCTCGACAACGTCGTCCAGGTCATCGGCCGCGTACTGACGACCATCGACCGGAACCCCCAGATCCTGGAACACATCACCGCCGGTCTCGGGAGCGCCGCGAAGGAGCTGGGCGGCGGCGCCGGCGAGGCGGTCGGCGAGCTCGGCAAGGGCGCGAGTTCAGCCGTCGAGGACGTCGGGGAAGGCGCGGGGAAGGCCGTCGAGGACGTGGGCGAAGGCGCCGGCGAGACGGTCAAGGACGTCGGTAAGGGCGCCGGCAAGGCCGTCGAGGACGTGGGCGAAGGCGCGGGCAGCGCTGTCGAAGACGTCGGAGAAGGCGCAGGAGACGCGGTCGAGGACGTCGGCGAGACCACCAAGAGCGTCGGCAAGGGCGCCGGCAAGGCGGTCGAAGACGTCGGCGAGGGCGCAGGAAGCGCAGCCGAAGACGTCGGAGAAGGCGCGGGCAGCGCAGCCGAAGACGTCGGAGAAGGCGCCGGCAAGGCGGCCGGAGACGTCGGTGAAGGCGCCGGGGAGACCGCGAAGAGCGCAGGGGAGACGGCCAAGGGCGTCGGCGAGGGCTCGGGAAAGATCATCGACGAGTCCGGGCGCACCGTTCGCAAGGCTGCGAAGTCGGGAACCCGTGCGACGAAGAAGGCGTCCAGCCGGAGCGGATCCGGCTCCGAGGAGCGGCCGCGGCGCCGTCCCGCCCGCAAGCGCGAGGAGCCGCCGTGAAGGCGCGGCTCCCCGCCCGGGCGTGACCGCATGGATGCGAACAGGCCTGACATCGAGCTGACGACGTCCGTCGAGGCGGACGAACTCCGGTTCGGCGACAAGCCGGAGACCGAGGTCCGCTTCCACGGCTCCCCCGGACGCGAATCGGTCTCGGCGGGCGAGCGGACCAACCTCCCCGACGAGGTCGAGCCCGGAACGGTCTACGAAGACGTCCGGGTCGACCACCGGATCGCGACCCGGCTGCGCGCCGGGGGAGGCACGGCCCTGCGGCGCGAACAGGAGGCCCGGCCACCCCGCGACGGTCGGAGCGGCGTCAGGAGTGACGCGCGGAGCGACCGTCGTAACGACGCCCGCAGCCGCGACGAGGACGTGGGCAGCGGCGACTGAACGCAGGCGCCGTGCTCGTGAACCGGACCGGCGATGCCCGGCCGGCTTCCGCGGACCGGCCGGCGCCCCCTCAGCTCATCAGCCGCCGCCCGGGCGGCACTTCCTTGGGCCGCTTCGGCGCGATCGTGTAGGCCGCCGCGACGATGACGTTGAGCCCGGCGATGAATCCCAGCCTCAACTGCCAGTCGCGCAGCGATCCGCTCTGCGCACCGCCCCCCACGTACCAGACCGCCAGCTGAAGCAGTGCCGCCCCGATCGCGGCTCCGCCCACGATGCGTGCCGCCAGCTTCCACTCGTGCACGGCCCGCGCCATCCCGTACTTGGGCGGCTTCGACGGCTTCGGACCGTCCGCGAAGCGATGGAGGAACCAGGCGTCGGCACGCTTGATCGTGTAGTGCCCGAAGGTGACGGTGAAGCCGATGTAGACCGCTGCCAGACCGTGTTTCCAGTCCGGCTCGGCGCCGTTTCGCAGGTCGATCGCAGTGACCACGAACAGGACCAGTTCCAGCAGCGGCTCGCACAACAGCACCGCCGCACCCGTCCTGGGCGCCTTCGCGATGTAGCGCAGCGCGAGCCCGGCCGCGAGCAGCACCCAGAAGGCGACCTCGCAGATGACGATCAACGTGACGATCACGCCGTCCCCCTTGTCTCGATGGCGGCCCCAGCCTCTCAGCCACAGACGACCGGGGGCGTCGTCACGGGCGACGATCCGTGTTCCTCGAGCTGCATCCTTCGATGTAGTGCGCACCGTGACGGCTGGTCCTCCGTACCGACGCCGCCTCGCCCATGACGTGCTGAGATGGACCCATGCCAAGCACGACAGCCTCGTCGACCGCGCACCCGCGTCCGGGCCTGCCCTCCCGGCTGCGTCCGCACCGGGTCGGCGTGCTCATCGCGGTCGCCGGCATGGTCGGCGGCCTGGTCCTGTGGCAGCTCGGTCTCTACAACAACCCCCGCGTCGGCAGCCGTTACGGCGCCTGGCTGCTGATCCCCCTGACGGTCATGTGCCTCGCCTCCCTCGGGCGCAGGAGGGGCCAGCCCTGGGCGCTGGCCGTATCGATCGTCGCGCTGGCGGGCGACATCGCGATGGGGTCCCTGCTTGCGACGGTGGTCGTCTTCACGGACATCGTGTACGCAGCGGTGATCTACGGTTCGACACGCGTGTCCCGAGCCGTCCTCCCGGTGAGCGTCGCCTTCACCGTGGCCGTCACGTGCGCGTTGCTGGCCGTCTTCCGTACGCCTGAGACGCTGCTGCTCGGCGCGTTCAGCGCGGGCATCACCATCGCACCCGCCTGGACCGGCGTGATCATCCGCGACCACCGGAACGCGGCTGCGGCCGAGCGGCTGCGCGCCGAACAGACCGCGCTGCTGGCCGAGATGGACCGCGTCCAGGCCGTGACGGCTGAACGCGCCCGCATGGCACGCGAGTTGCACGACGTCGTCGCCAACCACCTCTCCGCCATCGCGATCCACTCCACCGCTGCCCTGTCGCTGGGCGACGGCAGACCGGACAAGGACGGGAAGGGTGGCGGGGAGGACGCCGAGGAGCAGTCCCGCGCGGCCACCCACACCGCGCTCGGCGTCATCCGTGAGAACAGCGTGCAGGGGCTGGCCGAGATGCGCCGCCTCATCGGACTGCTCAGGGACGCGTCGGGCGACTCGGACGAGACGCCGCCGACCTCCCCCACCCTGGCCGGCCTCGACGCACTCCTGGACCGCGCACGCGCCGGCGCCGAGAACACCGGGCTCCGCTTCACGCTGCGCGACCAGCGAGAGCCCGGCGCTTCGCTTCCCGCACCCGTGGAGCTTGCTGCGTACCGCGTCGTGCAGGAGTCGGTGACCAACGCGCTGAAGCACTCCGGCGGCGGCACGGTCACCGTGAACGTCGACCGGGTCCGGATCCCCGGGCCGCTGACCGTCCGCGTCACCAGCCCCCTCGGGGACAGAGGGGGTGATCGCGCCCCGCGCGCACCCGGCTCCGGCTCCGGCCTGATCGGAATGCGCGAGCGAGCGGAGCTGCTGGGCGGCACACTGCGCGCCGGCCCCGTGGACGCCCCGCTCGGAGCGAAGGTCTGGGAAGTACGGGCCGAACTGCCCGTCGAGGAAGGGAATCCCCGGTGACGGAGGAAGCCGCACCCGAGATCCGCGTGCTCATCGCCGAGGACCAGCAAGCTGTACGTGCGGGGCTCGTCCTCATCCTGCGCGGCGCCCCCGGCATCGAGGTCGCCGGCGAGGCGGGCGACGGCGAGGAGGCGGTACGGCTCGCGCGTGAACTGCGCCCGCACGTCGTGCTGATGGACATCCAGATGCCGCGTCTCGACGGCGTCTCGGCTACCGAGAGGATCACCCGGGAGCAGCTTGCCGACGTGCTGGTCCTGACCACGTTCGACCTCGACGAGTACGTCTTCGGCGCGCTGCGCGCCGGGGCCTCGGGCTTTCTGCTGAAGGACAGCGAGGCAGCCGAAGTGGTCGCCGCCGTACGGACGGTGGCGCGCGGCGAAGGGATGATCGCCCCGGCGGTGACGCGCCGCCTGATCGCGGAGTTCGCCCGCCCGGGAGCGTCGGGGCGGCGCCCGTCCCGTACCGCCGCCGGTGGCCGGCCGGAGCTGTCGGAGCTGACTCCGCGCGAGCTCCAGGTGCTGGGCTGCCTCGGCGAGGGGCTCTCCAACGCGGAGGCCGCGGACCGTCTCCGCATGGCGGAGGCGACCGTGAAGACGCACGTCAGCCACCTGCTGGCCAAGCTGGGACTGCGCAGCCGCACCCAAGCGGCCGTCCTGGCGCAGGAGTTGGGAGTCGTCGAGGGCTGAAAGGCGTTCGACCGCCACCCGGCCGCAGCCCTGGAGATCCGCGTACGGACAATTGCGTCATGCACACATCCACTCTGCAGACGCGAAACGGCCCGCCATGGGAGGGGTGATCACCGGCTTCGCAGTCATCACGTGCATCATCGGCACGGGCTACGTGCTCGGCCGACGTGGGCTCCTCGGTGACAACGGACCGGTCGTCCTGACCAAGCTCGCCTTCCATGTGGCCACTCCGGCCCTCCTGTTCGAGACGCTGGCCGAGGCCGACCTCTCGGTGCTCCTCTCCGGGCCGCTGCTGATCACGGCGCTGAGCACCTTCGCCATGGCGGCCCTCTACGTGGGCGTGGCAGTGGTCAGACGCTGGCCGCCGGGCGAGAGCACCGTGGGAGCCCTCTGCGCGAGCTACGTGAACGCGGGCAACCTCGGAATCCCCATCGCCGCGTACGTTCTGGGCGACGCGTCGCTCGTCGCCCCCGTGATCCTCTTCCAGCAGCTGGTGATCTCACCGGTTGCGCTGACCGCTCTCGACGTCTTCTCCACGCGCACCGGGGACAACGGCACGCTGCGCCGCATGACGACCCCGTTCCGCAACCCGGTGGTGATCGGCTCGCTGGCCGGAGTGACCGTCGCCGCCACAGGGCTGACTCTTCCCGCTCCCGTGCTCGAACCCTTCGAGCTGGTCGGCGCGATGTCGGTCCCGGCGGTGCTGCTCGCCTTCGGCATGTCGCTGCGGGGCAGCGCCGTACTCTCGCCCGAACACGAGAGGCTGCCGGTCCTGCTAGCCGTGACGTGCAAGTCCGTGGGACAGCCGCTGGTGGCGTGGGTGATAGGGGCGGGAGTCTTCGAGCTGTCGAAGGCGGCGCTCTTCGCCGTGGTGGTGACTTCGGCACTTCCGTCAGCGCAGAACCTCTTCACCTACGCCGCCCGCTACGAGGTCGGTACGCGCGTGGCCCGTGAGTCCATCCTGCTCTCGACGCTGGCGGCCGCGCCCGTGCTGGTCGCCGTAGCGGCCGTCCTGGGCTGATCAGCCGGCCGCCGGGCGCCGTGATCCGGAATCGCCGAGGGAGCGGGGGCATGAAGCGTGCGGAGAGACTGAGGGCGTCGCGTCCAGGACGGTCCGCAAAGTAGCGTCGTCCGTCTTCAAGGCGAGGGCTCTGCGGATACGCCCTAGGCCACGTTCACTCTCTGACCGGGCGGAGCCGCCTCCAGCCAGGCGAGGAAACCGGTGAGAGCGTCCTCGCTCATCGCGAGCTCCACCCGCGTGCCGTGCAGGGAGCAGGCGAGGATCACCGCGTCGGAGAGCAGCGCGAGCTCTTCCTCGCCCTCGGGCTGCCGGCGCTGAAGGACCTCGATGAGGTTGCGCTCGAGAAAGCGGCGGGGGCGCGGCGCGTACGAGAAGACCCGGAACCACTCGATCTGGTCACCGTTGTAGCGGGCGATGCCGTACGCCCAGCCCTTGCCGTCGCCGTGCGCGTGACCCTGTCCCTGTCCCGCCCCTTGCGCCGGCTCGTCCAGCTGGCTGTCGTCGGCGTAGGAGGGCGGAGCGGGCGCGTTCCAGCGCATGTTGCAGTCGAAGGTCCCACCGGAGCGCTGCAGCAGGCGGCGCCGCACCCCGAAGGCGAACAGGCCCGCCAGCGCCAGCAGCAGGGCCGCAGCGCACAGGGACAGAACGAGGACCATCACAACCGACCTCCTCGCTGTCTGTCGTACCGCGTGTGAAGCGGTGCCCGCGAGGACGGGGGATCTTGTGGATCCCGCGTCCCCCTCTGTATGGGCTCAGCCGCGGGTCGCTCCGGGGTGACCCGGAACAGCCCGCGGCTGAGCGTCGTACGTGTCGTGCCCGGCTTCGCGCCCGGCGTCGGCCGCCTCAGCGGGCCGCCACCGCGCGCATACGGACCTCCGCTCGCCGCTCGGCGGCGGCGTCCGTGTCCGACTTGGCCCGCTCCAGCGCCCGCTCGGCCCGCTCGACGTCGATCTCGTCGGCCAGCTCCGCGACCTCCGCGAGCAACGACAGCTTGTCGTCGGCGAAGGAGAGGAACCCTCCGTGGACCGCAGCCACGACCGAGCCCTCACCGCTCTCGCCCGTGGTGCGGATGGTGACGGAACCCGCCTCCAGCACGCCGAGCAGCGGCTGGTGGCCGGGCATGACGCCGATGTCGCCGGAAGTGGTGCGCGCGACGACAAGGCTGGCCTCGCCCGACCAGACCCTGCGGTCTGCGGCGACCAACTCGACGTGCAGCTCAGCCACAGTGGCTCCTTCGTAGGTTAGGGAAAGGATAAGGGGTGCGGGAGCGGGGACGGACCGGAGGGCTGTGCCCTCCGCCGGCCCCGCCCGACCCTCGGGATCCCGGCGTCAGGAGACGCCGAGCTCCTTGGCCTTGGCCTTGAGGTCCTCAAGACCGCCGCACATGAAGAACGCCTGCTCGGGGAAGTGGTCGTAGTCGCCGTCGGCGATCGCGTTGAATGCCGCGACCGACTCGTCCAGCGGAACGTCCGATCCGTCGAGACCGGTGAACTGCTTCGCCGCGTGGGTGTTCTGCGACAGGAAGCGCTCGATGCGACGCGCGCGGCTGACGGTGAGCTTGTCCTCCTCGCTCAGCTCGTCGATGCCGAGAATCGAGATGATGTCCTGGAGGTCCTTGTACTTCTGCAGGATTCCGATGACGCGCTGGGCGCAGTCGTAGTGGTCCTGCGAGATGTAACGCGGGTCCAGGATCCGGGACGTCGAGTCCAGCGGGTCGACCGCCGGGTAGATGCCCTTCTCGGAGATCGGCCGCGAGAGCACGGTCGTCGCGTCGAGGTGCGCGAACGTCGTGGCGGGCGCCGGGTCGGTGAGGTCGTCCGCGGGCACGTAGATCGCCTGCATCGAGGTGATGGAGTGACCACGGGTCGAGGTGATGCGCTCCTGGAGCACACCCATCTCGTCCGCCAGGTTCGGCTGGTAACCCACCGCGGAGGGCATGCGGCCGAGCAGCGTGGAGACCTCGGAACCGGCCTGCGTGAACCGGAAGATGTTGTCGATGAAGAACAGCACGTCCTGGTTCTGAACATCACGGAAGTACTCCGCCATGGTCAGACCGGCCAGCGCAACCCGGAGACGGGTGCCCGGCGGCTCGTCCATCTGCCCGAAGACCAGCGCGGTCTGCGGGAGGACGCCCGACTCGGCCATCTCGTCGATGAGGTCGTTGCCCTCACGCGTACGCTCGCCGACACCCGCGAAGACGGAAACGCCCTCGTGCAGCTTCGCCACACGCATGATCATTTCCTGGATGAGGACGGTCTTGCCGACGCCGGCGCCGCCGAACAGGCCGATCTTTCCGCCCTTGACGTACGGAGTCAGCAGGTCGACGACCTTCAGGCCGGTCTCGAACATCTCGGTCTTGGACTCGAGCTGGTCGAAGGCCGGGGCCTTGCGGTGGATCGGCCAGCGCTCGGTGACCTCGGACTCGGCCTCCGGCTCGTTCAGGATGCGGCCGAGGGTGTTGAACACCCGGCCCTTGGTGACGTCGCCGACGGGAACGGTGATGCCGTTGCCCGTGTCGGTGACCTCGGCCTGGCGGACCAGACCGTCGGTCGGCTCCATCGAGATGGCGCGAACGACGCCCTCGCCGAGGTGCTGGGCGACCTCGAGGGTGAGGGTCTTCTTCTTGCCCTCCTCGGCCGGGTCGGCGATCTCGACCTTCAGGGCGTTGTAGATGTCGGGCATGGCGTCGACGGGGAACTCCACATCGACGACCGGGCCGATGACCCGTGCGACGCGGCCCGCCGCCGTGGCCTGCTCAAGAGTTGTGGTCATGGTTAGCGGTCACTCCCCGCAGAAGCGTCAGCCAGCGCGCTCGCGCCACCGACGATCTCGCTGATTTCCTGGGTGATGTCGGCCTGGCGGGCCGCGTTGGCAAGCCGCGTCAGCGACTTGATGAGGTCCTCGGCGTTGTCCGTGGCCGACTTCATCGCACGGCGCGTGGCAGCGTGCTTGGAAGCGGCGGCCTGCAACAGCGCGTTGTAGATGCGGCTCTCGACGTACCGCGGAAGCAGGGCGTCGAGCACCTCCTCCGCCGACGGCTCGAAGTCGTACAGCGGACGGATCTCCGGACCCCGCTTGATGTTGTCCTGGATGACCTCGGCCGACTCCTCCGCGGTCTCCTTGATGCTGAGCGGCAGCATCCGGTTCTGCACCGGGCTCTGCGTCATCATCGAGATGAACTCGGTGTAGACGATGTGGAGTTCGTCCACCCCGTCCTCCGCGCCGGACTCGGCCTGGATCGCCGCGATCAGCGGCTCCGCGACGGCCTTGGCGTCCGCGTAGGTCGGGTTGTCGGTGAAGCCGCTCCAGGACTCCTTGATCACGCGCTCACGGAAGCGGTAGTACGTCACACCGCGGGTGCCCACGATGTAGTTGACGACTTCCTTGCCCTCCCCGATCAGCCGGTTGGTCAGCTGGTCGGCGGCCTTGATGGCGTTGGAGTTGTAGCCGCCCGCCAGACCGCGGTCGCTCACGATGAGCAGTACCGCGGCCCGGGTCGGGTTCTCCACCTCGGTGGTGAGCGCGTGGTCGGCGTTCGAACCGGTCGCGACCGCCGTCACCGCACGGGTGAGCTCGGTCGCGTACGGCTCGGATGCCGCCACCCGGCGCTGCGCCTTGACGATGCGCGAGGCGGCGATCATCTCCATCGCCCTGGTGATCTTCTTGGTCGCCTTGACGGACTTGATCCGCCGCTTGTAGACCCTGGTCTTGGCGCCCACGGATCAGTCCTCGCCCAGAAGCTTGCCGTCCGAGGTCTCGAACTGCTTCTTGAAGGCGTTCACCGCGTCGCCCAGGGCCTGGACCGTGTCGTCGGACATCTTGCCGCCCTCGACGATGCTGGTCAGCAGACCCTTGTGCTCACGGTGCATGTGGTCCAGCAGCTCACGCTCGAAGCGGCGGATGTCCTCGACGGGGACGTCGTCCATCTTGCCGGTGGTGCCGGACCAGATGGAGACGACCTGGTCCTCGGTCGAGAACGGGGCGTACTGCGACTGCTTCAGCAGCTCCGTCATCCGCTTGCCGCGCTCCAGGGCGCCCTTCGAGGCGTCGTCCAGGTCGGAGCCGAAGGCGGCGAACGCCTCCAGCTCGCGGTACTGGGCGAGGTCCACACGGAGCGAACCGGTGATCTGCCTGATCGCCTTGTGCTGCGCGGAGCCACCGACACGGGAGACGGAGATACCGACGTTCAGCGCCGGGCGCTGGCCCGCGTTGAACAGGTCGGACTCCAGGAAGCACTGGCCGTCCGTGATGGAGATGACGTTGGTCGGAATGAACGCCGACACGTCGTTCGCCTTCGTCTCGACGATGGGGAGACCCGTCATCGAACCCGCGCCCTTGGCGTCGGAGAGCTTCGCGCAGCGCTCCAGCAGACGGGAGTGCAGGTAGAAGACGTCGCCCGGGTAGGCCTCACGGCCCGGCGGGCGGCGCAGCAGCAGGGACACGGCGCGGTAGGCGTCGGCCTGCTTGGTCAGGTCGTCGAAGATGACCAGGACGTGCTTGCCCTGGTACATCCAGTGCTGGCCGATCGAGCTGCCGGTGTAGGGCGCGATGTACTTGAAGCCGGCGGGGTCGGACGCGGGAGCGGCGACGATCGTCGTGTACTCCAGCGCTCCGGCCTCCTCCAGGGCGCCGCGAACGGACGCGATGGTGGAGCCCTTCTGACCGACGGCGACGTAGATGCAGCGCACCTGCTTGTCGGGGTCGCCGGTACGCCAGTTGTCGCGCTGGTTGATGATCGTGTCGATGCAGAGCGCGGTCTTGCCGGTCTGCCTGTCGCCGATGATCAGCTGACGCTGGCCGCGGCCGACCGGGGTCATCGTGTCGACAGCCTTGTAGCCCGTCTCCATCGGCTCGTGCACCGACTTGCGGTCCATGACCGAGGGGGCCTGCAGTTCGAGAGCACGGCGGCCCTCGGACTCGATCTCGCCGAGGCCGTCGACGGGGGCGCCCAGCGGGTCCACGACGCGACCGAGGTAGCCGTCGCCGACCGGAACCGACAGGACCTCGCCGGTGCGGTGCACTGGCTGGCCCTCTTCGATGCCGCTGAACTCACCGAGGACGACCGCGCCGATCTCGCGCTCCTCGAGGTTGAGGGCGAGACCGAGGGTGCCGTCCTCGAACTTCAGCAGCTCGTTCGCCATGGCCGAGGGAAGACCCTCGACCTTCGCGATGCCGTCGCCGGCAACGCTGACCGTTCCGACCTCTTCGCGCGAGGCCGCGTCCGGCTCGTACGACTGGACGAAATTCTCCAGCGCATCCCGGATCTCATCCGGCCGGATCGTGAGCTCCGCCATCTGGGTTCCCTGCTCTCCTTGTTGGGACCGTATCGATCTTCTACGGCCCAACTCGGGCCGCTAAGTGATGCTGTTGAGTTGGTGTGTGCGCTTGGGCTGGTGCCCTGCGCGGACGACCGAAGTCAGCCGGCCATGCGGCGCTCCGCCTCACCGAGGCGGTCCGCGATGGAGCCGTTGATGACCTCGTCGCCGACACGCACGGTGATCCCGCCCAGGACCCCGGGGTCCACGTCGAGATTCAGGTGCATCTGGCGTCCGTACATGCTCGCCAGCACAGACCCGAGACGCTGCTTCTGCTGGTCGCTCAGAGGCACCGCCGAGGTGACGATCGCCACCGAGCGGCCACGCCGCTCCGCGGCCAGCTTGGAGAGGGACTCGATCCCTCCCTCAAGGCTACGTCCACGGGGCTGGCTCACAAGACGCGTGACCAGACGCTCCGTGGCGGGCCGTGCCTTGCCGCCGAGCAGTGTGTGCAGCAGCTGCCCCTTGGCCTCTGCCGAGGCGCTGGGGTTGGCCAACGCGGCCCGCAGCTCGGGCGAGGAGGAGACGGTGCGGCCGAACCGGAACAGCTCGTCCTCGGTCTCCTCCAGCGAGCCGGCCCGCTCGGCCGCGACGAGGTCGGCGGAGTCCGCCAGCACCTCTACCGCGTCGACCAGGTCGCGGGACGTCGACCAGCGGGAGCGCACCATGCCGGAGACCAGGTCCACGGTCGGACCGCCGACCTGATCGCCGAGCACGCTCCCGACCAGCTGGGCCTTGCTCTCGCCGCTGCGCGACGGGTCCGCGAGGACACGGCGCAGCCGCACCTCGCGGTCGAGCAGCCCGGTCACGGCGGCCAGCTCGTCGGCGAGCTGCGTGGCGTCGACCGACGTGTTGTCGGTCAGCGCCGTCAGGCTCTCGCGTGCGGCTGCCAGGGCGTCACGGCTCGCGCCGTTCATCGGGCAGCCTCGGCCTTCTCCTCGAGCTCGTCGAGGAAGCGGTCGATCGTACGGCTCTGGCGCGCGTGCTCCTCGAGGGACTCCCCGACGAGCTTGCCGGCCAGCTCCGTGGCGAGCTTGCCCACGTCCTGACGCAGGGCCAGTGCGGCCTGCTTGCGGTCGGCCTCGAGCTGGGTGTGGCCGGCCGCGACGATCTCCTCGCGCTGGCGCTGGCCTTCCGCACGCATCTCCGCGATGAGCGTGGCGCCCTGCTCCTGCGCCTCGGAGCGCATCCGGGCGGCCTCGTGCCGGGCCTCGGCGAGCTGGTCCTTGTACTGCTTGAGGACCTCGGCAGCCTCTTCCTTGGCCGCCTCAGCCTGCTCGATACCGCCCTCGATGGCTTCACGGCGCTCTTCCAGAACCTTGTTGATGTTCGGGAGGAGCTTCTTCCAGAGGAAGAAGAAGACGATGGCGAAGGCGAGCAGGCCGATGACGAGCTCTGGGAGCGGCGGGACGAGGGGGCTCTGCTCCTCGGCCGCCTTCTGTACCAGGGCGATCACATCAGTGCCTTTCGTCGGGAGGGACGGTTCTCGGCGGGATTACTTGCCGTAGACGAACGGCATGACGATGCCGATCAGGGCCAGGGCCTCACAGAAGGCGAAGCCGAGAATCTGGTTCTGGCGGATGAGGCCGGCCGCCTCGGGCTGACGGGCGAGTGCCTGCGTGCCGTTACCGAAGACGATGCCGACGCCGATGCCCGGGCCGATGGCTGCGAGACCGTAGCCGACGGAGCCGAGGGAGCCGCTGACAGCAGCGAGGTTCTGGAGAGCGGACATGCCGTTTCTTCCTTCTGTTTCACGGACCGGTGGGGGTTGGCCACCGGACAACCAAGTGGTCGTGTACGGGCGGGAGTTCTCAGTGGCTCTCGGCGAGAGCACCCTGGATGTAGCTGCACGCCAGGAGGACGAAGACGTACGCCTGGACAGCCTGGATGAACAGCTCGAAGGCCGTCATCGCGATGGTCATCAAGAACGAGACGCCCGCGTAGGCGATCCCGATGCCGTTGAGCATGTACCAGCTGGCGATCGTGAACATCACGATCAGCAGGTGACCGGCGAACATGTTGGCGAAGAGCCGCACCGCGTGCGTGAAGGGACGCACCAGCAGGTTCGAGAAGAACTCGATGGTCATGCTCATCGGCAGCACCGGGCCGAGTGACTTGTCGTAGCCGGTGAAGTTCTTGAAGGCGCCGACGAATCCGTGCCGCTTGAAGGTCAGGGAGACCCACATGACGTAGACGATCGCCGCCAGACCCATCGGGTACGAGATGATCGACGTCACCGGGAACTGGGCAAGCGGGATGACCGACCAGAGGTTCATCACCCAGACGAAGAAGAACAGCGACACCATGAAGGGGACGTACTTCTCGCCCTCCTTCTTGCCGATCGTCTCGTAGACGATGCCGCGGCGGATGAAGTCGTATCCGGCCTCGCCGATCATCTGGACCTTGCCCGGCACGATCTTGGGCTTGCTGAACGCGGCCCAGAAGAACCACAGGATCGCGATGGTGCCCAACAGCGCCAGCAGCATCGTCTTGTTGAAGTGGATGCCACCGAAGGTGGCGATCGGTTCGAAGACGAAGGAGTGCAGGCCTGGCGAAACTTCGGTGAAGCCACAACCGTCGAAGAGGTGGCAATCGGTCTCGAAGGCGAGCATCTGGTCAGCACTCACCGCGAGCTCCTTCTGCATGGCGCATGGGTACGGCTACCTCGATGTGTCGGCGCGGCGCGCGGCCACGGAGCGGCACTGGACTGTTCTTACGAATGTGGGGGCGGCGGTTGGTCAGCGAGCGGTGCCACCCGCTCCGTCCTGGAGGACGGGTGGACTCTGCCGCCTGCGCCTGCTGCGCCGCAGTTGGGAACGGACGATAGCAGCTGTACGAGCGGTCACTTATCCCGGCCCTACTTCCGCCGCGGATCACGAAGTGGCCCTGCCGGCGGCGACCTTCTTGGTGTCACCACCGACGTCGTCGGAGGAGTGGGGCTCAACGTAGAGGATCTTGGCCTTCATGTGCGAACGGGCCTGCGCGGCGACCCACACGAGAGCAGCCGCGAGCAACGAGAAAGCGAACGCCTTGGTGTTGAAGAGCGTCGTATCCCGGAAGATCATCAACACCACTGCGAGCAGCAGGATCTGCGTCGTGTAGAGCAGCAGGCCCATCGCCTGGAAGAGGTGCGGCAGGGACTTCGCGGTGCCTTGCAGCACGGCAAGGCCGATCCCCATGAAGAGGATCACCACGGCGGCGCCGGCCGCCGCGCCGACGGCACCCTTGCCGCCGACGAGCACAGCGCTCACGGTCGCGGCCACGGCACCTGCGAGGGCGGTCGGGACGGCGCACTGCAGGAGCATGCGGGCGTCGTTCGACTGCATGGGAGTTGCTCCGAAGATCGGGGGCGTCTGTCGTCAGTGACGACTGTCTCCCCGGCGTGGAGGTGCGAACCTCGCGCCGAGAACCGTCGCACTACGGTCCTTCGGCCCCCTCGCCGGTCTCGTGAACGGTATCACAAACTATTTGATGAGGTCTTTACCTACTTGGTGTGCTGCCCGTCACACGCAGGCTCTGAACTGCGCGTGTTCTTCTGCCCGTTGCCCCCGATCGCGGTCGCCCCGTTGAGCCCCGCGAAGGCCGGCTGAGGTTCCGTTTTCGGCGTCGGCGCATCAACTGTCTCGTCCGACTCGCTGGACTCAGCGGCAGGTTGGACGTCCTCGTCGACGGCCGTCTCGTCTTCCGGTTCACGGCGGTACCGGGGCGGTACGAAGGCGTACGCCCAGCGCGGCACCCGCGGCGTGAAGCGCGGCATCAGCAGCACGACGAGCCCGATCGCGCACAGCACCACGATCGCGAGAACGATCAACAGGCTGGAGGACTGCACCGAGAAGGCCACCGCTCCGAAGGCGATCAGCGCCGACCAGAAGTACATGATCAGCACCGCCCTGCTGTGGGAGTGCCCGACTTCCAGCAGCCGGTGGTGCAGATGCCCCTTGTCCGCCGCGAACGGCGACTCGCCCCGCCACGTCCTGCGGACGATCGCCAGCACCAGGTCGGCGACGGGGATCGCGATGATCGACAGCGGCAGCAGCAGCGGCATGTAGAGCGGCACCATCGTGTGCACCGCGGAACGGACGGAACCGGTGTGCTGCACCATGAGGTCCGGGTCGACCTGCCCCGTGATGGAGACCGCGCCGGCGGCCAGCACGAGCCCGATCAGCATCGAGCCGGAGTCGCCCATGAAGATGCGTGCCGGGTGCATGTTGTGCGGCAGGAAGCCCAGGCACATGCCCATCAGGACGGCCGCGAAGAGCGTCGCGGGCGCCGCGGCCTCGACCCCGTACCCGTACCAGATGCGGTAGGCGTACATGAAGAACGCCGCGGCGGCGATGGCGACCATGCCGGAGGCGAGACCGTCCAGACCGTCGACGAAGTTCACGGCGTTGATCGTGATCAGAACGAGCGCGACCGTCAGCAGCGTGCCCTGGAGCTGAGTCAGCGCGACGTTGCCCACACCCGGCACGGGCAGCCAGAGGATGGTCAGACCCTGGAGGACCATCACGCCCGCGGCGATCATCTGTCCGCCCAGCTTGACCAGGGCGTCGACGCCCCACTTGTCGTCCAGCACGCCCAGCAGCCAGATCAGCCCTGCGCCGGAGAGCAGCGCGCGAGGTTCATCGGAAAGGATGAACAGCTCGCCGATGTTGGTGAGTTGGGACGCGACCAGGAGCCCCGCGCACAGGCCGCCGAACATCGCGATGCCACCCAGGCGCGGTGTCGGCTCGCGGTGCACGTCACGCGCCCGGATCTGCGGCATCGCGCCCGCCGCGATGGCGAACTTCCGCACCGGCCCGGTCAGCAGATAGGTGACCGCTGCCGTGACGCAGAGCGTCAGCAGGTATTCACGCACGGGCTCCCCAGAGTCTCGCTTTCTCCTTGGCCCCACACCATAGGACACCGGTGCGGGTCCGGCGGTTTCACGTATCCCTACAGGTGGGGGCGGGAACCCCGGTCAGCGCCGTGACCACCGGGTCGAGGGCGCTGCTGATCTCGTCACCCACGGAGCGGAAGTAGGGGATCGGCGCCCCGTAGGGATCATGGATCTCGTCCGCCTCGGGGCTCGGCGCCAGCAGCCAGCCGCGCAGCGCGGCCGCCGCCTGCACCAGTGCGGTGGCCCGCTCCACCACTCCCTGCGCGGAACGCGGATCCGGGAGCGTGGCGGCGTCTATGGCCCGTACGAGCCTCGTGAACTCCTTCAGCGTGAAGGTGCGCAGCCCGGCCGAGTGCCCCATGGAGACGACCTGCGCACGGTGGTCACGGGTCGCCGTAAGCACGAGGTCGGCGCGGATGACGTGCTCGTCCAGCAGCTCGCGGCCACGGAAGCCCTCAGGGTCCGCTCCGTGCTCCAGCAGCACCTCGGCCGCATGTTCCTCCATGGGCGCCCCCTCATGCCCCCAGGTGCCCGCGCTCTCCACGAGGATGCCGCCGCTGCGCCCCCCGCCCAGCCGCTCCGCCAGGGCATGCCGGGTCAGCCGCTCGGTCAGAGGTGAGCGGCAGACATTGCCGGTGGAGACGTGGAGGATGCGGAACCGGCCTGCGGTACCGCTTATGCCGCCGGGGTCCGCGGTGCCACGCCCGTGCGGGGTGTTCACCGAAGGCATCTCCCGGCCTGCCCGTCCTCGGGCGGAATCGTCCGGGTGCCGCTGCTCGCGGCCCCAGCCCGGGTGCCGCCCCTGGCGGCCCTTGTGGCCTCTTTCACGAGGCCACCTCGAGGTCGGGTACGACCTTGCGCAGCTCCTCCGCGCTGAGCGCGCCTGCACGCAGCAGTACGGGGGTCTTGCCCGTGACGTCGACGATCGAGGAGGGCACCGAGTCCGGCGTGGGCCCGCCGTCGAGATAGACGGCGACGGACTCCCCCAGCATGTCCTGCGCGGCGTCGCAGTCCTGCGGAGCCGGGTGCCCGGTGAGGTTGGCCGAGGAGACGGCCATCGGGCCGAACTCCTTGAGCAGTTCGATGGCGACGGGGTGCAGCGGCATCCGTACGGCCACGGTCCCCCGGGCGTCGCCCAGGTCCCAGGTCAGCGACGGCTGGTGCTTGGCGACCAGCGTCAGCGCACCAGGCCAGAAGGCGTCGACCAACTCCCAGGCGGCCTCGGAGAAGTCGGTGACCAGGCCGTGCAGGGTGTTCGGGGAGCCGACGAGCACCGGCGAGGGCATATTGCGCCCCCGGCCCTTGGCCTCCAGCAGATCGCCGACGGCGTCAGGGCTGAAGGCGTCGGCACCGATGCCGTAGACCGTGTCCGTGGGGAGCACGACGAGTTCACCGCGCCGGACCGCTGAGGCGGCCTCGCGCAGGCCGGTCTTGCGGTCCGTCGTGTCGGTGCAGTCATAACGCCGTGCCATCACGGCACCTCCCTGCGAGCTGTGGCGAATCGGGGCCTGTTGTTCAGATCGGGGTGGTCGGCGGCATCGGCCCAGCCGCGGTCCTCGGTGAAGATCCAGGGGACTTGGCCGCCCTGGGTGTCGGCGTGCTCGACGACGACGACGCCGCCGGGACGCAGCAGCCTGTGTGCGCTGCGCTCCAGGCCGCGGATGGTGGTCAGCCCGTCCTCCCCGGAGAACAACGCCAGTTCGGGGTCGTGGTCGCGGGCCTCGGGCGCCACGTACTCCCATTCGGTGAGCGGGATGTAGGGCGGGTTGGCGACCACCAGGTCCACCTGGCCGTCGAGTTCGGGCAGCGCGGTGAGCGCGTCACCGTGGTGCAGCGTGACCCGGCTGCCCTCGACGTTCTTCACCGCCCAGCCGTACGCGCCCTCGTCCAACTCGACGGCGTGCACGCGCGATCGGGGCACCTCCTGGGCGAGCGCGAGAGCGATGGCCCCCGAGCCCGTGCACAGGTCGACGATGAGGGGCTCGGCCACGTCCATCGCACGTACCGCTTCTATCGCCCAGCCGGCGACGGACTCGGTCTCGGGACGCGGCACGAACACCCCCGGCCCCACTTGGAGTTCGAGGTACCGGAAGAAGGCGCGTCCGGTGATGTGCTGCAGAGGCTCGCGGGCCTCACGGCGGGCGACGGCCTCCCAGTAGCGGGCGTCGAAGTCGGTGTCGGCGACGCGGTGCAGCTCACCGCGCTTGACTCCGTGGACGAACGCGGCCAGCTCCTCGGCGTCGAACCGCGGCGAGGGCACACCTGCGGCGGCGAGCCGCTGAGTGGCCTGCGCCACCTCGGTGATCAGCAGACCGCGGGGGTTCGGGGGACGCCCCCCGGACGAATGCAGCATCTTGAGTTCCGTACCACCCGTCCGTACGCGCGCTTACTGGGCCGCGGCCAGCTTGGCCGCGGAGTCGGCGTCGACGCAGGCCTGGATCACCGGGTCCAGTTCGCCGTCGAGCACCTGGTCCAAGTTGTACGCCTTGAAGCCGACCCGGTGGTCGGAGATCCGGTTCTCGGGGAAGTTGTACGTCCGTACCCGCTCCGAGCGGTCGACGGTGCGGACCTGGCTCCGGCGGGCGTCCGAGGCCTCCTGATCGGCCTCCTCCTGCGCCGCGGCCAGCAGCCGGGCACGGAGGATGCGCAGCGCCTGCTCCTTGTTCTGGAGCTGGCTCTTCTCGTTCTGGCAGGAGACGACGATTCCCGTGGGCTCGTGCGTGATCCGGACAGCGGAGTCGGTGGTGTTGACCGACTGGCCGCCGGGACCGGAGGAGCGGTAGACGTCGATCCGCAGATCGTTCGCGTTGATCTCGACGTCGACGTCCTCGGCCTCCGGAAGGACGAGCACGCCGGCGGCGGAGGTGTGGATCCGGCCCTGCGACTCGGTCGCGGGCACCCGCTGCACGCGGTGCACGCCGCCCTCGTACTTCAGCCGCGCCCACACGCCCTGTCCCGGCTCGCCGCCCCCGCCCTTGCTCTTCACCGCCACCTGCACGTCCTTGTAGCCGCCCAGGTCGGACTCGGTGGTCTCGATCAGCTCGGTCTTCCACCCCACGCGCTCCGCGTAGCGCAGATACATCCGAAGGAGATCGCCGGCGAACAGGGCGGACTCGTCGCCGCCCTCCCCCGCCTTGATCTCGAGGATGACGTCCTTGTCGTCGCTCGGGTCGCGCGGCACGAGCAGCAGCCGGAGCTTCTCCGTCAGCTCCTCGCGGTGCGTCTCGAGTTCCTTGACCTCGGCGGCGAAGTCGGGGTCGTCGACGGCGAGTTCGCGGGCGGTCGAGATGTCCTCCCCGGTCTGCTTCCACGAGCGGTACGTGCCGATGACAGGGGTGAGTTCCGCGTACCGCTTGTTGAGCTTGCGGGCACGCGCCTGGTCGGCGTGGATCGCCGGATCGGCAAGCTGCTTCTCCAACTCGGCGTGCTCACCGATCAGTTCCTCGACCGCCTCGAACATCGTTTGTCCCTTTACGTGGAAGAAGAAGGTGCCAGGCAGCGCAAGAGCGCCGGCCCTTCACGCCCGGCAGGGCGTGCCGAGGACCGGCGCTCGTGAGGTGCTACTTCTTGGCGGAACCGGCGCTCTTGCCGAAGCGTGCCTCGAAGCGGGCCACACGGCCACCGGTGTCGAGGATCTTCTGCTTGCCGGTGTAGAAGGGGTGGCACGCGGAGCACATGTCGGCGCGGATGACGCCGCCGCTCACGGTGCTACGGGTGGTGAAGGAGTTGCCACAGGTGCAGCTGACCTGGGTCTCGACGTACTCCGGGTGGATGTCGCGCTTCAAGGGTGTCTCCTAGTTTCGGGAGGGCGCCGGGTCGGAGGACGGGTTTGTCTTCCGTGAACCGGGGCCGACGGACCAGTCTGCCATCACTGGCCGTACCTCCCAAAACCGGGGGCGGGCGCTCATTATTCCGACCCCCCGGCGCACGCACGCGCCGGACGGCTCCCGCGAGGGCGCGGCGGTGCCCTAACCGACCACTCCGCCGATGTCGGTCCGGTCCCCCGCCGACCCCTTCGTCGCGGACTTCGGTATGGCCGCGTCCTTCTTGATCGCCGACCACATCTTCTGCGCCTTGGACTCCATGGGCACGACGCGGTTGGGGTCGGCCGGGTCGTAGGTCACCGGCAGCGTCGACATCTGGATGTCGTCGGACTTGATGCCCTTGACCATCTTGGCCAGGCCCACCAGGTCGCTGACCGAGTCCAGCTCGGAGTCGGTGGTGACGGCGGAGGTCGCGCTGTCCGCGAGGTTGTAGAGCTTCTTCGGGCTGCTGAACAGCCCGACGCTGTTGACCTGGTCCATCAGCGCCTTCACGAACGCCTGCTGGAGCTGGATCCGGCCCAGGTCACTGCCGTCGCCGACCGCGTGCCGCGTGCGGACGAGGCCCAGAGCCTGCTCGCCCCCGAGCTTGTGGGTGCCCTTGTCGAGGTCGAGGTGGCTGTCCTGGTCCTTGATCGGCTTCTTGGTGGTGACCTCGACCCCGCCGAGTGTGTCGATCAGCTTCTTGAAGCCGGAGAAGTCGACCTCGACGTAGTGGTCCATCCGTACGCCGGACATCGACTCCACGGTCTTGACCGCACAGGCCGGGCCGCCCGTCTCGTACGCGGAGTTGAACATCGCCTTCTGCGCGGGCGCCGTGCCGCCGCCGTCGTCCTTGATGCAGCTGGGCCGCTCGACGATGGTGTCGCGCGGTATCGAGACGACGCTCGCCTTGTCGTGCTTCTTGTTGACGTGCACGATCATCGCGGTGTCGGAGCGTGCGCCCGCCTGGCCCTTGCCGTACTTGGCGTTGTCACCGGACCGGGTGTCGGAGCCGAGGACGAGGATGTCCATGGACCCGTTGGGCGCGTCGTCCGGGCGGTCCTTGCCGAGCTTGGCGTTGATGTCGACGCCGGAGATGTTGCCGTTGAGCTTGAAGTAGGCGAACCCGAGGCCCGAGCCGCCGAGGATGACGGCTGCCGCACCCGCCCAGGCGGTGGCCTTGAGGATGCGCCGCCGGCGCTCGAGAGGCCTGCGACGACGGCCGGTGGGACGGATGCCGCCCCGCGAGCGGCCGGGGGTCGCCGCCTGCCCGTCCATGCTGTCGTCCGCCATCTCGATTCCCTCAGTCCTGCCGTGTGGCTCTTCTGTCGTCTCGGAGTGTCTGGGCGCTGCGGCCCCGCCGGTGTACCCGACGCCTTTCGCTACGCCATCCGGAAGGGTTGCACACGGCGTGACGGTGGTGCCCGGGCAGTGATGCAGGGCGCGCTTTGGCGCCGATCACCCGCTTCACCCTCTTCGACCTGGAACGACGCGGCTCGAAGAGGGTCACTGCGGCAGGCCCGCGACGCGGGGCGCGTGTGGGCAAGCTCTCAGGCTCCGACACGCACAGCGAGGACCGCCCCACCGCATGTGGTGGGACGGCCCTCGCCGGTGAATCCGTGCGGACTGCCTACTGGCGGTCAGTCGCCTCCGTTGCCGTTGGGGGTGGAGGGGGTGGTCTTCTGGATCTGGAGCAGGAACTCGGCGTTGGACTTGGTCTGCTTCATCTTGTCCAGGAGGAGTTCGATGGCCTGCTGCTGGTCA
>NZ_JACBXA010000439.1 GCF_013870515.1 Streptomyces albidus (ex Kaewkla and Franco 2022) | reverse complement strand
GGCGACTACTTCGCCGCCGTACGCGACTGCCGCCCCGAACGGATCGAGGCACCGTGACCCTCGGCGTGCCGCGATCGCCTCGTTCACCATGCCGACCAGCAGCTCGTCGGCGTCCGGACGACCGAACTCGGCCGCCGCGCGCGCCATGTCGTGCAGCCGGTGCGGATCGGAAAGGACCGGGAGCACGTTGCTCAGGATCCACTCCGGCGTCAGCTCGGCGTCGTCGACGAGCAGTCCGCCGCCCGCCTTGACCACCGGCTGTGCGTTGAGCCGCTGTTCGCCGTTGCCGATCGGCAGTGGGACGTAGGCGGCCGGCAGCCCCACCGCTGACAGCTCCGCGACGGTCATCGCGCCCGCACGGCAGAGCATCATGTCTGCCGCGGCGTACCCGAGATCCATCCGGTCCACATACGGTACCGGGATGTACGGCGGCATTCCGGGCATGTTGTCCGGCTGCGGCAATTCGTTCTTCGGGCCCACCGCGTGCAGAACCTGAATTCCCGCGCGCTGAAGGTGCGGTACGGCCTGCTGCACGACCTCGTTGACGCGGCGGGCACCCTGCGAGCCCCCCGTGACGAACAGCGTCGGCAGGTTGGCGTTGAGACCGAACGCGGCGCGCGCCTCGGGGCGTGCCGCGTTGCGGTCGAGCGTGGCGATGGCGCGGCGCAGCGGGATGCCGATGTAGCGGGCGTTGCGCAGCTTGCTGTCCGGGGTGGAGACGGCGACGTGGCGCGTGTAGCGCGAACCGATCTTGTTGGCCAGGCCGGGACGGGCGTTGGCCTCGTGCACCACGATCGGCACACCGAGCCGCTTGGCCGCCAGGTACGCGGGGAGTGCCACGTAACCGCCGAAGCCGACCACGCAGTCGGCCTTGGTGTGTTCGAGGATCTGCTCGGTCGCCTTGATGGTGCCGCGCAGCCGCCCGGGGACGGTGATCAGTTCAGGTGTGGGCTTGCGGGGCAGCGGCACGGCCGGGATGAGTTCCAGGTGGTAGCCGCGTTCGGGGACGAGGCGCGTCTCGAGTCCGCGCTCCGTGCCCAGTGCCGTGATCCCCACGGTCGGGTCCTGCCTGCGCAGGGCGTCCGCGAGGGCGAGCGCGGGCTCGATATGACCGGCAGTGCCTCCACCGGCGAGTACGACGTGCACGCTGATTCACCGCTCTCCGGACGGCCGCCGATCCGCGCACCGTCTCATCGTTTTGACCTCAGCCCTGCCAGCCTTCTCTGCAGGCGCTGCCGCAGAGCAGGCTGCCGCATGGCCAGAGCCGCTCTGGCCGCGGGGTCGCTTCGCGCGAATGCGATCAGCAACCCGATGGCGAACATCGTCGGCAGCAGGGCGGAGCCTCCGTAGGAGAACAGCGGGAGCGGGACTCCGGCGATCGGCAGCAGGCCGAGCACCGCACCGATGTTGACCACGGCTTGCGCCGTGATCCAGGTCGTCACGCCTCCCGCGGCATACCTCACGAAGGGCTCCTCCGTGCGTCCGGCCACGCGGATACCCGCATAGCCTAGAGCCGCGAAGAGAGCGAGCACCGACAGCGTCCCCGCGAGACCGAGTTCCTCCCCGGTCACGGCGAAGATGAAATCAGTGTGCGGTTCAGGGAGTTGCCCCCATTTTTCCACACTGGCACCGAGTCCCGAACCGAACCATCCGCCCGATGCGAGCGCGTAGATTCCGTGGACCGCCTGCCAGCACTGGTCGTTCGGGCCGGGGTCGGTGGCGCCGATGCACGCCAGCCTGGCCATGCGGTTGGGGCTGCTCATGATGAGGAACGCGCCGATCGCCGCGGCCGCCGCGAGCACGCCCGTGAACAGCCGTGTCGGCGCCCCTGCCAGCCAGAGCAGACCGAAGAGGACGGCCGTGAGAATGATCGCGGTGCCCATGTCGCCGCCGAGCATGATGAGCCCCAGCAGCAGCATCCCGACGGGTACGAGCGGAACCAGCATGTGCTTCCACTGCGTGAGCAGCCGCCTGGACCGCTTGCGCGCGAGCAGGTCGGCGCCCCACAGGACGAGCGCGAGCTTGGCGAACTCGCTCGGCTGGAGCTGGAAGGGGCCGCCCAGATAGATCCAGTTCTGGTTGCCGTTCACCGCATGCCCTATGCCGGGAATCTGGACCATGCACATCAGCACGACGGAGACGGCCAGCAGTGGATACGCCAGGGCGCGGTGCAGCCTCATCGGCATGCGCGCGGCGACAAGCAGCAGGACGGCTCCGAGGACCGCGGCGATCAGCTGCTTGCGGAAGAAGTACGTGGAGGAGAGCCCCGATTGGAGCGCCTCGATCTGCGAGGCCGAGAAGACCATGACGAGACCGAGCACCGTCAGCAGGAGGCTGCCGCCGAGGATGAGGTAGTACGCCGTCAACGGCCGGTCCCATGCCCGCCTCGCCTGTACGAAGAGCGCCGGGGTGCCACGGCTGCGGCCCGGCTTCTTGGGGACGCGCGGGGGGCGCAGCGGGATGCGGGGACGGTTCGGAGCGGAGAGGGAAGTGCCCTTGCCGGGGCGGGGCTTC
>NZ_JACBXA010000438.1 GCF_013870515.1 Streptomyces albidus (ex Kaewkla and Franco 2022) | reverse complement strand
GAAGTACTGGATCGTCTTGGTGCCCTCGCAGATCTGCCGGAGGGCTCGGTGCACACCTGCCCTTCCTCGCGCTCGCACTCGCCGGTGCCGAGCAGACCAGGACGATGCTGGAGGCCACCAAGGAGGCCCTCGGCGACACGCCTTGGGGCGTGGGCGTTCTCGGCTTCGCCGACGAGGAGATCAGATCGGCCCAGCTCGAGGTCGTACGTCAGGTGCGGCCGACCCACGCGATCATCGCGGGCGGCCGGCCCGCCCAGGCGGCGGCGCTGGAGGCGGAGGGCATATCCACCTTCCTGCACGTCCCCTCGCCGGGCCTGCTGCGGCAGTTCCTCGCCGCGGGTGCGCGGAAGTTCATCTTCGAGGGCGCAGAGTGCGGCGGCCACGTGGGGCCGCGCAACAGCTTCCCGCTCTGGGAGGCGCAGGTCCAGATCCTGCTGGAGTTCCTGGAGAAGGCGAAGCCGGGCGCCGCCGGTGAGCTGACCGTCCTCTTCGCGGGCGGCGTGCACGACGAGCGCTCGGCCTCGATGGTCGCGGCCCTCGCGGCGCCGCTGACCCGCGCCGGGGTCCCCTTCGGCGTACTGATGGGCACCGCCTACCTCTTCACGGAGGAGGCGGTTCAGGCAGGAGCCATCCGCCCGCTGTTCCAGCAGTGCGTCGTCGCCGCCGAGCGGACCGACCTGCTGGAGACCGCACCCGGGCACGCCACGCGCTGCGCGCACAGCGCGTTCACCGCGGACTTCCAGGGGCTCAAGGAGCAACTGCGCGAGCAGGGCGTTCCCGACCGGGACGTGTGGGAGCAGCTCGAGAAGTTCAACGTGGGCCGCCTGCGGCTGGCCAGCAAGGGCATCGAGCGCGTCGGCGCCGAACTGCGGAGCGTCGACGAGCAACGCCAGGGCGACGAGGGCATGTTCATGGCCGGTGAGGTCGTGGTCCTCCGCGAGAGCGTCACCACGGTCGCCGCCCTCCACGAGTCCGTGGGTGCTCGGGCCGCCGACCTGCTGCGTACCCGTTCCGGCGAACTGCGGGCCGAACTCGGCGTGGCGGAAGCCGCGTCCGCCGAGGAAACCGCCCCGGACCCCCTGCGCATCGCGGTGGTCGGCATGTCCGGCATGTTCCCGGGCGCCGAGAACCTCGCCGCCTTCTGGGCGAACGTACTGGCCGGCAAGGACTGCGTGACCGAAGTACCCGCCCAGCGCTGGGACACCGAGCGCTACTTCGCTCCGGACGGCGACGGGGAGCGCACCCCCTCACGCTGGGGCGGCTTCCTGCCCGAGATCCCCTTCGACCCGCTGAGCTTCGGCATTCCGCCGGCCTCCCTCGCGGCCATCGAGCCGGTGCAGCTGCTCGCCCTGGAGGCGGCCCGGCGGGCGCTGGCGGATGCGGGCTACGAAGGACGGCCCGGGGTCGACCACTCCCGTACGTCGGTCGTCTTCGGTGCCGAGGCCGGCAGCGACCTGTCCAACGCGAGCGCGCTGCGCACCGTGCTCCCCTCCTACGTGGGCGATCTGCCGCCCGCCCTGGACGAGCAGCTGCCCCGGCTGACCGAGGACTCCTTCCCCGGCATGCTCGCCAACGTCATCGCCGGGCGCATCGCCAACAGGCTCAACCTCGGCGGCGCCAACTACACCGTCGACGCGGCCTGTGCGTCCTCGCTCACCGCCGTCGACGTGGCGTGCAAGGAACTGGTCACCGGCACCAGCGACGTCGTGCTGTGCGGCGGCGCCGACCTGCACAACGGCATCAACGACTACCTGCTCTTCTCCTCCGTGCACGCCCTCTCCCCGACGGGGCGCTCCTCCACCTTCGACCAGACCGCCGACGGCATCGCGCTCGGCGAGGGCGTCGGCTGCGTGGTGCTGAAGCGCCTCGCCGACGCCGAACGCGACGGCGACCGCATCTACGCCGTGATCGACGGCGTCGGCAGCGCCAGCGACGGGCGGGCTCTCGGCCTGACCGCCCCACGCCCCGAGGGCCAGCGCGCCGCGCTCACCCGCGCCTACCGCAACGCCGGTGTCTCGCCGGCGCAGGTCGGACTGATCGAGGCGCACGGCACCGGCACGGTCGTCGGCGACCGCACCGAACTGTCCACCCTCACCGAGGTGTTCACCGAAGCCGGTGCCGCACCCGGGGCCTGCGCCATCGGGTCGGTGAAGTCGCAGATCGGCCACACCAAGTGCGCCGCGGGCCTGGCGGGCCTGATCAAGACGACCCTGGCGCTCTACCACGGGATCAAGCCGCCCACGCTGCACATCGAGCAGCCCAACGCGGCCTGGGACCAGGAGCGCAGCCCCTTCCACTTCCATGCCGCCGCCCGTCCGTGGGCGGCGGAGCCGGACGAGCGTGTCGCCGGTGTAAGCGCATTCGGTTTCGGCGGTACGAACTTCCACGCCGTCCTGCGCGCGTACGACCAGTCGCCCTCCGTGCACTCCCGCGACGAGTGGCCGGTGGAGCTGTTCACCTTCCGCGGAGCGGACGCCGCCGCAGCTCAGCGGGCCGTGCGCAGGCTGCTGGACCAG
>NZ_JACBXA010000437.1 GCF_013870515.1 Streptomyces albidus (ex Kaewkla and Franco 2022) | reverse complement strand
CGAGCAGCACCGTGTCCACCACGTCGGGCAGTTCGGCGGCCGTGACGGTGCAGCCGGGGCGGATGCGCACTCCGATGGGCCGCTTCGACCAGCGGCGTGCGCGGTCGAGGTTCTCGGTGACCGCCCGCGCGTCACCGGCGGGCAGCTCCAGCACGCCGAGCGCGCCTGCCGCGGAGGCGGCGGCGGCCAGCCGTGGTGACGGCCGGTGCACTGGGTTGATCGCGATGACGAGACTCGATCGCGAGGACACGTCGGACGCGTCCGTATCCAGCATCCTCATGAATTCTCCCGACTGCACGATCGCTCGGTCCCAGCTGACCATGCGTAGTAGACGGGACGGTTTTCCATGCGGTCAACTGACTGCTTCCCGTGTTCCGGTCACTCTCCGTCAGTCGAGAGCAACAGGCCCACGACCGGGCATTTCGCCCTCCGTGGCACAGCAAGCAGGGCCTTCTCGCGCCCGTAATCCAGACTCAACGCAATGGACATTACGTTTGTCATGGCCATGTAACCGTCCGCTTACATGCCACACAGGCATTGTGTGGCAGATCACAACCCTGGAGCGGGGTTCCGGAAGCACGAACTGTTGTCGTCAACTCACGATGCGTAGCAGGAAGTTGACCCTGCCGGTGATCGGTGGCGCGACCAGCACGTTCCGGTCTGTCCCCGTACTGCCCTAGCCCCAGCGGTCGTTGTTCAGGGCCCGGGCGAAGCCACGCCAGGAGTCGGCCCCCATCACCCCGACGATCGGGCCGGTGCAACCATACTCGGCGGACACGTTCTGCACACCCGACCTGCACAAAGATACGGGAGTGACGGCGATTCCACTTCCGGCGCCCGGCAGATCGCGGCCGTCACCGCGCGCGACGGGGAGGGCGAGCGCCCGGGTCCGCACCCTGCCGGTGAGGGCCGCGTGAAGGTGCAGGTGCGGAGCCCTCGACGCGCCGCCGCGTCCGGGCGTCCCGGGTGTGCCGCCGAAGCGTCCAGCCCGTGCCCAAGTCTCTTCGGAGCGCGGGGATTCCATCGGCCGCCTGCCCCTTGTCGCGCATCCGTCGCCGCGCCGGCCGAGGGCCGCGGGCACCCCGACGACGTCGTCATCGGAGTCCTCGGGTCTGCTCAGTCTCGTTCTCGGATCACGACCGAAGTCGATCATGTGGGGGGCCTCCTCGGCGACTGTCCCGGTGGGGGTCGGAATGTCTACGCGCGGAGAACGTAACCCCCGTACTCACGAGTCACAAGAGACAGACACACAATGGCAATTACCTGCCACGATTTCGCGTGTAGAGCACGTCGCATTGTGCGTTTTCGGCTGCCGACAGCACTGAGAGATGACGTTTTCGGCCGTCCGGCACCGTTCACGCCACTGTCTGTCACCGTTCGGCGCTCAACCACCCACTGTTTTCCGCCCGTTCGGTAGCCGATCTCGACAACCGGACATTCCACAGGTAGGGGCGAGGGCCTCCATGTTGCGTGACTCCGGGCGTCAACGAGCCTGCGCGGAGGGGGCGTTCGGCCAAGAACACCGCACGTCTGCGTGGGCGACGGCTACCCCTTCGTGGCAGACCTCCTGCGGAGCCACACCGGCAGCAGATACCAGCAGCACACGAACCACACCATCACCACGCCCACGAGGATCTCCGCCAGGAGACCGGAGAGCACGACGTGAAGGATGAGCAGCAGCGTGGAGCCGACGGTGAGAGCGAGCAGCACCATCCCGCACATCATCAGCCGGCCGGCCACCTCCACGACCTCGTCCTTCATCCGCTGCCCGGACAGAAAGCGGTGTATGGACACCGGGGCTATCAGCGCTCCCGTCGCACCGGCGGCCAGGATCACGGTGGTCACGTAGACCGAGCGGTCGAAGGTGCCGAGGTCGGCGAAGCGAGCGGTGAAGGCGACGCTCAGCAGGAAGCCGAAGAGGATCTGCACTCCGGTCTGCGCGACCCTCGTCTCCTGAAGGATCTCGTTCCACTGGCGATTGACACGCTCTCGCGCGCCTTCCACCGCTCCCGTCGAGACGTGGTCCGGCGTCTCCGGCGCCGCATCGCCCTCGCGGGACGCCTCGCCCGGCGCGTCCGATCTGCCCGATGTGCCGCCGGGAGCCCGTACGTTGCCGCCGCTCGTTCCCACTGCCGTACCTCCCACTGATGCCCCGTGGTCCGCGTAACGGGGACGAATCGATGATCGTGCGCCGACCGGACCCCGACAAGGTCAGTGACCCGGCCCGCGACTTCCAACCCTCAGGTGACGGACCGCGCTCACCCCGGACCGCCTCGGCTTCGTCCGGCAGGGCCGTGCGAAGAGCCCCCCGCCCGTGCGAAGTGCCGTCCGGCCGTCGAAGAGCGGTCCGGACGGACCCGAAGGCTTGTCTAAACCGATTTAAACGGGCAGGGTGCGTGCCCATCCGAACCGAAGGTGAGAGAAGCCATGACCCTCCCCCGCAGACGAATCCTCACCATGGGAGCGGCAGTTCCGCTGCTTGCCGGGCTCGGCCCGGTGCCCGCGGCAGCGGCCGCTCACATGGTG
>NZ_JACBXA010000436.1 GCF_013870515.1 Streptomyces albidus (ex Kaewkla and Franco 2022) | reverse complement strand
CTCCGGGGTCGCGTGGGGGGTTCGCGCGCGCACTGCGGCTCCTTCACATCGCTTCAGCGAGGGCCGCACGCGCCGGCAGCCACATGTCGATTCCCTTGGTGCTGCGGGAAGTTGAAGGGAACGTATCGACGCGCGCACTGGATGTAAAGCATTCCGGCAAGATGCTGGAAGCTCTTGCGGGCAGTTGCGCGGCCACCGCTCCGGCTCCGGCCGTCAGGTGAGCGACGGGGACGCGGCGCCGACGCGCGACGTTCGGCCGCCCTCTCCCTCCCGGAAGGCGACCTCGAGAACCCCGGGAACAACTCTGCGTAATGCCCGCATGAAAGTGCACGGTCGCCGTCGGTGATGCTACCGCCTCGTAAATGCAACATTCGATACCGACCTTCGCACCGCGCGCATTCCTTCCACGCCGGTACGCGTCTCGGATTCCCCGGCACATCAATGACCAACTGGTGAAGGAAAACAGCGAAGTTGGGAGCAAGAGTGCACCGGGTGCCGCATGAAGAGGATCGCGTCGCCGACGGCAGGATTCGCATCGCATTCGAGATTCGGACCGAAACACCGATCGCCCGACAGGCCCTCCGATAACACCCCCCGTAACCGAACGCTCAGGGCCGTGAAAACGCCTACGCCGCCTCGCATTCCCCCGGCGGCCGATTCCAAGAGGGGCGATGCCCACGTGGACATACCACCAGAAATCGGGTGACTAAAGCCACAAACGTCGTATAACCCACCTTGAATCGGCGACGGGCCGCACCACTCAGGGGGCTCCCGCGGAACGACTGCACACGGAAACAAAAGATGGTCACAGCACTATTTGAATATCGGCCTGTCGGGTGACACTGTGACTCGAAAGCCGTCCCGAGAGGTACCTCATGGTCTCAGCCAAACGGGCCGTCGCCCGTGCCGTATACGGTTCGCGTTACAACAGCGTTCCGTGGGAACAGCGCGTCTACATCCGGCCCGGTGAGAGAGCAGTCAGGGAACTGCAGTGGCGGATGAAGCTGCGCAGTTCACCGGTGATATCCCTCGACGAATACCGGTCCCGGGTGAAGCTCGGCCCGATCGAGGAGTTCATCACCTGCCACATGTGTGGCGAGTCCCGGCAGCAGCCGCTTTTCGAGCCGTCGAAGACGAAGAAGAACGGCAAGACCGCGTGGACGTACAACGTCGTGCGCTGCCCGTCCTGCGGGTTCCTCTACCGCAACCCCAATATCCTGCCCGAGCGGCTCGGCGACCTGTACTCCAAGAACTACAGCACGTTCCTGACCGGCAACTACGCCGCGAACAGGCAGCGCCGCTACCAGCAGGCCATGGACGCGTTCAAGCCGGTCTTCGCCGAGGGCGACAAGCGCAGGCTGCTCGACTTCGGCTGCGGCGCCGGCTACTTCCTGGAGCTGGCCGAGCAGCGCGGGTTCGATGCGTGCGGTGTGGACCTCTCGCCCGACTCCGTCAAGGAGGCCAACGAGCGGCTGACGAAGGCGACGGCCCACTTCGGCGCACCCGAGGACCTGCCGGAGATCGCCGCGGGGGGCTTCGACGTGATCACCCTGTGGTCCGTACTGGCCCATCTGCCCCGCCCCGTCGAGGACTTCACCAGCTTCCGCAATCTGCTCGCCCCCGGTGGCGTGCTGATGGTGCTCACCGTCAACGCGCAGTCCCTGCTGCTGAAGGCCTTCGACTCGAGGTGGAACGGCTTCACCAGGAACCACCTGATGTTCTACTCACGCGAGACCGTGCCGATGCTTCTGCGCAAGGCGGGATTCGCGGGTGTGGCCTTCGAGCCGTTCTACGGCGACACCATAGAGGCCGGTACGACCAAGCTGAGGGACGCGCACAGCAGCCGCCTGAAGCGCACGGTCGACTCCAGCGACGGCGGGAACATGCTGCGCGCGCTGGCCTTCGCCGACGAGGAGGCGATCGAGCGCTGGGGGGACGGTCGCCCGGTGCACCGACTCACCTGATCCACAAGGGAGTTCGCGGTCCCGCTGTGGGCCGCCCCCGGAGAAGCCGGATGAACGGGCGGTGCGGTACGGCGAGTCGGTGTCCCGGCTCCCCTTCCGCACCGCCCGTCGCTGTCCGGGCGGCTCCGTTCCGTCACCGTGCGGGTTCAGCTCAGCCCGCCACCGGCAGGGCCTTTCGCGGACGTACGCCCGCCAGATCGAGGTCCACTGGCTGCCCGGTGTCCGCGTCCACGACGCTGACGCGTACGGCCGGGTCGCCGGAGCTGTCCAGGCTGGCTGTCGCGTCCAGTGCGAACACGACGGAGACGGGCCTGGCGCCCGTACCGTCCTCGTACACCCCGGAGTAGAGCAGGACGCGCCAGCCCGCCTCCTCCCAGTGGTCCAGCAGCCCGGACCTGACGACAGGCGAAGCGGCCTGCCAGGCAAGGGAGTTCTCCAGCAGCTCGACGGTCGCAGCCACCGGCACCCGTGCCGTCCCCGCCGACGTGCCCGTCAGCGGATGTCCGAGCAGCCGCAGCCGGGCCCGGCGAAGCGGCAGCAGCCACCACCGGTCCAGATCCACGGAGAGCAGGGTCAACACCGCGGCGCCGACGGCCAGTACGACCGATGAGGCCGCC
>NZ_JACBXA010000435.1 GCF_013870515.1 Streptomyces albidus (ex Kaewkla and Franco 2022) | reverse complement strand
GGGGTGGCCGGCCTCCCTCGCCGGCTTCCCGCTGGGCCAATGGATCGCCGACGCACGCCGCGCCCATCGGCAGGAGCGGCTGGACGCAGAACGTGTCGCCCAGCTCGATGAACTCGGCATGACCTGGAACCACTTCGCCGTCGCCTTCGAAGAAGGCCTCGACGCCGCGGCCGCGTGGGCCGCCGAACACGGCCACCTACTCGCCCCCGTCGACGCCGTCGGAACCGGCGGCTACCCCGTCGGGACATGGCTACGTAACCAGCGAGCCGCCGCGAAGCGCGCGGAAGAAGCCGCCCGGCGCCGCGAGGAAGACCTCCCCGCCGACTCCACCGCCGGCGGACTCACCCCAGAACGGCGCCAGGCACTGGACGAGATCGACCCGGCCTGGTGCCCCGCCTGGCCCATCGACTGGCAACGCTGCTTCCACCTGACGCGTCTTCACCGAGAGGCCGGCGGAGCCCTGCCCACCGAGGCCGGCTCGGTCATCGTCCAAGGCGACGACCTCGGCAAGTGGACCCGCGCGCAACAACGCGGCTGGAACAAACTCAACACCGCACAGCAATGGCTCCTCCAACACATCCTCGGCCTCCAACCCACTGCCGCGGACGAGAAACCACCCCGGCGCAGCAGAGCACAGATCTGGGCCGACAACCTCACCGCCGCACACCAATACCGCCAACGCGAAGGCCACCTCAACGTCCCCCGCACACACACCGAAACCCTTCCCCGCACCACAACAGAGCAAGAAAGAAACATCCGCCTCGGCATCTGGATCAACAACCAACGCACACGGACGGCCACCCTCACGCCCGAACAAGCCACCCAACTCGCCGACTTGGGCATCCACCACAAATAAACCCGCCCCCCCTCCGGCAAGCACCGAGGGGCGGGCGGAGGGGGCCCGGCGGGCCGGGCCCAGCCGGAACCACAACGACCACACACCCACACCGGGGGTGCGCCCTGCCCGGCGGAAGACAGACCACAAACCGCCCAGGAGAGGTTCGGGGTTCAAGCCCGCCCAGATCGCCAACCGCAACCCCGGCCCCGGCTGCACGTGGGAGCCACAAACCCCCAGCCCGGCACCACACCCCCCGTCACCACATGCACAACCATCCGACCAGGCCCAAGCGCACGCCACACGCGCGCACAGTCCGACCCAGCCAGCACGACAACCAGCCCTCCAACTCCAAGTCACAACCCCGCAGTTGACGGGCAGCCGCATCCCCTCGACCCGTCCGTCGCCCTTTGCATCCCCCGCGAGACGAGAGACCTCCAGCCCGAATCCGAACCGAGAACCCCCTTAGCTCGCACGGCGGGCGAGCAGCGTGGAGTCGTGAACATCGACCGCGACGCCCTCGCGGACCATCGTCCGGGGCCGCTGCTCGACCACCAGGACGTCGAAGCCCTCAGGCAGGCCCGGCAACAGCTCCTCAGCGAAGAACATCGCCCGACGATGGCTAGCGGAGAGATGAGTGAACGCCTCGCACGGCGCGTGACCCACCACCAGAAGATGACCCCCAGGCGCGACGGCCTCAGACAAACAACGAATCACCCCCACCATCCCCGCGTCCGGCGGGTGCAGGAAGTGGGTCGTGACCAGGTCGTAGGTGCGGCCGTCGGCCGTGAAGGTCCGGGCGTCGACCTGCCACCAGTCGGTCCGGTCTGCGACTCCGGCCTCCTCCGCGTGCCGAGCTGCGCGGGCCAGGCCGTTGGCGGCGAAGTCGGCTCCGGTGGCTCTCCAGCCCTGACGGGCCAGCCAGATCACGTCGCCGCCCTCTCCGCAGCCGACGTCGAGCGCGGTGCCCGGAGTCAGTCCAGTCACTTCGGCGACCAGTTGCGGGTTCGGGTTCCCGCTCCAGACCCTCTCCTCGCTGGAATATCGCTCCTCCCAGCTCGACGGCTCGAACATGGCCGCGGCTTCCTCTTCGGTGAGCCGGTGTCCCTGTCCACTCATCAGGCCGCTTCCTTCCGATGCTCCGCGACAGCCGCCGCGGTCTCTTCGAGGACGAGATCGTGGTTGAGGAGCGTCCCTGCCGCCATACCGTCGGCGGCCGAGGCGATCACCCCCGCACATGGCGCGGCGGCGTTACCGACGACCTTCAGACCAGGCGTATCAGGGCCACCGACGGCGTCGAGCAACGCGGTGTCGGGAGTCGGCACGGTGGTCACCACGAGCGCACTACGATCCACGACCCCACCACCGGCCAGCTCGACACCTGTGACGGCATCACCCTCGACGAGAACCCGGGCGATCACGCCCCGCACCCACCGGATACCGCGTGCGGTCAACTTCACGGCTTCCTCCCCCCGCGGAGCCGGCCGGCCGTTGAGCAGAACCACCACGTCCTCGCTCCACTGACGGAACAACAGCGCCCCATCGAGGTAGCCCGGGCCGCTCGCCACGACCCCCAGCGACAGGCCGGCGACCTCCCAACCACGGCAAGGACGGGCAGTGCACCACGTCACGGCCGAACCGGGCCTCCAGACCCGGAACCTGCGGCAGCACATCAACGACTCCAACAGCCAACACCAGCCGACGAGCCGACACACACCCACCACCCACAACACCCAACACGAAGCCACCACCGACACACCCACCAGACACCACACAACCCGAG
>NZ_JACBXA010000434.1 GCF_013870515.1 Streptomyces albidus (ex Kaewkla and Franco 2022) | reverse complement strand
CCTCCGGGGACCGGCGGTGAGAGTGGCGGCGGGACGGCACCGGCAGGCGCGGCGGTCGAGTCGGCCATGCGGTGACCGCAGACCTCGCACCAGTCGTCGGCCGACGACTGGTGTCCGTTCGGGCAAGTCGGCATGGTGAGTGCCTCCCCCTTGTGCTCCTGGATTTCCGTACCTGCGGTACGCCCCTCAGGGGCTCCGTCACTTCTTCACGCGGACTGTCTTCGTGGACCGCGTCTCGAGCGTCATCTCATCGGCGTCTGCAACCTTCGCCTTCAGCCGAACAGTACCGGTCGCGGCGTCGACCACGTCCACCACCTTCGAAAGCAACTTCGAAGTATCCGCATTTCCGGACTCGCTCGCTAGCTGCACGGCTCGTCCGAGTTTGGACGTTGCGCCCTCTTCGTCGCCGGCTTTCCGCAGATCCAGCCCCTCCTGGATCGCCTGGGCGAGCTCGGCCTGACCGGTGTAGTGCGCGACCTGCGCGTTGATGGAGGTGGTGGCGATCATGTCGTCCGTCCACACCGCCCGGATCAGGCCCTGTCCGAGTGTCCGCGGGGTGCCCCCGTCGGGCGCGGGCAGGATCAGCGCGGCCCGCGCCGCCAGCATCTCCTGCCCGACTTCGGCCGCCGGGACCTCGACGCACACGTGGTAGTCGCGGGACTCCTCGCCCCATGAGCCGGTCGGATAGTCGCCGGCACGCGAACCGGCGTCGGTACGGCGATCGCTCAGGTCCTCGACGGTCGGCGCGACCTGCTTGATGAACTTGATCCGTGAGCCCTGCGGCGTCCACAGGCGCAGCGCCACGTCGGCGACTTCCTTGCCCATGGCGTTCTCCATCATGTGCGTGAAGTCCGCCGCGAGGCCGTCGGGGTCGGCCACGATGTCGGCGGAGCCGAGCAGCGCCGAGGCGATCCCCGTGACCTCCTTGACCTCCCAGTCGGTGCCGACGCCCCTCGCGTCGCAGGTGAAGCGCCCTGTGCACGCCTCCAGCGCCGCCTTCAACTGCTCCGGTTCCTCGTGCTCGTTGCGGCCGTCGGTGAGCAGGACGGCGTGCCGGATGGGGGCGTCGTGCGAGGAGAGGAGTTTCTCGGTCAGCCGCAGCCACGTGCCGATGGCCGTACCGCCGCCGGCGCTGAGCTTCCGCAGCGCCTGCCGGGCCTCTGCGCGGGTGCCGTCGTCGGCGACGGCCAGGCGGCCGCCGCCCGGATAGACCTCCTCGGCCTTGTGCGTTCCCGCGACGACCGCGAAGGAGACGCCCTCGTGCAGGGTCGCGATCGCCGCGGCGGTGGCGTCACGGGCGTTGCGCATCTTCGTCGGCGGGTAGTCCATCGACCCCGAGCAGTCGATCATGATCACGACTGCGGCGTCCGTACGGACCGCACCGGGCAGTGCCGCGGACGAACCGCCCGGATCGGTGCCGGGCAGGGGCAGCCCGCGGGTGGAGGCGCCGCGCGTCGATGTGACCGTGACGATCGCGTTGACTTCCTGCGCGCCCTCCGGCAGGAACTCGTTCTGATAGATCTCCACCGAGAACGGCGGCGCCTGCGGCTGTGCGAAGTCGGCCATCTGTTCCGCTCCTGCTCCGTGACGAAAAGGAGTTGTGAGGAGACGAGGGGCAGGTGGCAGCACACCGCCGTGGAGCTCCCCCGTCGTCACGTGTTCGTCGGTTCAGCGGGGCCGGCGGCGTCCTGGTCGGGGACTGCTGCTCGGCCCTTCCTCCGTGCGTCGCCTCAGGCCGATACGGTCCCTCCCGCCGGTACCGGGAAGGGGACCACGGCCACCGTCACGTTGTCGTGGCCCCCGCCGTCGAGCGCGTAGCCGACCAGGCGCTGCGCCGAGTGCAGCGGACGGGCACGGGCGTCGCCCGGCACCACCGCCGCCATCTGGTCGGCGGACTCGGCGTAGTTCCACAGGCCGTCGGTGCACACGACCACGACGCCCGGCCGGTCCGGCTTGAACGACGCGGTGTGCGGCTCGACCTCGTACGCGTCGGCACCGAGCCAGCCGGTGATGGCGTGCGCGCGTGCGTCGGCGTAGGCCTCGTCCTCGCTCATCAGCCCGGCGGCGACCATCTGGGCGGCCCAGGAGTCGTCCTCGGTGAGCCGGGCCGCCGGAGAGGTGCGGTCCTCGGGCACCCAGTACGCACGGCTGTCGCCGACCCATCCGACGGTGAGGATGCCGTCCGCGACGAGCGCGCTGACGATCGTGCACGCCGGAGCGTTCTTGGAGGGCTCGTTGGGGCCCTCGGTCGCGAGGACGTTGACCGCTTCCGCAGCGACGAGGAGGGCGTCGTGCATGGCCTGCTGTGCGGGAGTGCCGTGCGGGACGGAGTCGCGCATCGACTCGCTCGCCGCCCGTGCGGCGGCGGCCGAGGCGTCGTCCGGGCGCGTGGCTGAGGAGACGCCGTCGCAGACCACCGCGATGGTCGCCGGTGAACCGGCGGGTGTGGCGGACTCGAACAGCCCGAAGAAGTCCTCGTTGCGGTGATGGCGCATGCCACGGTCGCTGGCCGCCGCCACTGACGGCAACTCGGCTTCCATGTGGTCGCGTTCACGGGGCTGCTTGTGCCCGCAGTGCTCGCAGTAGCCGTCGCCGTCGATGGCCCCCGTACCGCAGGCGACGCACCGCGCAACG